>CAYOHY010000001.1:0-112846 GCA_964403885.1 uncultured Eubacteriales bacterium
GCTCTCTGCGCTCATCGGTGCGATCGCATCAGCCGGGCTGTCGCTGGGGATCGCTTTGCTCTACGGCGCGGCACGGAAGCAGCAGGGTTTTGGGATGGGGGACGTCAAGCTTCTGGGCGCCATCGGCGTGTACCTGGGGCTCTACGGCATGATGGTGCTGTTCGTGGGAAGCGTGCTTGGGGCCGTGGTGGGCGTGATCGCCATGCGGCGGTCCGGCAAGGGGATGTCGGCCAAGATTCCGTTTGGGCCATGGCTTGCTGTGGGCGCGCTGCTTGTCGCGGTATGGGGGCCTGCTGTCTGGACGTGGTATCTGGCGCTTGCGCGCTAGATGTCAGACGGGTGATGAAAATCACAGAAACAGCTCCGCCGCGCTAAAGAGGACGTTGGGGGTGCCGATACTTGATACGAGGAAGCACGCACACGCGTGCGCTACCGTTGCATGTGAGGTGCGCGATGGTCGATCGGATGTATAGGCGTGACGACGGATTCTCGGTCACCGAGGTCGTGGTCGCTGCCGCGATCCTCTTCTTCGTGCTGACGGCCCTGGTGGGTCTGATGGGCGTGTCGTCGCGCATGACGGTGGACGCCAAGGAGAAGAGTATTCTCACCAACGTCGTCGCTTCCTACATCGACGAGGTGCGTTCAACGCCGTGGGACCAGGTGCAGACGCCGACCGCTCCCATCCAGCGTGTGGTCAATGGCGTGACCGTCACCATCACGATGAACGTGGAGACCAAGGCCACCCTGGGTGACGAGTACATCAAGTACTTGAGAATCGGCGCGGTCGCCATCCTCAATGGCCAGACCCAGCGCTACGAGACGCGAGTCACCCTGCGCAACCCCAAGTTCAACCGAACGCTCTCAAACGACCCCGACGCCCCGATCATCGAGTTCGATGACGCGGTGGCCCCTCTGGACGACGAAGTGCTGTTCATCAGCGAGCGGCTCAAGGGTGGCGCGATCATCCTCAAGACCAAAGCCTATAGCCCCTCCGACAAGGTCAAAGAGGTCCGCTACGAGGTCGCCGGTCGAACCCTCACGCCGCAGCTGGGAGGCTCTCCGGCGATCTTCAGCCCCAACCCGACGGTCGTCACCTTGTGGGCGGATCCGACATGGGACACGCGCCAAGACGGCGTGATCGACGGGTTCCAGACCGTCACGGCGATCGTCACCGACGACAAGGGCCGCACCACGAGCGTGGCCCGACGCTTCATCATCGACAACATCGCGCCGCTCGCACCTCCCGGGGCGCCCACCATGACCGCGCTCACCAGCGCCAAGGTTCGCATGCAGTGGCCTGCTGCGCGCGACGGCGGACCGGACACTCTGCCCAACTACGCCAGCCGGTACCAGTACCAGATTCGTCGCGAACTCACGAGCGGCTCGCCCTCAAGCTGGACTCTTGTTGCGAGCGACACGGTCGGCGCCGGCGCCACGTACGCGGATGCGGTCACCAACGCCGGTCCGCTCGCGCTCGACGTCTCGATGGACAGCGCGGCGTCGTCGTTCTACCTGCGCACGCTGCCGCCGTTCAGCCGGGTGTGGTGCAGCGTCCGTTCAGGCAGCCCGCACAACGAGCCCTCCAGTGCCACTGCGCGTGACTGCGCGAGTCTCGTCGTGACGCGACCCGAGATCCTGTGCGAGAGCGGAACCTCGATCTACAAGAGCACCTGCCAGACCAAGATCACGGGCAACGGCTCTAAGGCCAAGGTCGACTACGTGGTGACCTTGTGGGTGCCCAAGCCCCAGTTCCCCGCGAACATGACCGGTGCGACCTACGAGGTCCAGTACCTGAACTCCGCGTCACCTTCGTCCGGATGGGTCACCCTTGGCGCCACCCAGGACGCGCCGAGCTACGCGCCCAAGGTCGACCAGACGGATTCAAGGGCGACCAAGATCACGTTCGACAAGCAGTTCGCGGGCAGCTCCGGTTCCGCGCTGTACTTCAGGGTGCTCGTCGGCGGCATCAAGGCGACGGGCTATGGCGCTACGGGCGCCGTCGAGCCCACGCTGGCGACTAACGCTGCCGGCCTCTCGTCGACTGCAAACCAGGCTGCAGCCACCGCGCTCCAGTCCGACCCGTGGACGTACTGATGGATCGCCTAAGAGATGACAGCGGGATCAGCCTCGCCGAGATGCTTGTCGTCCTCGTGCTGATGGGCTTCGTTCTCGGAGTTGCGTATATGGGGCTCTCGTTCGGCTACAGCGCGCAGAGCGTCGCCGAGCGGCAGTCGCAGTTCGCCCGCAGTGTCACCGCGCCGCTCGCCCAGATGGATGCGGCGTTCGCGCAGAGCACCGCACCCACGGCCGGCGCATCGATCGAGGCGTACAACGTCACGCTCGAGTTCCCGTCGCTCTACAAGCCCGGGACCACGCTGCAGCAGCAGTACACCGCGAACACGGACGGTACGCTGGTCTTGCGTGTCTATCAGGGCTCCGGATCGGCACGCACGCTGGTTCGCACGGAGGTCCTGTCCACCGTGAACGCCAACCGCGCCAAGGGCAAGCCGCTCTTCACGTACTACAACGGTTCGCTCGTGGCGACGCAGCTCGCAACCGCAGACAGCGTCAAGGTCGAGATGGTCAGCTCGGTCGATGGGCAGTACTTCACCGATTCGCGCACCACATACTTCAGGAACAGGTAGGAAGGCCGGTGGCCGCAGTGGCACAGAGGCGCAAGTCAGACGACGGATTCGCTCTCATGATCGTCATGGGGGTCATCGCGATCGTCACCGTTGTCGCCCTGAGCGGATTCGTCCTCGCGCAGCAGACCCTGAACGAGTCGGTGGTCAACGGCGAGCAGAGCAGAGCGTTTCAGGCCGCCAGCACCGGTCTCGAGCAGGAACTCCCGTTCTTCGACCCGGATCACCTGAACAGGTGGCAGGGCGGCAAGAAGGTGACGCTCGATACCGGTGACAGCTACACGGTCTGGGTCGATGACCTTGGCGGCGGCATCTACGAGATGCGTTCGAACGGGGTATCGCAGGGCTCAGGCGACACCGTTCTCACGCGGTTCCAGTATCTCAACCTGTGGGACATGAACATCTCTGGCGGCGGCTCGACCGTCGGTGTGAAGAACAGCTTCAACGGTAGCTCGTGGATCTACGGCTCGCTCTACGTCAACGGCAACGTGGACTGGGGTGCGAACGGTCGACTGTACGGCGGCCCCGTCTTCCTCAAGGACGGCACGTGGACCGCGAGCGGTAACGGCCAGGTGGGCGCATCCGGCGCGACGGTCGATGCGTATGGGCCCGTTCCGTCCGGCGGCAAGTACTACACCACCCAGAAGGGGTCGGCGCCTGACCTCGAGTTGCCCACGCTGTCTGACGCCAACGTGGCCTCGTATCTGAAGATGGCGCAGCAGACTGCGACTCGGCTCCCCAAGGGAACCGCGTCTGCGCACCCTAACGCGGATGCCGCCTACTACACCGTCTGGAACGGTGACTCGACCATCGGTACATCGAGCTTCGGTGACTGGGTCGATGGGGACGGAACCCCGGCGACCGCCGTGGCGTTCGACTCGGCGACCGGCACGCTCTACCTCAAAGATGACGCAGTGATCTACTGCACGGGGCAGGTCAGCTTTACCTCTGCGGTCAGGCAGTACAGCGGCCGTGGCATCATCGTCGCCAAGGGATCGACCGTCTCGGGTCGTTTGCGCGGCTTCAACATCGACGGAAGCATCAGGCCCGCGAACGGCCTCACCGAGGTCATCGGAGTCCCCGGCGATCAGAAGACGGTCCCCGTCATGGACGGCGGCAACTGTCTGGGCCTGCTCAGCCAGGGAGACATCGAAGTGACCGCTAAGAGCGACTGGCTCGTAGCGGCGATCTTCATCAACGGAGCCATCCACGCCACCAACTCGTCGCACCTCGACTTCCGAGGCTCGGTCATCTGCGATTCGATCAACTTCGAGTCGACCAACGTCATCCTCGCCACTCAGCCGGGTCTCTACAAGAGCCTGCCAAAGGGCATGCCTGAGTTGAGTGGTTTTGTGGCAAGAAGTGACTGGGTGCACAGATAGGCGTTAGACTGGTTGACAGTGGGCGTTGTGATATCATCGCCCAAGGACCATCGCAGCAGCACTAGACGAAGCATATTCTGTAGCAGTGATTGAGGGAGGAAGCGTTGGCTCCTGTCGGGTTCGGCTCCCCACAGCCCCCGATCGGTCTTGATATTGGGACCGATTACGTACGGGCTGCGCTCGTACGACCTTCCAGTGGCGGCTTCACGCTCGCCGGGTACGGTCGTGCATCCATGCCGTTTGGCGCCGTGGTCGAAGGCGAGATCGTCGACCCCGAGGCCGTGGGCTCGGCGATCGCCGGCCTGTGGAAGCAGGCGGGCTTCCGCTCCAAGGAAGTCGCCATCGGTGTGGCAAACCAGAAGGTGGTCGTCCGACTCATCGACCTTCCGTTCATGGAGAAGGCAGAGCTCGCCGGCGCCATTCAGTACCAGGCCCAAGACTACATCCCGATCCCCGTGGAGGAGGCTATCCTCAGCTACGAGGTGATCGGTGACTACATGACCCCGGCCGACGAGCACATGATGGAAGTGCTTCTCGTCGCGGCGTCGCGGGACATGATCAATGCGGCAGTCCAGACCGTCGAGGCGGCTGGCCTCAGGCTTGAGCGCATCGACCTGACCGCATTCGCGCTCGTTCGCGCGCTCCTCGGAGTCGACGCACAGGTGCTTCCCGATGAGGACGCCGGGGGAGCGACGGGCCTCATCCACATCACCTCGGGTCTCACGAACATCGCGGTGGTCGAAGGCGGCGTGCCCCGATTCACGCGTGTCTCGGCCCTGGGCGGCAAGCAGTTCACTCAGGCCATCGCCAACGTGATGAACCTCACTTACGACGAAGCCGAGAGCATCAAGATCCAGGCGGGCCTGCCCAGCCTCGATGGATTGCTCACGCCGGCCCCCGGGCTGGATCAGGAGGCGGCGCAGATCGCGCAGCAGGCCCTCGAGCGCGAGACGAACCGGTTCATCGCCGAGGTCCGGCGCTCGCTTGACTACTATCTGACCCAAGCGACGCAGGTGCGCACGATCAAGCGTATCGTGCTCACGGGTAGTGCCTCGATGCTGCGCAACCTGCCAAACTACCTCGAGAAGGGTCTCCAGACCCCCATCGTGCTCGGTGATCCGTTGGCACGCATCAATCTCGCGCCGTCGGCGGAACAGCTGGCACTTGAGGACCGGATGGGTTGTGCCCCGGCCGTGGGATTGGCCCTGGGGGGTGTCGGATAGATGATCAGGATCAACCTCCTTCCTCCCGAGATAATCGAGCGCAGGAAGTACGACCGCTTCTATCCGTATGTCATCGTCGCAACGGTGGTGCTCGTCGCGGTCATCGCGGGCATCTGGCTCGTGATGCAGCTGCTCATCAGCCAGCAGAACGACGTTCTTCAGCAGACCAAGGAGGCCACCGCCCAGCTCACCGCACAGGCGGAGTCCTACGCGATCTTCGAGCGCAAGGAGCAAGAGCTCAAGGCGCGCGAGTTGACCGCACAGACGGCGCTCGCCGGTCGAGTCGATATGGGGCGTCTCGCTGAAGACATCTCGTTGGTCTTGCCGGACGAGGTGTGGACGCGCAAGGTGGTCTGCTCCCAGGAGACAGGCGTGTCGCTCGACGGCTACACGCCCATGGGCAAGTCGACGGGCGTCAAGGAGAACTACAAGTCGATCGCCGGCCTGCTCGTGAGGCTGGGATTCGTGGAGGACCTGAGCGACATCTGGCTGAACAAGGCGCAGAGGGTCCAGCTTCAGGCCAGCAACTTTCAGCCTGACACCGTCAGCGCTGATGCCAGCGCGACCGTGTTGGAGTACAACGTGACCGCCAAGATCAACGGTGGGGCCTCGGCCTCGCAAGGGCAGTAGGTGACACGATGAATCTCTCTCCCAGGGACAGGCTCATCGCGTTCTCGGCCGCAGCAGTCCTCATCGTTATCGTTCTTATCGTCGTGCTCGTGGTTCCGCAGTTCGGCAAGTTGGGCGAGCTGTCATCGCAGATCGCCACGGCGGAGCAGGAGTCCGATGCGGCGCGCACACTGCTCGACCAGAGGCGACAGGTCAAAGACAACGCCGCGATCACCGATCAGACGCTTATCGAGTTGGCGAACGCGGTTCCGGAGAACCCTGAGCTGCCGTCGTTGATCATCGAGATCCAGGACACGGCGTACGCCTCCGGGGTTCTTGTCAGGTCGGTCACGCCCAACGCGCCGGTTCAGGCGTCTGCGACGGCCGCCATTCAGATGCCGATGGAGCTCCAGGTGGCAGGCACGTGGGCGGACACCGTCGACTTCCTGCAGCAGCTGCAGAAGCTGACTCGTCAGGTGCGGATCGTCGACTTCACCTCCGAGACGATGAACCTCACTGATGCCTCGGCGCTTGAGATCAAGACGCCTCCGTACTACCCGGTGGCAACGACCATCAGGCTCGAGACGTACGTCATTCCCGCAGCTTCCGCAACCGGTTCATCGACCGCCGCGCCGGCCGCCCCGGCGCCGGCGCAGTAGAGAGGGGACGGATCGTGGTCGATTCTTTCAACACGCCGGACCCCGCGCTTGAAGCACCGGCACCTGAGCCCAAGAAGGGGCTCGCGGGGTTCTTCGCGAGCACCACGGGCAAGCTGGTCATCGGCGGCGTCGCGCTGATCTTGATCGGCGGCGCCATCGCAGCGATTCTGTTCTTCTTCGTGTTCGGGCAGGACACGTCGTCCTCGGACAACGGTGTGGTCGTTCCGCCGGTCACGACGTCGACCGCCGGACAGAGCCAAGAGACGAGCCCCACCGAGCGACCCGCAGAGCCGTGGGCGGACACGTTCGCCTTCCGCAACATCTTCCAGCCAACGGTCAAGGTGTCCATGTCGGTCGACGCGTCGTCCACCGGATCGAGCGGATCATCGAGCACCGTGGACGTTCCCGCCGATACCCTGTTCCTCGTGAGTGTCTCGACGCAGGACGGCAAGGACGTTGCCGAGCTGGTCTGGAACGGAACCACGTACGTGCTCGCTGAGGGCGATACCATCCCGGATACCCCGTGGAAGGTTCTGAGCATCTCAGGGGACACCGTGGTCATGCTGTTCGGTGACAGCCGCGTGACGCTGACGGTCGGTCAGGGCATCGCCAAGTAGGCTCGTTGTGACCCGGCTCTGCTAGAATCTGCGCACGCTTCGCACCTGCGGAAAGGGTCTCGAGCATGCGCTACACCACCGCCGGGGAATCACATGGTCGGGCGCTGACGGCGATCGTCAGCCACGTCCCTGCCGGCATCACCATCGATATCGCTTCGATCGACGCCGACTTGGCTCGCCGTCAGAGCGGCTACGGCCGAGGCGGCCGGCAACGCATCGAGACCGACCGAGTCACCATCTTGTCCGGGGTGCGTTTTGCCAAGTCGATAGGGAGTCCTATCGCGCTGGCGGTCGCGAATCGTGACTGGGACAACTGGCTCGAGATCATGGCCGTCTCAGGGGACAAGCCCGAGGGCATCCGCGAGACGCATCCACGCCCGGGGCACGCCGATCTGAGCGGCGTCCTCAAGATCGACTCGGATGACACGCGCGACATCCTTGAGCGCGCGAGCGCGCGAGAGACCGCCGCCAGGGTCGCCGCGGGCGGTGTCGCCAAGGCACTGCTTCGCGACCTGGGCGTCGAGGTGGGCTCGTACGTCGAGTCCATCGGAGGGGTGCTCGCGGCTCCTATCGACGCCGGTACCGTCGATGCCGCCGCCGTTGAGGCAAGCGACGTACGGTGCCCTGACCCGGCGGCGAGCGAGCGTATGCGACGCGCGATCGACCAAGCGCGCGCCGACGGTGAGTCGCTCGGTGGAACGTTCGTGGTCTATGCGCGAGGCGTGGTTCCGGGTCTTGGGACGTACGCTGAGCCCGACCGGCGGCTGGACAGCGCCTTGGTGTCGGCGATGGTGTCGATACCAGCCATCAAGGGTGTCGAGATCGGTGATGGTTTTGCGGCCGCGGCCGGTGTGGGCAGCCAGGCCCATGACGCGATCTTCCACGACGCGGACCGAGGCATCTATCGCACCACGAATCACGCTGGCGGGCTCGAGGGCGGCATGTCCAACGGCGAGACGGTCGTGGTCCGTGCGGCCATGAAGCCGATCCCCACGCTGATGCGACCGCTTCCCAGCATTCATCTCGACACCATGGAGGCCGTCGACGCGAGCAAGGAGCGCAGCGACGTCTGCGCCGTGCCTGCTGCTGCGGTGGTGGGTGAGGCCGAGGTCGCCTTCGCTCTGGCCGCCGCCTACATGGACAAGTTCGGTGGCGACTGCGTGCCGGACATGCTCGACGCGATCGCTCGATATCGTGAGCGGATCTCCCGGTGACCAGGCACATCTTCCTCGTTGGATTCATGGGTGCAGGCAAGTCGACGGTCGGACGGGTCGTCGCGCAGCGTCTCGCGCGCCCGTTCGTCGACCTGGATGAACGCATCGAGGCTGTCGCGGGACGTACGATCCGCGAGATATTCGAGACCGACGGCGAGGAGGCGTTTCGCGCACTGGAGACCGCCGCGCTTGAGGCGCTGAGCGGGGAGGCGCCGAGCGTGGTCGCCTGTGGCGGGGGAGTGGTGATTCGTCCCGAGAACCGCGCCGTTCTCAAACGTGACGGCGTCACGGTGTACCTGCAGGTCACCGCGGGTGAGGCGATCGCACGCGTTGGGGACACGGGTACACGGCCCCTGCTCTCCGGCCCCGGGGCATCACTTGCCGCGACGACGCTGCTGGCCGCTCGGGAGTCGCTCTATCGTACGGCGGCGGACGTGACCATCGATACGGTCAGCCGTGACGCCGACGAGGTTGCCGACATGATCATCGATTCGATCGGAGCCGTTGGATGAGCTGCATCGATGTCCGGGTGGCCGTCCCGGGAGCCGAATACGACGTGACCATCGGTCCGGGGGTCCTCGGCGAGGTAGGTGCGCGTGTCCGTGCGGTCACGCAAGCGCCCATGGTGGCGCTCGTCACTGACGCGAACGTGGGGGCAAGGTTCGCCCAGCAGGTCGACATCTCGCTCGCTCGGGCGGGTTTCAAGGTCCTGTCCCTCACGGTTCCCGCGGGCGAATCCACCAAGAGTTGGTCGGTCGCCGGGGAGCTGCTCGAGGCTATGGCGAAAGGCGGGCTCTCGAGAACCGATGCCGTGGTCGCCTTGGGCGGCGGAGTTGTCGGCGATCTGGCCGGCTTTGTCGCCTCGGTATACCAGCGCGGCATCGACTTCGTGCAGATTCCCACGACCTTGCTTGCCATGGTCGATTCGTCTGTCGGAGGCAAGACCGCCGTCGACCTGGCTGCCGGAAAGAACCTTGCGGGCGCGTTCAAGCAGCCGCTGTCGGTACTCGCCGACACGGCGGTTCTTGCGTCGCTCCCCGAGTCCGAGTGGCTCAGTGGGCTTGCCGAGGTCGCAAAGACCGCGGTGCTCGACGGCGAGGAGTTCATGGAGTGGCTTGAGGCCAACGCGAGCGCGGTTCTCGCTCGCGAGGAATCCGTCGTGACCGAGATCGTCAGGCGTTGCGTGGTGTTCAAGGCAGGCGTCGTCGCACGCGACGAGAGGGAAGAGGGACCCAGGGAGTGCCTCAACTACGGGCACACGCTCGGACACGCGATCGAGAAGGAGCTTGGTTACGGCACCGTGACGCACGGGGCGGCGGTGGCCGAGGGGATGCGATTCGCGGCCAGGCTTTCCGTCCAGGCGGGTCATGCCTCCACCGACTTCGTGAAGCGGCAGGACCATCTGCTCGACGCGCTGGGGTTGAAGGCCATCACGCAACGGGTACAGCCCGGGGTGGCCCTCTCGGCGATGCGCGGCGACAAGAAGTCGCGTTCCGGCGTCGTGCGCATGGTGTTGGTTGACGGACCGGGGCTGTGGCGGTGCGAGCCGGTGGATGACGTGATCATGACCGCCCATCTGGATGCGTGGGCGGCGACGAAGGCGGGAGCGTGACGCGATGAGCCGGATCCTTGTGATGAATGGTCCTAACCTGAACCTGCTGGGTACGCGCGAACCCGAGGTCTACGGCGCGGATACGCTCGCCGATGTTGAGACGATGCTCGGCTCACTGGCGGCTGAGCTTGGAGTCGAGGTGGCTTTCGTCCAGAGCAATCACGAGGGCGTTTTGACCGATGCGCTTCATGAGGCGCGCGGCGAGTTCGATGCGGTGGTCTTCAATCCCGGGGCCTTCACCCACTACTCCATCGCGTTGCGAGACGCCATCTCGTCGGTGGGCCTGCCGGTGGTCGAGGTGCATCTGTCGAACATCCATGCCCGCGAGGAGTTCAGGCATCGCAGCGTTCTCGCAGCCGTGTGCGCGGGGCAGATCTCGGGGTTCGGCATCAACAGCTACGCGCTGGGACTTCGAGCGGCCGTCGATCTGGTCGGCGGTCGCTGATGGACGCGGCACGCAGGATTTCGGCGCTACGGTCCCGTCTCGACGCGGACAGCATCCCCGCCATGATGGTGACCGACCCGGCGAACGTCGCCTACCTCACCGGCTTCGAGGGGGTGTTCGACTCCGAGGACGCCCACGCGGTCATCGTCACCCAAGACTCGACCCTGCTCTACACCGACACCCGGTACTCGGCTGCGGCCACAGCGGCTGCCGCCGGCACCGCCTGGGAGATCCGGGTTCCCCGAGAGAACCTCTACATCACGCTGTGCGCCGACCTCGAGCGTGATGGTATCGACAGCATGGCCATCGAGACCTCAGTGCCCTACGGCCGCTTCCGGTTCCTCTCCGAGAAGTTCGCGGGCAAGCTCGAGCCGCTGGATCAGTGGGTCGAGGAGATCCGGCAGATCAAGGAAGCCGATGAGATCGCGCGTATCGCTGCCGCGCAAGAGCTGACCGATCGCGCCTTCGACCACATCCTCGGGGTGATCAGCGTTGGTGTGACCGAGCGCGAGATCGCCCTCGAGCTCGAGTTCTTCATGCGCCGCAACGGCAGCGAGGGCGTGGCCTTCGACGCGATCGTGGCCAGCGGACCCAACTCGGCATTGCCGCACGCGAAGGTGACCGACCGCGCGGTGGGGAGCGGCGAGCTGCTCAAGATGGACTTCGGCGCCAAGATCGACGGGTACTGTGCCGACATGACGCGCACCGTGGTGGTGGGTTCGGCGAGCGACAGGCAGCGTGAGATCTACGAAGCGGTGCTTGCCGCCAACATCGCGGGGATCGAGGCCGTCAGGCCCGGTCTGCCGGGCAAGGCGATCGATGCGGCCGCTCGCGCCGTCATCGAGGAGCGCGGTTTTGGTGAGCGCTTCGGGCATGGTCTGGGTCACGGGGTGGGCAGGGAAGTGCACGAGCTGCCTGGCGTGGGTCCCCGCGCGACAAAGAGCGTGCTCGCGGGTAGCGTCATCACCGTGGAGCCGGGCATCTATGTGCCGGGTTTCGGCGGTGTTAGAATTGAGGACTTGGTGGTCGTAGAAGAGGGTGGGGCCCGCGTGCTCACCCGTTCGACCAAGGACCTCATCGAGCTGTAGACAACCGCCCGCGTCGTGCGGGCGAGAGCGTGAAGGAGCATCACAAGTGCCTGTTACCACCGCGCAGTTCAAGAACGGCATGTGCATCGTCCACGAGGGCAAGCGTTGGGTCATCATCGAGTTCCAGCACGTGAAGCCGGGCAAGGGCGGCGCATTCGTGCGCACCAAGCTCAAGGAGCTTCAGAGCGGGCGCGTGGTCGACTACACGTTCCGCGCGGGTGAGAAGTTCGATGACGTACGCATCGAGACCAAGAAGATGCAGTACCTCTACAACGACGGCGCCGCCTTCCACTTCATGGACAACAACACCTACGAGCAGGTCGAGCTGGACGCCGACTTCGTGGGCGAAGCTGCCAAGTGGCTCAAAGAGAACGACGAGGTCGAGATCCAGACCGCGGACGGCGAGTACATGGGTGTCGAGCCGCCGATGTTCGTCGAGCTCGAGGTCACCGAGACCGACCCCGGCTTCAAGGGCGACACCGTTCAGGGCGGCACCAAGCCCGCGACCCTCGAGACCGGTGCCGTCGTGCAGGTCCCGATGTTCGTGAACACGGGCGACAAGCTCAAGATCGATACTCGTGACGGGCGCTACATCACTCGCGTCTAGTTTCTGGGAATCATCGAAGCCGGGCGAGGTCGCAGGTGTGGACCCGCCCGGCCTCGTATATACTCTTCGGACTACGCATGGATACGCATGCGAGGCCGCTCGCTTGAGCAAGGGGACGGGATAACCGCGATGCGACCTGTACATATCACTGACACCACGCTCCGCGACGCTCATCAGTCGCTGTGGGCAACGCGCATGGAGATCGGCGACATGCTGCCGATCCTGCCCAAGATGGACTCCGTGGGCTACTGGTCCCTCGAGGTCTGGGGCGGGGCCACGTTCGACTCCTGCCTCCGGTTCCTTGATGAGAACCCGTGGGAGCGCCTGCGCGTCATCAAGAAGCACTGCCCCAAGACGCCGCTCCAGATGTTGCTGCGTGGTCAGAACCTTGTGGGCTATCGCCACTACAGTGACGAGATCGTCAACCGGTTCTGTGCGGCGTCGAAGCGAAACGGCATCGATGTCTTCCGTGTGTTCGACGCGCTGAACGACATCCGCAACGTCGAGGCCCCCGCTCGTGCCATCAAGGAGGCCGGTGGCCACTTCGAAGGCGCCATCAGCTACACGGTGTCGCCGGTGCACACCCTCGACTCATTCCTCGACTACGCTCAGCAGCTCAAGGAGCTTGGCGCCGACACCATCTGCATCAAGGACATGGCGGGCATGCTCACGCCCTTCCGTACCGAGAAGATGGTGCGCGCGCTCAAAGACGAGGTCGGGCTCCCGGTTCACGTCCACTGCCACTACATCGGTGGTATGGCCCCCATGAACTACCTCAAGGCAGCCGAGGCCGGTGCGGACATCATCGACACCGCCGTGGTCGCGCTCGCCTTCGGTAACAGCCAGCCCGCGGTCGAGATGATCGTCGCGGCGCTCAAGGAGAGCCCCTACGACTCGGGTATCGACCTCGACCTCCTGTTCGAGATCGCCGAGTACTGGGAGGGCGTGCGCTCCAAGAAGGGCCTCAAGCGAGGCATCACCACACTGCTGTCGATGGAGGTGTTCAGCCACCAGGTTCCGGGCGGCATGATGAGCAACCTCGTCAGCCAGCTCGAGCTCCAGAAGGCCGCCGATCGTCTGCCCGACGTGCTCGAGGAGATCCCCAGGGTCCGCGCCGAGGTCGGCTATCCGCCGCTCGTCACGCCGCTGTCGCAGATCGTCGGGACGCAGGCCGTGATCAACGTTTTGACGGGCAAGCGCTGGGCGATCGTGCCGCAGGAGATGAAGGACTATATCCGCGGCTACTACGGCAAGGCGCCCGGTCCCATGGACAAGGAGATCGTCGCGAAGGTGTTGGGCGGTGAGACGCCGCTGGCAGCCGACGTGCGCCCGGGCTCTCTCGTCACCACCACCTACGCTGAAGTCGAGGCTGAGATCGGTGATCTGGCCCGCAGTGAAGAGGACGTGCTGATGTACGCCCTCTTCCCCAACGAGGCCCGCACCTACCTCACCGCTCATCGCGAAGGCGCCGAGAAGGCCGTCTTCCTCATGAGCGAAGAGGTCCACACTGTCAGGGAGGAAGATTCCGTGGATGTCAATCAGATTCGTGAACTCATCAAGGCCCTCGAGGCCTCCGATGTCGCCGAGGTAGTCATCGAGGAGGGCGACAACAGGGTCGTCGTCCGCAAGGCCGGAGCCGTGACGGCCGCAGCCGCCCCTGCCCCCGCAGCCGCCCCCGCGCCGGCTGCTGCCCCCGTGGCTGCCGCCCCGGTCGAGGCAGCTCCGGTCGAGGGTGCTCGCCCTGCGGCATGGAAGACCGTCGTCGCTCCCATGGTGGGCACCTTCTACGAGTCGCCGTCGCCGGGCGCTGCCGCGTTCGTCGCCGTGGGTGACTCGGTGAGCGAGGGCCAGCCGCTGTGCATCGTCGAGGCGATGAAGCTCATGAACGAGATCACCGCCGAGGAGGCGGGCGTCATCCGCGAGATCGGCGTGAAGAACGGTGACGCGGTCGAGTATGGAACGGTCCTGTTCTACTACGAGCCGGCCTAGGCGGGAGGCGCAGTGTTCGATCGCATCCTGATCGCCAATCGCGGCGAGGTCGCACTCCGTGTCATCCGTGCGGCCCGCGAAATGGGCATCGAGACCGTCGCCGTGTACTCGGAGATGGATCGCGACTCCCTGCCGGCTCGCATGGCCGACCACGCCGTGTGCGTGGGGCCCGCGATGTCGTCGCTGTCATACCTCAACATGCCCAACATCATCTCGGCCGCCCTCACCACGGGCGCTCAGGCGATCCATCCGGGCTACGGATTCCTCGCAGAGAACTCCGCGTTCGCGCGCGCGTGTGCCGATTCCGGCCTGACCTTCATCGGTCCCGCGCCCGAGGCGATCGACCGCATGGGTGACAAGTCCGTCGCCCGCGCGACCGCCATGGGTGCCGGCGTGCCGTGCGTGCCGGGTTCCGATGGAGCTGTTGAGACCTACGAAGAGGCGCTGGGCTTCGCCGAGCAGGTGGGCTTCCCGGTCCTCATCAAGGCGTCGGCCGGTGGCGGCGGCAAGGGCATGCGCGTCGCACGCGACGCCGAGGAGCTCAAGTCGAATCTGGTCGCCGCCAAGACCGAGGCCGCCGCAGCGTTTGGCAACGACACCGTCTACCTTGAGAAGTACCTCGCTCGACCGCGCCACGTCGAGATCCAGGTCCTCGCGGACACGCACGGCAACGCCGTGTACCTCCACGAGCGTGACTGTTCGATCCAGCGCCGTCACCAGAAGCTCGTCGAAGAGGCGCCGAGTCCGGCGCTTAGCCCCGAGCTTCGTGCTGAGATGGGTGCTGCGGCGATCAAGCTGGTCCGTGAGGTCGGCTACGTCAACGCCGGCACGGTCGAGTTCCTGCTCGACACTGACGGACGCTTCTACTTCATGGAGATGAACACCCGCGTTCAGGTCGAGCATCCGGTCACGGAGCAGATCACCGGCGTGGACATCATCAAGGAGCAGATCCGCATCGCTGCGGGTCTTCCCATGAAGCACGCGAACCAGGCCGATATAGCCCTGCGCGGTCACGCGATCGAGTTCCGCATCAACGCCGAGGATCCGGCCCACAACTTCCGTCCGCACCCCGGCCTCATCGAGGTGTTCAATCCTCCCGGTGGCTTTGGCGTACGGGTTGATTCGCACGTCTACTCGGGCTATCGTGTGCCGCCCACCTACGACTCGTTGCTTGCCAAGCTGGTCGTGTGGGGCGAGACCCGCGAAGAGGCCATCGCTCGTGGCCAGCGCGCTCTCGACGAGTTCATCGTGGCCGGCATCCCGACCACGATCCCGTTCCACCTGAGGGTGCTCGACATCCCCGCCTTCCGCCGCGGCGAGGTCTATACTGACTTCGTCGAGACGGAGATGAGCGACCTGTAAGGTACGCCTCCACAGGAGAGAAGATATGTCGGATGAGATTCGCCTCGAGGGACTGGGTGTTGCACCCGGGGTCCTCGATACCATCGTGACCATTGCCGCTGAAGGCGTCGAAGGCGTGTCCAGCGTGGGCTCGTCTGGCATCGCCGGACTGGTGCAGAAGGGTGCCCGCAAGGGGACCGGACGTGCCGTCGATGTCTCCGTAGCCGAGGACGGCGCGGTCAGCGCGACCGTGCACGTCCAGGTGGTCTACGGCTCCAAGCTGCGCGAGGTCGCTGCTGCCGTGCAGACCGCGGTGGTCGACGCGCTCGCGAGCCAGGTCGGCGTCGAAGTGGCCGGTGTGGACGTGTTCGTCGACGGCCTCGTGTTCGCCGAGTAGCCATGCCGAGATCAGATCGTCACAAGTCGCGCCTGCTGGCGCTTCAGATGCTGTACCAGCGCGAGGTCACCGGTCTGAGCGTGGACCGCATCCTTGCCGACGGTAGCTACTCGACCGAAGACGGCGAGCCGGATGACTTCTGCCGCGAGCTTGCCCTTGGCACTGAGTCGCACATCACGGAGATCGACGAGACCATCGGCGCCATCTCCGAGCACTGGTCCGTCATCCGCATGCCGCTCGTGGATCGCAACATCCTTCGTATCGCCGTCTTCGAGCTGCTGTACTCGGCGGACACGCCGGCGAGCGTCGCGATCAACGAGGCCGTCGAGCTCGCCAAGGTCTACGGTGGCGAGGATTCATCGAAGTTCGTGAACGGGGTTCTCGGCAAGGTCGCCGAGCAACACCGCGGTGAGGAGTGAGTCCGTATGCCGGAGGAGTCCTATAGCTTCGCGAGCACTCGTGCGCGCCTCGAAGACATCGTCTCCCAGGTCCGCAAGAAGGAGACCTCGCTCGAGAAGAGTCTTGACTTGCTCGAAGAGGGCGTCCGCCTCGCGAACCAGTGCACCGAGCTGATCGATCACGCCGACTGGGATGCTGCGGGTGCCCCGCCTGCGTCCGAGTCCGACGATACCGAGGCCGGCCAGGACGCGATCGATGATGGCGCGGATGCGCAGGATGCACCCACTGGCTCGGTCGCGCAGGATGCAGCGGCCGATGCGCCTGCGGGGGATGCGGAGACCGAGGCGGAGTCCACGGACGAGAACGTCGCCGCAGACGGCGAGTGACTTTCAACACGCCGGTGACGGCGTGCCGATTCGCTGACGATGCGCCGGGCGGGCATACTATGCTCATGAGTGGAACCGCCCACAGCGCATAGACCGACGGAGATGACCGCGAGCGTGGATCCCGAGCGTATCCTCGACAGAATCGACGCCCCGTGCGACGTGAAGGCCCTCGACGCCGAGCAGCTCGAGACCCTCGCTGCTGAGATCAGGTCAGAGCTCATCGAGACCGTCTCGGCCACCGGCGGCCACCTCGCTCCCAATCTGGGCGTCGTGGAGCTCACCTTGGGTATCCATCGGGCGCTCGAGTGCCCCGGCGACCGCATCATCTTCGACGTGGGTCACCAGAGCTACGTTCACAAGCTGCTCACCGGCCGCAGGGAGCGCTTCGGCACTTTGCGACAGTACGGCGGGGTGTGCGGCTTCCCCAAGCGTAGCGAGTCGCCCTACGACAGCTTCGACGCGGGGCACGCTTCAGACTCGCTGTCGGTGGGACTCGGCATGGCTCTCGCGCGCGACGCGCGTGGCGGCGACGAGACCGTGTTGGTCGTCATCGGCGACGGATCGATGACGGGCGGCATGGCGTTCGAGGCGCTCAACCACATCGGTCACCTGGGCACGCGCATCGTGATCGTGCTCAACGACAACGAGATGTCGATCTCAGAGAACGTGGGCGCGCTGGCGAGCTACCTCGCCCGCGTCCGTCTCGATCCGCGCTACCAGCGCCTGCGCGACGGTGTGGAGTCGCGACTGGCCACCACGTCGCTTGGCAAGGGAATGGTCGACGCCGGCGAGGCGGTCAAGGAGTCGTTCAAGCAGCTGCTCCTCAAGCCCGGCATGCTCTTCGAGGAGCTGGGTCTCAAGTACGTGGGCCCCATCGACGGACACGATGTCGAGCAGGTGGAGACCGCCGTGGCGCGTGCCCGGACAGTCGACGGCCCTGTGATCATCCACGCCGTGACGCGCAAGGGCGCGGGCTACGAGCATGCGGAGCGCAAGCCGGATGCATTCCACGGTATCGGTCCGTTCTCGGTGGAGACCGGCAAGGCAAACGGCTCCGGCGGCGCGATCAGCTACACCGAGGCGTTCTCCCGCGCACTGATCGCCGAGGCCGAGGTCGATGAGCGCATCGTGGCCATCACCGCCGCGATGCCGTCAGGCACGGGGCTCGACAAGTTCGCCGAGAAGTTCCCTCACCGCCTCTACGACGTGGGTATCGCCGAGGAGCACGCGGTGGGACTTGCCGCCGGCATGGCGCTGGGCGGCCGCGTGCCCGTGGTTGCCGTCTACTCGACGTTCATGCAGCGCGCCTACGACCAGTTGATCATGGACGTCGCGTTGCAGAACCTGCACGTGGTGTTCTGTCTCGACCGCGCCGGACTGGTGGGGGAGGACGGGCCCACGCACCACGGTGTGTTCGACCTGACCTATCTGCGCTCCATTCCCAACATGAGTGTGCTCGCGCCGGCCGATGAGAACGAGCTCGCCGATGCCTTGCACACAGCGCTTGCGGCTGACGGTCCCGTCGCGATCCGCTATCCGCGAGGCTCGGGCCGGGGTTTGCAGCCGCGTGAACGCGAGATCTGGGAACCCGGCAAGGCCGAGGTGCGTTCCGAGGGCTCCGACGTCGCCTTGATGGCGGTCGGTCGGATGGTCGCGGTCGCGGAGGGCGCTGCTGCGCTGCTCGCCGAACAAGGCATAGCGGCCAGTGTTGTGAACGCGCGATGGGTCAAGCCGCTCGATCTCGAGGCGGTGTCGGCCGCGGCTCGGACGCATCGGCTCATCGTGACGGTGGAGGAGAACACGGGTATCGGCGGCTACGGCAGCGCTGTGTGTGAGGCGCTCACCGACCTTGGAATCGAGATGCCGGTGCTGCGTCTCGCGGTCCCGGACTGCTTCGTCACTCACGGCGCCATGGCGCGTCTTCTTTCGGATGTGGGGCTGACGCCCGAAGCGGTGGCTGGTGCCGTCGCCGGTCGGTTGCGTGATCTTCCCCCCGTCTCACGTCACCCCGAAGTCACTGCGACGGACGCGAGGACCGATGACCAAGCGCCGCATCGACGCAACGCTCGTTGATAGAGGCCTGTTCCCTTCTCGGGAGCAGGCGCGCGCCGCCGTGCTGGCAGGCGAGGTCAGGGTCAGGGGCGAGGTGGTCCGCAAGGCCGGTGAGATGGTGGCCGAGGACGCCGTGATCGAGGTCGCCGAGCGCCGCCGCTTCGTGTCTCGTGGCGGCGACAAGCTCGCCGGGGCGCTCGAAGTGTTCGAGGTGCCGATTGCCGGGCGCAGGGTGGTCGACGTCGGTGCGAGCACCGGAGGGTTCACCGACTGCGTGCTCCAGTCGGGCGCTGCAAGCGTGGTGGCCGTTGACGTGGGCTATGGTCAGCTCGCATGGAGCCTGCGCACCGATGAGCGCGTCACGGTCTACGAGCGGACCAACATCCGCACGGCGATCCCGGAGGAGTTGGGCGCCCCGTTCGATCTGGTGGTGACCGACGTCTCGTTCATATCGCTCAAGACCGTGCTTCCGCACCTGGTCGCGCTCATGGGGGAAGGCTCGGATCTCGTCGCGCTGGTAAAGCCCCAGTTCGAAGTTGGTAAGGGGCGCGTGGGAAAACGGGGTGTGGTCAAGGATGCGGGCGCGCACGTCGACGCCCTGCAGTCCGCGGTCGATGCGGCGGCGGAGATGGGACTCACCGTGAGAGGACTGAGCTTTTCGCCCATCAAGGGTCCCGAGGGCAACATCGAGTTCTGGATATGGGCCGCTCGGGGCGGAGAGCCCACGTCGGCGACCGCGCTCAGCGTGGTCGAGGCCGCCCATCAGGCACTGGGAGGATAGGCATGCGCGTACTCATCGTGCCCAACACGGCGAACGCCGAGGCGGTAGCTGCCGCTTCGGAGCTGGTCGCGTGGTGCTCGGCGCGTGGGCTTGAGCCCGTGCTGGAGGCATCCGACGCCGCGGAGAGCGGACTGGGCGCATGCGCGGTCACCGCTGCGGACCTGGGTGAGCCGTCGCTCGTGGTGGCTCTGGGTGGCGACGGAACCATCCTCAAGGCGGTCCATCTGCTGGGACCGGTCGAGGCGCCGGTGCTGGGCGTCAAGTACGGGCGGCTCGGCTTCTTGAGCGGTGCGCGTGCCGAGACCATGCGCGACGCGGTCGAGGCGGCGCTTGCCGGCGATGCCACGATCGAGCGCCGGACCACCTTGTCCGCCGAGGTTGTGATGGACGGCCGCGTGGTGGGTAGCTACCGCGCGCTCAACGAGGTGGTGCTGTCGCGCGGGGCGTCAGGCCGGGTGGTGGGCTTCGAGCTTGGTATCGACGGACACTCGGTGTCGCGGATGCGCGCAGACGGGCTCGTGGTCGCGACCGCGACCGGATCGACGGCGTACGCGCTGTCGGCGGGCGGCCCCATCGTGTCGCCTCAGTTCGGCGGGATGGTGGTCGTTCCGGTGGCGGCCCACACGTTGCAGGCCCGCGCGATCGTGACAGGACCATCGGACACCGTCGAGATCACGCTGCCTGAGCCCACACGCGCGGATGCCTGCCTCATCGTCGACGGTGACGTGCGACCGTGCCGGCGCGCCATCGAGCGCGTCACCGTCACGCGCAGCCCACACGACGTGTCGCTCGTGAAGCTGGGTGGGCGCGACTTCTACGAGACCGTGGCGTCGGAGTTCTTCGGGGGCTAGGGATGCTCGAGGAGATCCACGTACGCGACCTCGCGCTCATCGAGGAGTCATGGCTCGAGTTCGGTCCCGGGATGACCGTGCTGACGGGCGAGACCGGCGCCGGCAAGACGGCGCTGTTGGGCGCGCTCAAGTTGCTGCTCGGCGAGAGGGCCGACTCGGCGTCGGTGCGTGCCGGGGCGGCCGAGGCGCTCGTGGAGGGCCGATTCCGGTCTGAGGGTACCGAGATGGTCGTGAAGAGGCGCGTGTCAGCTGATGGCCGCAGCCGATGCGTGCTCGATGGCGAGATGGCAACCGTCGGCACGCTTGCCCAGCGAGTCGGCCCCCTGGTCGACCTTCACGGTCAACACGAGCACCAGGCGCTGCTCAGCCCCGCCTCTCACGTGCAGTACCTGGATGCATGGGCGGGGGTGCGCGTGAGCGCGCTGAGCGCTGACTATCGTGACGCGCTCGCCTCCTTCCGAGACGCCCGTGAGCGTCTTGCGGAGTATCGCGCTCAGCTCGACCAGGCGGCCCACGACGCTGACTACCTGCGATTCGTCGCAGATGAGATCGCCAAGGTGGATCCGCAAGAGGGTGAGGACGCGGCCCTCGAGGCACGGCTTCCCGCGCTTGTGCACGCCGAGAGGCTGAGCGCCGCGGCGTCGGAGGCTGCCCGTCTCCTGCGTGGCGAAGGTGGGGCATCCGACCATGTGGCACAGGCCCAAGCGGCGCTGTCGCGCGTGACCGGGATCGACCCGGGCCTGGACGCGATCGGTGACAGGCTCGCCGAGGTCTATGCGCTCGTGGACGACGTAGGCGCCGCAGCGCGAGCGTATCGTGACTCCGTTGAGCACGACCCTGCCGCGATGGACGCTGTCCAGAGCCGGCTCTCGGAGCTCACAGGGCTGATGCGCAAGCATGGCCCCACCCTCGATGCCGTGCTCGCCCGACGAGATGAGATCGCGCAGTCACTCGGTGCGCTGGAGACCGGTGAAGACGAGCTGAACAGTCGCACGGCGGCGCTTGCCGAAAGCGAGACACGACTTCGGGACGCGGCTCGAGAACTTGACGCCGCACGCGTCGCAGCCGCACCCGGGTTCGTCGGGGCCTTGCAGGGCGCCACCGCCGACCTCGCCATGGAGGGTGCGCGGTTCGAGGTCAGCTTCGTCGAGCTCGACTTCGACGCATGGAACTCAGCTGGTCCGTCGCGAGTCGAGTTCCTCTATGCGCCCGCCGCGGCACAGCCTGCCAGGCCGCTCGCCCGCATCGCGTCGGGTGGCGAGCTCTCGCGAGTGATGCTGGCGCTCAAGGGTACGCTGGGAGCGGCCGACGACGTGGAGACTCTGGTGTTCGACGAGATCGACGCCGGCATCGGAGGTGCGACCGCATCGTCGGTGGGACGGCGCCTGGCCGAGCTCGCTCGCACACATCAAGTGATCGTGGTGACCCACCTCGCCCAGGTCGCTGTGTTCGCCGATGCACACTTGGTCGTGAGAAAGACCGTGGTAGGTGACCAAGCTTCGACGGACGTCTCTGTCGTCAGCGGTGATGAGCGCCTGGCTGAGGTCGCCCGCATGTTGTCGGGCAGCGACTCAGAGGCGAGCCGCGCTCATGCGCGGGAGCTGGTTTCCGCCGCACGTGATGCGGTAACAGCACTCTGACGGTCCCTTGCCACGGCGGGTCGGGCGGGCGGGGCGTCGTGGTAGGATACGCCGCAGGCGTGAGCCGGGTATCGCCCGATCGAGCACGCACATCCGACCCGGGAGCAGTATGCGTCACCAGGGCATCGCCAAGCTGGATAAGCGCACCAAAGACCTCGTGAAGCGTCTCGGTTCCGAAGATGTGGCCGTCATCGACCACATCGATATGGACCGGGTCAGCGCCGAGGCGCTGCTCGCTACCGGGGTCGAGGTCGTCGTGAACGCGGCGCCGTCGATATCGGGGGCCTATCCCAACGTCGGGCCGCTGTTGCTCACGCGTGGGGGAGTGACCCTGGTCGACCAGGTCGGCCCCGAGATCTTCGACTGCATCAAAGAGGGCGAGTCGATAGAGGTCGTAGGCGACGAGATCCTTCGCAACGGTGTCGTGTGCGCCCGCGGAACTCGTCTGTCGGTCAAGTCGGTCGAGGACAAGATGGAGGCTGCGAAGGCGGGCCTCGGCGAGCAGCTCGACAGGTTCGCCCGCAACACCATCGAGTACCTTGAGCGCGAGCGTGCGATCCTCACCGACGAGACCTGGGTGCCATCCGTCACGACCGATATCCACGGACGTCACGTGCTGGTGGTGGTGCGGGGCTACGACTTCAAAGACGACCTCGTCGCCCTCACTCCCTACATCCGTGAGTTCCGCCCGGTTCTCGTAGGTGTCGACGGCGGCGCTGACGCGATCATGGAGGTGGGCTTCAAGCCCGACATCATCGTGGGCGACATGGACTCGGTGACCGACGAGGCGCTCAAGAGCGGTGCGGAGCTGATCGTTCATGCGTACGCCGATGGTCGCGCGCCCGGCATGGAGCGGCTCGAGCAGTTGGGTGTCGCGCAGGGCGCACACACTTGGCCGCTCACCGCAACGAGCGAGGACCTCGCGCTTCTGCTGGCGTGGGAGTCCGGGGCGGACCTCATCGTGGCCTTGGGCACGCACGCAAACCTGGTCGAGTACCTCGACAAGGGCCGCAAGGGTATGGCGTCCACGTTCCTGGTTCGCCTCAAGGTCGGCCCCAAGCTCGTCGACGCCAAAGGCGTGAACAAGCTCTACCGCGCAACCGTGGGCCCGTCCCATCTGATGATGCTCGTCGGCGCTGCCCTTGCGGTCGTGACCGCGGTGCTCCTCATCTCTCCGATGGTTCGCGAGTTCCTCGAGCTCATCATTCTCAGCGTCCGCGCTTCACTGGGCTTCTAGCCCGAAGGGAATCGGTATGTACAACCTCCGCTACCACATCGCCTCGCTCGTCGCAGTGTTCCTCGCGCTTGCGCTGGGTCTCATCCTCGGTGGTCTTGTCGTGCAGCGAGGCACCGTCGATCGTCAGCAAGGCGCTCTTGTCGAGGGGCTGCGCAAGGAGTTCAAGGACCTGAGGACGGAGAACGACGACCTGTCCGCGAGCAACGAGCTGCTGTCGGCTCACTCGGCCGCGATGACCGAGGCCTGGTCGGCGGATCGTCTCGTGGGCAAGACCATCGTGGTGCTGACGGGCTCAGGGCGCAACGACGGGCTTGGTGCGGCACAAGACGCGATCAAGTCCGCCGGCGGAGCGGTGGTCACGGTGACCATGTTGAAGTCCGACCTCGGCCTCGACGATGAGGGACTGCGCTCGTTGGTCGCGTCAGGTGATGCGAAGACCACAGAGCTCGTGTCGAGTGTCGCCGCCTCGCTCGCGGCCGAGTGGAGCGCACCGGCTCAGCAGCGTCCGGTCACCGATGCGCTGGTCGAGGCAGGCGCCATCAGCGTGAAGGGTCTCGACCCGGGCGTGGCGGTAGCGGGTCTCGTGGACATCGCGTCGATCGGCACGAGTGCGGATCCCGTGGCCCTCGCGATCGCTTCGGCGATGTCGGCCAACGATGTCGTGGCGATGGGCGCACAGACGCTGTCACGCGACACCGGCGTGGCCGCTTCGGCAGATGAACGTGGCCTCGCCGCGTTCGACACGCTGGGAAGCCCGGTGGGGGACTATACGCTGGTCGCGCTGCTCACGGGCGCGAAGTCGGGCTACTACGGCGTCGGCGACGGCGTCGAGGCACCGTTTCCCGCAGTGCCCGAGAAGTAGCTAGCGGCGTTCGAACGCGAGCGCGATCACGGCGAGCGCGACGTGGACGAACTGTCGTCCGCGGTGCACGAACCCCTTGAGGTCACGCCCGGTGGCGGCGTGTGTCATCGTGGTGGGTACCTCGACGATGCGCAGTCCCTTGCGAAGGGCCCTCACCGACAAGGCGACCTCCACGCCGTAGCCGGTAGCGAACGGGCGCACGACCTCCAGGCACTCGCGTGTCAGCGCACGCTGCCCGGAGAGGGGGGCGTCGGCGACGAAGCCTGAGCCCATCGTGCGGATCGCCCAGCGCGCGAGCCCCTTCACCAGGCCGAAGCCCGCCTTGCCCGCAGGGCGCGGGAATCCGGCCACCGACATGTCGGCCTCGCCGGCGAGCACCGGGGCGAGCAGGAGCGCTCCCTGATCGGCGGTGTCGGCTAGGTCGGCGTCGAGCAGGAGCACGATATCGGCGTTCTCCACGCGCATCGCTCCGGCCTCCAGGGCCGCACCCTTGCCCACGTTGCTCCAGAGACGGACGACCTTGGCGCCAGCCTCCTCGGCGATCTGGGCGGTGTCGTCTTCAGAGGCGTCGTCAACGACCACGACGCGCGTCACGCCTTGGATGGCGCGGGCCGCTCGGACGGTGGCGTCGATGCGCTCTGCCTCATCGTGGGCGGGGATCAGTACGGCGATATCCACTAAGAGTCCTTCCGGATGCGTCGAGTCAGGCGTCCGAAGACGCGTCCCACGAGTGCGGTCGCGATGCCGATCTCCTCGACGCGCAGGAGTCGGCCGGCTCCAAAGGCGATGACGAGACCCACGATCCCGCCTACGGTCACCTGTACGAGCGCAGGACCGAATCCCGGTACCGACGGTGCGAGTAGCCCGGCGACTGCCCAGGCGGCGGCTCCGCCCACGACACTCGCGAAGGACATGCGCACGAAGGTCGATGCGACCCCCGCGACATCGTAGCCGCCGATGCGCGATCGCAGCAGTGTCGCCAGGGCGACGAAAAGCAGAAGGTAGAAGATTCCGTCGGCGACCGGAATACCGTTGACGCCGAGTCCTGCCCATCCCGCGATGCCCGTGGACAAGATGACGTAGCCGCCTATCTGGATGGGCGTGAGCACGAGGTTCGCAAGCATCGGCGTGCGGGTGTCCTTGAGCGAGTAGAAGGTGCGCAGCACGAACATCATCGAGGCGAAGAAGATCAGGCCCAGTGCCCACAGCCTGAGAGCCGAGGCGACGTCGGGGACGTCGGATGCCTTGAAGGCGCCCACGCGATAGAGCGACACCAGCGGCTCGGCGAGCGCGAACAGCAACGCGGCAGCCGGCATCATGAGCGCGATGGTGGCGCGCAGGCCACGGCTGAAGTGGGTACGCAGCGAGGCCATGTCCTTCTTGCCGGCCGCGTCCGAGAGCTCGGTGAACACCGCGGTCGCGAGGGCCACGGCCAAGATGCCATAGGGCAGCTGGTAGAACGTCCACGCGAACATCAGGATGGCGGGACCGTTGCTGGCCGCGGCGAGCGCCGACGCGTTGCGAAACGACACCGCAACGAGGTTCGTCACCACATAGATCACTGCAGGTACGGCGAGCTTGAGCATCCGGCGCACCGCCGGGTCGTGGAGCCCGAGCTCGCGGTAGTAGCGGATGCCGCCTTGCATGAGCGAGGGGATCATGACGGCGAACATGGTGACGACGCCCATCGTCGTACCCACCGCGAGCAGGATCATCGCCGTGGGGCTCGTGGGCATCGCCGCGAACGCCAGCATGGTGGCGATCACGACGAGGTTGTTGAACACGGGACCGAGCGAGGTCCACAGGTACTTGCGCTGGGCGTTGAGCAGGCCCTGGATCACCATGCCGCCGCCGTAGACCACCACTTGGATCGCGAAGAAGCGGAAGAAGAACTCGGCGGCGGTGCGTACCTGCTCAGACGAGCCTTCGGGGAGCCGGAACGTCTGCGTCCAGATGAATGGTGCCGGGAACAAGGTGCCCACCACCGCGACCACGCCCAAGATGAGCACGAACAGGTTGAAGACGTGGCTCGCGAACCGCCAGGCGTCCTCCTCGGTCCGCTCGGCGGTGATCTCCATGAACGTCGGGATGAACAGTGACGACAGGATGCCCCCCGCCACGAGCTCGAAGACCATGTTGGGGATGTTGTTCGCGATGCTGTACGACGACATGAGGCCGCTCGCGCCCAGTGCGAGCGCGGTCGCCCACATGCGCACGAAGCCCGTGACGCGCGACAGCGTGGTAGCGGTCGACATCAGGGCGGTCGAGCGGGCGATGGACGGCTTGCTGATGGGAGGTCCCCTCGGCGTCGGAAACAGGTGGCCGCACGATACAGGCGCGGTGAAGTGGCACCAGTGTACCCGAGCAGGGTGCGCGGCTTCTCGGGTGGGCGAGTGCCGTCACCGCGCCGTCACCGCCGCGCTACGGTGCTTCGGCTATCATGGGAGCGCATGAGACGAATCCTTTCCACACTCGCGCTTGTCGCCGCTCTGGCAGCGGCCGTGCTGCCGACCCCCGTCGCCTACGCCCAGCCGCAGACGCGGCGCGTGGTGATCGTGCTGGCTCCGTACCTGACCTGGGATGACGTGACCCCTACGTCCACGCCCACGATCTGGCGACTCGCCCAGACCGGCGCGATCGGCGACATCAACGCTCGCAGCCGGACGCGTGAGCCGGGTGAGCCGCAGTCGCCGCTCGAGGGCGCATTGACCATCTCGGCGGGCTCATGGGCCGTTCCGTCGTTCAACGCTCAGGCCGCCTACGAGGTGACCGAGCGCTACGAGGTGGGTACCGCTGCCGAGGCGTTCCGGCGCACCACCGGCGATCAGGTGGGTGCGAACAGGATCGTGTTCCTGGGCATGCCGATGACGCAGCGGCTCAACAACGAGCGCTCGTTCGAGGTGGCGCTGGGCACCCTGGGCTCGGTGGTCGAGAGTGCGAGCGGTCAGACCGCGGCCATCGGCAACGCCGACGTGGGGTACTCGACCGGCGAGCAGCGCAAGGTACGCCCGGCCGCGCTCGCAGCGATGAACTCCGACGGACTGGTCGCGCTCGGCGACGTGTCGACGCGACTGCTTCGCGCCGAGCCCAACGCACCCTTTGGCATCGAGACCGACCTCACGTTCTTCGAGCGTATGGTGAGAAACGTCGACAAGGAGACTGCGACCACCGGCAAGCCGGCGTTCGTGGTGCTCGACGCGGGAGACGCTTACCGCGCCACGAAGTTCGAGCCGCAGGTGACGACAGAGATCGCGCGTGAGCAGCGCCTTCACGCGCTCACCACCCTTGACGAGGTCGTGCGCATGGCGTCGGAGCACTTCGACGACGGCGTGGTCATGGTCGTGTCGCAGTCCACCGGCGACGAGGTCGCAGGTCGCCCCGAGGGCTTCGGCCCGATCGTCGTCTCCGGCAGGGGTTGGAAGGGCTACGTCACCTCGAACTCCACACAGCGCGAGGGGCTCGTCACCAACCTCGACGTGACCGCGACGGTCATCGAGGCGTTGGGTCTGGAGCGCCCGGTGCAGGTGCTCGGCAATCCGATCGAAGTCGTGCCCGCGTCCGCGCCGCTCGAGTCCCGCATCGTCAGGCTTCAGGAGATGAATCGCACCGCCATCGCCGTCGACGCGGCCAAGCCGGGCGTGGTCAACACCTTCGTCGTCTTCACCGTCATCGCGCTGCTGTTGGGCGCCGTGGTTCTCGTGCGAGCGAAGCATTGGTCGGCCCGCGTGGTGAAGTGGTGGACCGTGGGGCTGCGGGTCGCGTTGCTCGCCGTGATGACCGTGCCGCTGTCCAGCTGGCTCATGTTCTCGTGGGCGCGCTGGCCGTCGACATCGGTCGAAGCGGTATCTGCGCTGCTGCTGACCGCGCTTGGCGTGTTCGCCCTTGCGCTGGTGTTGTTCTGGAAGGCACCGCTGCGGGTACCGGTGGCCGCCCTGTCGCTGCTGACGTCACTCGTCATCCTCGTCGACCAGTGGCTGGGTGCGCCCGCGTCGTTCACCAACTCCTTCGGCTACTCGCCGTTGCTCGCAGCCCGTTTCTACGGCATCGGCAACGAGGCGGCTGCCATGCTCTTCGGATCGTCGATCGTGGGCGTCGCGCTGCTGTTCGACCAGTGGCCCGACGCTCCCGCGGTGAAGTGGGGCAAACGAATCGGCCTGCCCATACTCGGCATCATCGTGATCGGCACGGCGGCCGCCCCCATGTTCGGCGCCAACATCGGTGTCGCTGTATGGGGCGTCATCGGCTTCGGGCTCGCCTGGGTGCTCATGAACGGGCATCACGTGTCGGTGCGCACCGTCTTGTGGCTGATGGTCGCGGTGGTCGGCGTGATTGCGGCTTTCGCGGCGATCGACATGTTCGGCGGCGGACCCCAGACCCACCTGGGTCGTGCGATCTCGTCAGCCGAGCAAGGTGGGCTCATCGAGCTGTGGAACATCGTCGCGCGCAAGGCCGAGACGAACATGCGCGTGCTGACGCACACCAACTGGGCCTACATCCTGATCGCGACACTCGCGTTCCTGGGCTTCATGCGGTGGCGCCCGCAAGGCGACTTCGCCGAGACGCTGCACGAGAACCCGGACTTCGCCGACGCCATTACCGTCTCGCTCGTCGCGGGACTCGTCGCCTACTTCAGCGAGGACTCGGGCATCGTCATCCCCGCGCTCGAGGTGTTCTACGTGGGTGTCGCGATCGTGTGGCTCATGTTGTCGCGCCTCGTGAGTCCCGAGAGCAGCGGATCGCACGAGACTACCGGGGGCGATGAGCGGTGAGCATGTCCGCCGTCGCAGGTGTGCTCGGCACGGCGCTGGTGCTTGGAATCGTCGTCCCGTGGGTCTTCGTGAGGATGCTGACGCCATCACTTGCCGCGTCTGAACGCGCGAGGGCCGTCAACTTCCGCGGTCGGGAGCTCTTCTACGGTCTCGGCATCGTGTGGCTCGTGTGGGCCGGGTGCGCGATCGTCGGGGGAGTGGCACCGTCGGTTCTCACGGGTGACGGGGCCTCCCAGAGCATCCTGCCCATCCTCACCCTTGCGGGCCCGCTGGCGCTCGTGGCGTTCGCTCTGGGCGTGATCGACGACGCGTATGGCGACGCGAGCGCGAGGGGCTTCAAAGGCCATATCAAGGCGATGCTGCGCGGGCGGCTCACGACCGGCGGCCTCAAGCTCATCGGCATCGGGCTGGCCTCGCTCGTGGTTGCGTGGATCGTCGGCGACGTCGCGCCGTGGGGGTATGCAGGCGAGTCGCTGCCGCAGGGACCGTTGCACCCGGTGCTCGTGGTGGCTGCCGGCGCCGCCATCGCGCTCACCTCCAACTTCGTGAACCTCACCGACCTGCGTCCCGGGCGCGCGCTCAAGGCGTATGGGCTGCTGGCGTGTCTCGGTGTCGTGTCGGTGTGTCTGGGTCTGGCGGGTGGCGCATGGGGCTCGGCGATGGGGATCACGTCGCCTCAGATCGCCCTTCAGGCCGCCGCGCTCCTCATGTTCCTCATCGGCCCCGTCGTGGCGGTGTGGCGCTACGACCTGGGTGAGCTGGGTATGCTCGGCGACGCCGGGGCCAACCCCATGGGAGCGGTCACGGGACTGTTCATCGTCGCAGGTATGCCCGCGTGGGGGCTCGTGGCGTATCTCGCGCTCATGCTTGCGCTCAACGCCGCTTCTGAGCGGTTCTCGTATTCTCGTGTGATCGAATCGACACCTGCGCTCAAGTGGGTCGATTCATTGGGCAGAATCCCTGTGGAAGTGGATTCGGCGAAATCAAGTGGTCAATCGGATGGCAACCCCGAGTAGAATCACTCGGGAGTGATCAGCGTTCGTTCACAAGGAGTCAGGGGCATATGGCCAAGCACATCTTCGTCACCGGTGGCGTCGTCTCCTCGCTCGGCAAGGGCATCACGGCCGCATCGTTGGGCCGCCTGCTCAAGTCGCGCGGGTTGAAGGTGACCATTCAGAAGCTCGACCCGTACCTCAACGTCGACCCCGGTACGATGAGTCCCTTCCAGCACGGTGAGGTCTTCGTGACCGACGACGGGGGAGAGACCGACCTCGACCTCGGACACTACGAGCGCTTCATCGACGAGTCGCTCTCGCGCGACTGCAACGTCACGGCGGGCTCGATCTACCAGAACCTGATCAGCAAGGAGCGCAGAGGCGACTTCCTTGGCGGCACGGTCCAGGTCATCCCGCACGTCACCAACGACATCAAGGAGCGGGTCAACCGCCTCGCCGAGCAGACCCAGCCCGACGTGATCATCACCGAGGTGGGCGGTACCGTAGGCGACATCGAGTCGCTGCCGTTCATGGAGGCGATCCGCCAGCTCAAGAAGGACAAGGGCCGCGACAACGTGTGCTACATCCACGTGTCGCTGGTGCCCTGGATCGGCGCCTCGTCCGAGCTCAAGACCAAGCCCACGCAGCACTCCGTCAAGGAGCTGCGCTCGATCGGTATCCAGCCCGACTTCATCGTGTGCCGCTCGGACCGTGCCATCGACGCCGGCATCCGCCGCAAGATCGCGCTGTTCTGTGACGTCGAGCCCGAGGCCGTGGTGAGCGCCCAGGACGCGCGTTCGATCTACGAGGTTCCCATGCGCCTGCGCGAGCAGCGCCTCGACACCATGGTCATGGAGCGACTGGGCCTTGAGGCCGGCGAGCCTGACATGGCGGAGTGGGAGGCGTTCTGCGCGCATTCGGCAGCACTGCCTGATGAGGTCAACATCGCGCTCGTGGGCAAGTACGTTCAGCTTCCCGACGCCTACCTCTCGGTCACCGAGGCCCTCGACCACGCGGGCATCTTCCACGACCACAAGGTGCGCATCGACTGGGTGGACGCCGAGTCGCTCACGCCCGAGGAGATCGCGTCGACCTTCGCGGCGTTCGACGGCATCCTCGTGCCCGGCGGCTTTGGCATCCGCGGCGTCGAGGGCAAGATCCGCGCCGCCAAGTACGCTCGTGAGAACAAAGTGCCGTACTTCGGCATCTGTCTGGGTATGCAGGTGGCCGTCGCCGAGTTCGCGCGACACGTCGCGGGGCTCGAGGGGGCGAACTCGGCTGAGTTCGACCCGGTCACCGAGCACCCCGTCATCGACCTGATGCGCGATCAGCAGGGTGTGGCCGACATGGGCGGCACCATGCGCCTGGGTGCCTATCCGTGCAAGGTCACGCCGGGCACGAAGGGCTGGGACGCGTACGGCGAAGAGGTCATCTACGAGCGCCATCGCCACCGCTACGAGGTCAACAACGCCTACCGCCAGCAGTTGGTGGACGCGGGCCTGATCATCAGCGGGCTGAGCCCCGACGACAAGCTCGTCGAGATGGTCGAGCTGCCGGACCATCCGTGGTTCCTCGGCAATCAGGGCCATCCTGAGTTCAAGAGCCGTCCCACCCGCCCGGCGCCGCTGTTCCGCGACTTCGTGGGCGCAGCCGTGGCGTACAAGAACTCCCGGAACGGCTAGACATGAACTCCGAGGACAAGGTCCGCGACGCGCGACTGCTCGCGACGTTCCTCGATCTCGTGCGCATCGACAGTCCCTCCGGTGCCGAGGCCGCGTGTGCCGAGTACTGCGCGCGCGTCCTCACCGAGGCGGGCTGCTCGGTGCGCTTCGATGACAGCGCGTCTGTCACCGGCTCCGACACCGGCAACCTGATCGCGGAGCTGCCGGGTACCACCGAGGGCGTGCTCGTGCTCTCGGCCCACCTCGACGTGGTGCAGCCGTGCCATGGCGTGCAGCCCGAGGTGCGTGACGGTGTCGTGTTCGCCGCGGGCGACACGGTCTTGGGCGCCGACGACAAGGCCGGACTCGCCGCGGCGATCGAATGCGTTCGCCGACTCGTCGAGGACGGCGGGTCGTACCCCACCGTGCGGTGCGTCTTCACCGTGCAAGAAGAGGTGGGCCTCGTGGGGGCCAAGGCGCTTGAGCCCGGTGCGGCGCTCGGTGACCTGTGTCTCGTGCTCGACGCCGCCGGCAGGCCGGGCGGCATCGTGATCGGTGCCCCTACCCACTACGTGTTCCACGCCCGGTTCACGGGTCGTGCGGCGCACGCAGGGGTTCAGCCTGAGGCGGGGATCTCGGCTATCGCCATGGCGGCTCGCGCGATCGCGGAGCTGCCCATCGGTCGACTCGACGAGATCACCACCGCGAACGTGGGGTCGGTCAACGGAGGCACCGCCACCAACGTCATCGCGGCCACGGTGGACGTCACCGGCGAGTGCCGCTCGCTCGACCGTGCACGGGTCGAGGCCTTGCGCGAGGGCATGGACAAGACGATGCGCGAGGCCGCTGCGGCGGCGGGCGGAACCGTTGAGATCGAGTGGGACCTGCAGTACGAGAGCTTCGGCTTCGACGAGCACGATCCGCTCGTGACCCTCGTGGCATCCGCGTGCTCAGACGTCGGGCTCGCGTCGTCTACCTTCACCACGGGTGGCGGCAGCGACGCGAACGTCCTCGCGGCCCAGGGCGTGCCCACGCTTGCGCTGTCCTGCGGCATGGAGGGCGTGCACGGCATGACCGAGCAGATCGAGGTCGCCGACCTCGAGTCGCTCACCGCGCTGTGCGTCGCCGTGGCGCGCCGCCTGTCTGCCTAGGAGAATCCCTATGCGTCTCGTCTGGGGCACGGTCCGTGCCGTCACCGGCATCGCCGACGGCATCCAACAGCTGGCCGTCGACCTCGACGATGGGTCGTCGGGCTCGGCGGTGAACTACCTGCGACTTGCGGGGGAGTGCGAGCTCGAGGAACGGGTGCTTCTCAACACCACCGCGGTCCAGCTGTCGCTGGGGACGGGCGGAAAGCACTTCGTGGTCGCACGCGCGGGTGACGCTGGCGGCGTCGTGCTCGACGATTCGTCCGGCGGTCACGTCATGAAGCTTCGCTACACGCCGCTCCAGCTCGACGTGTTGGCCGTCGAGTCGCAGGAGTCACCCCACCACGAGGTGATGCGTGAGGCCGTCTCGCTCGACGGCATGCCGGTCGTGTGCTGCGGGCTGCACAGCCAGGTGCCGCTCGTGGCGGCGGCGATCAAGCAGGCCGACCCCGACCTGCGGGTCGCCTACTGCATGACCGACGACGCCGCGCTCGCCCTGCCGCTGTCCGACGTGGTCCGCGCCAGTGTTGCAGCGGGGCTTGTCGACACCACCGTCACCTGCGGCCAGGCGTTCGGCGGCGCGATCGAGGCGGTCAACCTGCACTCGGGCCTGCTTGCAGCCAAGCATGTCGGTGGGGCCCACGTCGCGATCGTCGCGATCGGACCCGGCGTGGTGGGAACTGCGACCGCGTTCGGTCACGGTGGCATCTGCCAGGGCGAGGCGATCAACGCCGTCTCGGTGCTTCAGGGAACACCCGTCGCCTGCCTGCGGATATCGTTCGCCGATGAGCGGTCGAGGCACCGTGGCGTCAGCCATCACTCGGTCGCCGCGCTCGCCAGAATCGCGCTTGCGCCCGCCAAGGTGTCTATTCCGTGCCTTCCAAGGGAATTTTCCGATGCAATAGACGAGGCCCTCGAAACCGGGGGTGTGTGGCGCCTCCACGAGCGCGTTGAGTCCTCGGCGGGACGCACTCCGCCGCCCTCTTTGCGCGGCGTGGAGGTCAAGAGCATGGGTCGCGGTTTCGCCGAGGACCCTGCATTCTTCGCCTCGGCGTTCGCTGCGGGGGAGATTGCATCGCGAATAGCCCTCGGCGTGCTTGATTAGCCCGAAAAGTATGCAATACAACTTCCAGACCATGCAGTTTGGGCGTTGCACTCCGCCGCCCCCGCGCTACACTGTGTGAGGATTCATGCGGTTATTGGTGCAGTTGATGCATCGTCGGCCGTAGGACACGAGCAACCGAGCGAAGAAAGGGGTCCTCCCGTGATCGTCGGAGTCCCGAAGGAGATCAAGAACAACGAGTTCCGCGTGGGTATGACCCCGGCTGGCGTCAAGGAGTTCGTCGCCCACGGTCACACCGTCGTGGTCGAGAAGGCAGCGGGCGAGGGTTCGTCGTTCCCGGATGCCGAGTACATCGCCGCAGGCGCCGAGATGCTCGACACCGCCGATGAGGTCTTCGCCCGAGCGGACATGATCGTCAAGGTCAAGGAGCCGCAGGCCGTCGAGATCGCCCGCCTGCGCCCCGGCCAGATCCTCTACACCTACCTGCACCTCGCCCCCGACTACGAGCAGACCATGGGTCTGATCGCCTCGGGCGCCGTGTGCATCGCGTACGAGACCGTCGAGCTTCCCAACCGCTCGCTGCCGCTGCTCGCCCCGATGTCCGAGGTCGCTGGCCGCATGGCCTCGCAGGTGGGCGCCGCCTACCTCCAGAAGCCCAACGGTGGCCGCGGTGTCCTGATGGGCGGCGTGCCCGGCGTGCTTCCCGCCAAGGTCGTCGTCTTGGGTGGTGGCGTCGTGGGCACCAACGCGGCGTACGTCGCCAAGGGCATGGGTGCTGACGTCACGATCATGGACGTCAACCTCGACCGCCTCCGCTACCTCGACGAGGTGTGGGGCAACAGCGTGCGCACCCTCTACTCGTCCAAGCACAACATCGAGGAGATCGTCACCCAGGCCGACCTCATCATCGGTTCGGTCCTGCTCCCCGGCGCCAAGACCCCGTGGCTCGTCACCAAGGACATGCTCCCCACCATGAAGCCGGGCGCTGTCGTCGTCGACGTGTCGGTCGACCAGGGTGGCTGCATCGAGACCACCAAGGCCACCACGCACGCCGATCCCACCTACTTCGTCGACGGCGTGCTCCACTACGGCGTCGCCAACATGCCGGGTGCGGTGCCCAACACCTCGACGCTCGCGCTGACCAACGCCACCCTGCGCTATGGCCTCGCCATCGCCGACAAGGGCTGGAAGCAGGCCGTCGCCGACGACGCTTCGCTCGCCAAGGGCGTCAACGTGCTCGACGGCAAGGTCGTCTACAAGCCTGTCGCTGACGCGCACGGCCTGGACTACGTGGAGCTCGCCAGCATGCTCGCGTAGCCCTTTTGCACTTCGCTCTCAGGCGGCCGCCTCGGATACCTTCCGGGGCGGCCGTTCTCGTCTCACTGGGGAGTTGTGGAAGTCAGACCTGAGGCGTAGCGTGGATGGCACAAGAATGTCCGACACTGAGGAGGGGGTACGGTGTTCGATCTTCTCGGCACCGCGTTCGCAGCTCTGATCTACGTCGCTTTGGCGTTGGTCGTGCTCGCGTTCCTGTTGTGGCTCGTGGGCTTTCGCATCATCCGAAGCGACCGGGTGGGCATCGTCACCAAGTGGTGGAGCCCGCGAGGCTCGCTCAAGAGCCAGATCATCGCTCTCAAGGGCGAGGCCGGCTACCAGCCTGACGTGCTGCGAGGCGGTGTGCACTTCCGCACGCCGCTGATGTATCGCGTTCACGTCATGCCGCTCGTGACGATCCCGCAGGGCGAGATCGGCTACGTGTTCGCCCGCGACGGATCGCCGCTGCCGGCACAGCAGACGTTGGGACGCGTCGTGGGGGGCAATGCGTTCCAAGACGTGCGCGGCTTCCTCGAGAGCGAGGGTCAGCGTGGTCCCCAGCGCCAGATCCTGCGTGAAGGTACCTACGCGTTCAACCTGGCTCAGTTCGTCATCATCACCAAGAGCAAGGTCTTCTATCTCCCCATGGGCGACCCGGTCGAGGACGCCACCATCCAGAACATGGCGAGCTATCTGGGTTCGCTCGGCGGTTTCGACCCCGTGGTCATCCGCGGCCACGACGACAAGACCGGCATCGTGACGGTCCATGACGGACCCTCGCTGCCGATGGGCGACATCATCGCCCCGGCTGTGGGCGACAAGCCGGGTGACCCCCACTACCACAACAACTTCCAAGACCCCGAGATGTTCCTCGCGGGCGGCGGCTTCCGCGGCCGTCAGTTCCAGGTGCTGACCGAGGGCACGTACTTCATCAACCGCTTGTTCGCGACGGTCGAGCTCATCGACAAGGTCGTGGTACCCGTGGGCTACGCGGGCGTGGTCGTGAGCTACATCGGGCCCAAGGGCACCGACATCTCCGGTGAGGAGTACCGCCACGGCGAGCTTGTGGCTCCGGGTAACCGGGGCGTGTGGAACGAGGCGCTGCTGCCGGGCAAGTTCGCGTTCAACACCTACGCCGGCACGATCATCATGGTGCCCACCACCAACATCATCTTGAAGTGGATCGCGACCGAGGTGGGTTCGCACACCTACGACGAGAACCTCTCAGAGGTCGAGCTCATCACCAAGGATGCGTTCGAGCCGCGTCTGCCGCTGTCGGTGGTGATCCACATCGACTACAAGAAGGCGCCGCTCGTCATCCAGCGCTTCGGTGACATCAAGATGCTCGTCAACCAGACGCTCGACCCCATGGTCTCGGCGTACTTCAAGAACATCGGCCAGACCAAGACGATCATCGAGCTCATCCAGCAGCGCTCGGACATCCAGAAGCAGTCCAGCGTGGATATGAAGGAGAAGTTCGACCACTACAACCTCGAACTCGAAGAGGTGCTGATCGGTACGCCGCGCTCACCGCAAGGCGACGACAAGATCGAGCAGATCCTCACCCAGCTGCGAGATCGCCAGGTCGCGTTCGAGAAGCTCGAGACGTTCGAGAAGCAGCGCGTCGCCGCCGACAAGGAGCGCGAGCTCAAAGAAGCGCTGGCGATCGCCGAGCAGCAGACGATGCTCACCCAGTCAGAGATCAACATCAAGGTCCAGGAGAACACCGGTCGAGCCGAGCTCCAGCGAGCCGCCCAGGACGCCGACCGTGTCCGTACGCTCGCCAAGGCCGACGCGGACCGCGTCAAGACGCTCGCCGGTGGTGACGCCGAGCGCGTCAAGCTGCTTGCCGAGGCCGACGCCAAGAAGGTCAAGCTCATGGGTGAGGCAGACGCCTTGCGCGTCAAGCTCATCGCCGAAGCCGATGCCGAGAAGGAAGCACGCGTGGGTATCGGTAAGGCCATCGCGATCGACGAGCAGGTCAAGGCGTACGGTGGCCCGCAGCTCCAGCTTATCCAGGAAGTGATGAGCCGCTTGGCGACCGCGATCGAGGTCTCCAAGGTCCCGATCGTTCCCAGCACCGTGGTGTCGATGGGAGGCGAGGGTGAGGATGGCGGTTCGAACACGAACGCGTTCAACCTGCTCATGACCCTTCTCGCCACCGACAAGCTCACCGGCCTCACGGACGCGAAGCCCGCGCCCGTCACCGAGGAACAGGTGCAGATGGTCAGTGCGATCAAGTCGCAGATGCGCGACGCGATGGCGACGCCCGCCGTCGAGCTGCCTGCCGAGGAGCCTAAGCCGTAGTCTCCCTGTGCATGACCGGTCACGAGCCAGAGGCCGCCCCTGTGTGGGGCGGCCTCTTTCGCTATCATCGAGGCGTGAGACTCTACGTGGATGAGTATCTGGGTCACCTCTCCGTCGAGCGCGGAGCGTCGCCGAACACCCTGGCGGCGTACCGCCGCGACCTGACCGCCTATGCGGAGTTCCTTCAGGCGCGCGGTGTGCCCGGAATCGACGACGTGAGGCGCGAGGATGTGACCGCCTTCATCGGCGCGCTACGGGAACGCGGCCTGGCCCCCAGTTCCGTCGAGCGCAAAGTGGCCGCGGTCAAGGGTTTCCACAAGTACCTTGTCCGAGAGGGCATCACCGCCAATCACCCCACCGCTCACCTCCCGTTGCCCAAGGTGCCGGAGCGTCTCCCGGATGTGGTGAGTGTGGCCGACATCGACCGTATGCTCGCGCAACCATTCCCTGATGGCCCCGTGGGTCTGCGCGACCGAGCGATCCTCGAAGTGCTGTACGGGTGCGGACTGCGCGTGAGTGAGCTCACCGGGCTCGACACGACCGATCTCGCACTCGAGGAGGGCTTCATCCGGGTGTTCGGCAAGGGGAGCAAGGAGCGGTTGGTGCCCATCGGCGGCGTTGCGAGTACTGCGCTCGATGCCTATCTGCGCGCAGGGCGGCGGCTCATGCGCTCGCGCCGCTCGCTCGGCTCGGATGAATCAGCCGTGTTCCTCAACGGTCGAGGCACGCGGCTGTCGCGACAGTCTGTTTTCGCCCTTGTTCGCACGTACGGGGGGCGCGTCGGGCTCGAGGGGCTGCACCCTCACACCCTGCGCCACTCCTTCGCGACCCATATGTTGGAGGGGGGAGCGGACCTTCGGGCGCTCCAGGAGATGCTTGGTCACGCAGATATTTCCACGACTCAGGTCTACACGCACGTAGACCGCAGGCATATTCGGGAAGAATACCTATCGACGCACCCGCGCGCGCGGGTGCGGTAGGACTGTGCCCGCCAGTGGGGCGGCACCCCGGCCAATGGGGCGGACTTCTTTGTACTATGTGGTCTAGAATGCATAGAGAAGACCGTCCCATGTATAGAGGAGGGAGATCTCTGTGAGATCGAAGTGGGGAAAGCTCGTCGCAGTACTGCTGGCGGCCAGCATGGTCGCCGCCCTGTCAGTGGGTTGCGCCAAGAAGGCCGCTGAGCCGACCAAGCCCGCCGAGGCGCCCAAGACCGACGTCAAGGCCGCCATGGTCACCGACGTAGGTGGTCTGGGCGACAAGTCGTTCAACGACCTGTCGTACGAGGGCCTGAAGCGCGCCCAGAGCGAGCTCGGCGTCGAGGTCAAGGTTCTTGAGTCCAAGGAGCCCACGGACTACGAGAGCAACATCAATCAGCTGGCCACCGCCGGCTACAACCCGATCTTCGCGGTCGGCTTCCTGATGACCGACACCGTGAAGAAGGTCGCTCCCCAGTTCGCTGACGTCACGTTCGGCGGCATCGATATCTTCTTCGATCCGATCGACCCCAACGTCATCGGTCTGAACTTCAAGGAGCAGGAGGCCGGCTACCTTGCGGGCGTCGTCGCAGGCAAGCTCACGACGATGAAGGACGTCGATCCTCGCATCAACGACAAGAAGGTCGTCGGCTTCGTGGGCGGCATGGAGATCCCGCCGGTCCAGAAGTTCGAGGCTGGCTTCATCGCGGGCGTCAAGTCCGTCGATCCCAGCGTCGAGGTGAAGAGCATCTACACCGGTACCTTCACGGATCAGCAGAAGGGTATCGAGGCCGGCAAGAACCTCATCGAGGGTGGCGCCGACATCATCTTCGCCGCGGCCGGTTCGACCGGTAACGGTACCGCGAAGGCATGCAAGGACAGCAAGGCGCTGTTCATCGGCGTCGACGCCGACCAGTACAACACCATCGAGGGTATCGGCGACACCATCCTGACCTCGGCCATCAAGCGCGTGGACAACGCGGTGTTCCTCACCGTCAAGTCCCAGGTCGACGGCAACCTCAAGGCCGGCGAGAACAAGGTCTTCGGCCTCGCCGAGGATGGCGTGGGTCTCGCCCCGTATCACGACTGGGAGTCCAAGATGCCGCAGGAGGTCAAGGACGCCGTTCAGAAGGCGACCGATGACATCAAGGCCGGCACCGTCACGGTTCCCGAGAGCAAGTAGTACGAGCGCAGCTGTCACGAACGGCTCGGCGGGACGAGAGTGCCCGTCGAGCCGTTCGACAGCGACAGTCACACGACAGGAGCACCGATGCCTGCTGATCCTAAGACCGCTCGCGACGTGTCCGCCCACGGCAGTGGCGGTGCTCCCGTTCTCGAGTTGAGACACATCACGAAACGATTCCCCGGAGTCCTCGCCAACGAAGACGTCTCGATCGACGTCGCGGCCGGCGAGGTTCTTGCGCTTCTGGGCGAGAACGGAGCGGGGAAGTCCACGCTCATGAACGTCGCCTACGGCCTGCTTGCCGCTGATGGGGGCGAGATCGTCGTAGACGGCGAAGTTGTCGACATCCGAGCGCCACGCGACGCGATCGCGCTGCGTATCGGTATGGTGCACCAGCACTTCATGCTCGTGGAACCGCTCACGGTGACCGAGAACATCGTTCTCGGCATGGAGCCGGTCAGCGCCGGGGGAGTCGTCGACCGCAAGGCGGCACGTGCGCGCGTTGTCGAGCTGTCCGCGCGCTACGGGCTCAAGGTCGATCCGGACGCTCGCGTCATGGATCTGTCCGTGGGAATGCAGCAGCGCGTCGAGATCCTCAAGGCGCTCTTCCGTGACGCACGGATCCTCATCCTCGATGAGCCCACCGCTGTGCTGACGCCGCAGGAGGTCAAGGAGCTCTTCGAGATCGTGAGCGAGCTCGTCGATCAGGGTCTCGCGGTGGTGATCATCACCCACAAGCTCGACGAGGTCATGGCGTTCGCGGATCGCATCGTGGTCATGCGGGCGGGCAGGGTCGTGGGTGAGACCACGCCGTCACGCAGCTCCGAGGAGGACCTCGCACGCATGATGGTCGGGCGCGACGTGGTGCTTCGAGTGGAGAAGGCGCCTGCCACCATCGGCGAGGTGGTGCTCGACGTCGAGGGTCTGCGCGTCATGGACGATCGCAAGCTCGAGGCGCTTCGCGGGGTGTCGCTCAAGGTGCACGAGGGCGAGATCGTCGGAATCGCGGGCGTAGACGGCAACGGCCAGAACGAGCTCATCGAGGCGATCGTAGGGCTACGGCGTCCCATCGCGGGAACGGTCAAGCTCCGAGGCCGAGACATCACCCACGACGACCCGCGCAAGACGATCGAGGCGGGAGTGTCACACGTGCCCGCGGATCGGCACAGGCGGGGCCTTGTCCTCGACTTCGACCTGATCGAGAACATCATGCTGGGCGACCAGCACGCGCCGCAGTTCTCCAAGCGCGGCATCCTCGACCGCGCCGCGATGGACAGGGTCGCACGCGAGCGTATCGCTGACTACGACGTCCGGACACCCAACGCGAGTGTCGCTGCCGCGAACCTGTCGGGTGGCAATCAGCAGAAGCTGGTCCTCGCGCGCGAGCTCGGGCGCAACCCGGAGCTGTTGATCGCTGCACAGCCCACGCGAGGCCTTGACGTGGGCGCCATCGAGTTCGTCCATCGTCGGATCCTCGCCGAGCGTGACGCCGGCAAGGCCGTCTTGCTGGTGAGCATGGAACTCGAAGAGGTGTTGTCACTGTCGGATCGCATCCTCGTGATGTATGAGGGACGCGTCGTGGCGGAGTTCGAAGGGGGCTCGGTGGGCGAGGAGCAGCTCGGCTACTACATGACAGGCGGCGGCGAGAAGTCGGCGCAGGATACGGCCGCGACGGAGGCCGCAGATGCCTGACGATCCCGTCAAGGAAGGGCGCGCTCAGACAGCCGCCGAGCGCGACCTGGCAGCCGATATCGCAGAACGCGAGGCCGCCGAGAAGCGGTTCGTGCTCGAGCAGCAGGGCATCGAGCGGGCGATTCGCATAGCCACCCCGTTCGTCTCGGTGGCCATCGCGATGTTGATCGGCTCGGTCATCATCCTGCTCTCCGGCAAGAGTCCCATCGCAGCGTATTCGGCGATGATCACGGGCGCCTTTGGCGGACCGCGTCAGATAGGGGAGACGCTCCTGCGGGCGACGCCGCTCATCTTCACCGGTCTTGCGGTCGCCTACGGCTTTCGTGCCGGGCTGTTCAACATCGGCGCCGAGGGGCAGCTGTTCCTGGGAGGTCTTGCCGCCGCGTTCGTCGGCGTGAAGCTCGGAGGGATGCCGTGGGCTGTGTCGGTCCCGCTGGCCGTCCTCAGCGCGGCGCTCGCAGGCGCCGCTTGGGCCTTCATCCCGGCGGTGATGAAGGCGCGAATCGGCGCGCATGAGGTCATCACGACGATGATGTTCACCTACATAGGCCGCTACCTGGTCTCATGGGTCATCAACGGCCCGTTCAAGGACAAGGGTGCGATTCCGCAGACCCCAGAGCTTCCGGTGGCCAGCCAGCTTCCGCGAATCTCCGACATCCTGCCCTTCGTGGGGCAGAACAGAGCGCACCTGGGAATCGTGCTGGGTGTGCTTGTCGCGGTGTTCGTGTGGTGGATCTTGCGCTACACCGTCATGGGCTATGAGGCCCGGGCGGTCGGGTTCAACCCCAACGCGTCGGAGACGGGCGGTGTGTCGGTCTCGTCGACGATCATCAAGTCCCTGTGCTTCTCCGGCGCACTGGCCGGTCTCGCGGGGGCCGTCGAGGTCATGGGCGTGCACCACCGGCTGTTCGACCAGTTCTCCTCGGGGTTCGGCTTCACCGGTATCGCGGTCGCACTCCTCGCCAAGAACAACCCCATCGGCGTTCTTGCGGCTGCGGTGCTGTTCGGTTCACTGTCGGCAGGCGCAGGCACCATGCAGCTGGAAGCGGACGTGAGCCAGAAGGTCATCACGATCATCCAGGGCATCATCATCTTCCTTGTGGGAGCTGAGACCATCGTCACGTGGGTTGTTGCCAAGGCCCGTAAGAGGAAGGGGGCGACCGGTGCTTAAGGAGATCCTCACGCCGGAGTTGTTCGCCTCGGCAGTCCGTCTCGCCACACCCATCGCGCTCGCGTCGGTGGGTGCGGCCATCTGTGAACGCTCGGGCGTGGTCAACATCGCCATGGAAGGCCTCATGCTCGTGGCGTCTTTCGCAGGCGTCGCTGTCGCATTGGCCACCGGCAGCACCTGGCTCGGCGTCTTGGGCGCCGTGCTGGCCGCCGTCGTCTTCGTGTCGCTTCATGCGTGGGCGTCCATCAACTTGCGCTCCGACCAAGTGATCTCCGGCACGGCGATCAACATCCTCGCGCTGGGCATCACCGGATTCCTGATGGAGACGCTCTACGGTCACCCGGGAACCACCGATCCGGTGGAGACCATCAGGCCGCTGTTCGACTTCCCGACAGGCGGCCCCGGCGTCATGGGCACTGTGTGGACGTGGATCGACACGGTGTTTCTCAGCTACACGCCCATCGTCTACCTGGGGATCATCTCGGCTATCGGGCTCACGTGGATGATGTATCGGACGCGGTGGGGCTTGCGCCTGCGGGCGCTGGGCGAGCATCCGCGCGCGGCTGACACCGTGGGCGTGAACGTGCTCAGGGGCCGTTGGGTCGCGGTGCTGATCTCAGGGGTGATGAGCGGGCTCGCCGGTGCGAACCTGACGCTCGAACAGGTGGGTTCCTTCACCGAAGGCATGACCAACGGGCGAGGGTTCATCGCGCTTGCGGCGAACATCTTCGGCCGCTGGGTGCCGGGGGGCGCGTACTTGGCGTCGCTGTTGTTCGGCTTCGCAGACGCCCTTCAGCTCAAGCTGCAGCTGTTCAGCGACGTCATCAAGATCCCCGCGCAGTTCTTCCTGATGCTCCCGTACCTGCTGACCGTCATCGTCTTGGCGGGCGTGGTGGGCAAGGCTGTCGCACCGGCTGCGGTGGGCAAGCCCTACAAGGAGAAGGGCTAGCAGGCGTTGGCGGCTCGCAGGCCGTTCTCGCTTGTGCGCTCAGCTGGCTGGTCGTTGACGTGGGCCGGAGGCGCCGCCATCGGAGTGGCCCTGGGCGCCTACCTCACCGCAGTCAGCGGCAACGGTGCTCCGGGCCCTGCCTCGCTCGACCGGGTCGAGCTGGTGGTGCTACCGCTGCTCGTCGGTCTCGCCGTCTTCGTCGTCTCGCTCGTGGGGCGCATCGTCTTCGCGTATCTCGCGCGTGATGATCGCCCTCGTGATGGCGACGAACGCGAGGGCGATCAGGATGGTCGCGCCCGCGACGGCGTCGTCGGGTAGGTCTGGCGAGAAGTCGCCGCCGCGCAAGACCACAGACCGGAAGATATAGGCGGCGCCCACGACGGCGAGCGCCACCCACAACGGCATACGGAAGCGAGGGCGAGGAATCACTCGGTCTCGCTTTCTTCATCTCGCGCGCGGTGAGCGGCCCGACGACGCATCAAGGCTCGGACAGGCAACGCGATCACGGCGACGAGCACAGCGATCAGGGCGAGCGGGATCGAGACGGTGATCAGAGTGGTGATCACGCTCGCTGCCGCCTGGATGCCACGGGTGAGCGCTTCGCGCAGCCCCCACGTGGGACCCGACGGCTCGATGACCGGACCGGGTTCGCTCAGGGTCACCGTCAGAGTCGCCCGAGCAGCCTGACGCTTGAGGTAGGTCAGCTGGGCGTCCATCGATTCGATCTCTCCGCGCACGCGTGCGAGCTCGCGCTCCACGAGCAGGAGGTCGGACACCTTGTTGGTCTGTCGCAGGAACGAGCGCAACCTCAACTCCTCGGCGCGCAGGGTCTTGAGGCGCGCATCGAGATCGATGGCCTGCTCGGTCACGTCGCTTGCGCTCGCGCTTTGGGTGACCACGACACCCAGGGAAGCGACATCGTCGATGAGTGAGTCCAGGTTGGCGGCCGGGACACGGATGGTGGCGAACGCACTGGAGGGGCCTTGCGCCGAGGACGCGGTGCCGTCAGCCAGTGGCACGGGCATCGAGCCGCCGGCCGACATCGTGAGATCTGTGACCTCGCCATCCGCCCGGCGCACCGCCGTCTTCAGATCGCGCAGTGCCGCATCAACCGCCTTGACGCGCACCTCCATGGCGGCGTTTCGAATGACGAGCTTCTCGCCTGATGCGGTGGGCTGGGCGGCCGTCTCGGGCGCTGCCACCGACTTCAGCTGGTCAGGGCTCGGAGCCGCCGCCTGTGGGGCTGCGCCGCCGTAGCTCATGCTGCTCGAATCCGCGACGCCGTCCGCCGTGCGAACAGCGCCCGTGCCGCCTGAGCTCAGCGCTGACTGCGACTGTTGCCCAAGCGCATAGCCGATGGTTGCCACGACGAGCGCGCTCACGGTCAACGCTGCGGCGATTCCCCACATCCGCTTCCTGCTCACGGTGAACTCCTCTCCTGGGCGATGAAAGCAAGACGCCCTCACCACGTATGGCAAGGGCGTCCGGTCGCCGAGTCTATCGAAGCACCGCGCTTATGCGGCCGACTTCTTCTCCTGCTCGTTCTTCTTGAGAGCCGAGGCGGCGTAGGCACCAAGGCCGATGCCGATCACGACGACAGCGAAGAACGCGAGCATGAGAACGTTGACCACAGCAGCAGGCCAGTTGGCAGTCATCTGGTTCGTCCACCTCCGAGTGATGGGTGATTCGAACACCGATTCTACTCGTACCGGCGTGCGGCCTGCAATGTTCGCGCGTATCTCGATATCCCCTTATCAACCGACGCGATCGTGGCCGCAGCCCGATCCCGCCCTTCACCACCTCAGACGAGGGGAGGCCCCCCTTGGTTCTCGCGAATCTCAAGACGCCGGTGTCATGGGGTGGCAGCGCGGGGGATGTGGTGGAGCGCGGTGTCATAAAGGTGTGATGAATTCCCATGAGAGTGTTGCAATGTGGGACGAAGTGGCATACATTCCTACACGTAGGGAGGGGATCCAACGCACGCGGGGGTTCTCGGCACCACGGAGTAGGACAGGGGGGAAGAGATGTTTCTCGGCGATCATCAGCACACGCTGGACGCCAAGGGTCGCGTCTCTTTGCCTGCCAAGTTCAGGGCGCAGATGACGGGCAAGCTCGTCGTCGCGAAGGGCCTCGACAACTGCCTCTACGTGTATCCGGCCGAGGAGTACAACCGCTTCGTCGCGGATCTCGTCTCTCGTGAGGACTTCGAGCCTCGCGTACGTAAGGTCCGCAGGTTCTTCACGACGGGCGCTGTTGAGACCGAGCTCGACTCGGCCGGCCGCGTGTCGTTGCCTGCGAACCTCCGTGAGTACGCGGGCCTGTCCAAAGACGTCGCTGTCACCGGCAACGGCAACCGGATCGAGATCTGGGACGCCGTCGCGTGGAACAGCTACGGCGAGGACGGGGACAGCATCGAGGATCTCGCGAAAGAGCTGGCCGACGCCGGTCTGCTCTAGGCTTGACAATGGAATACCGGCATACCCCAGTTTTGCTGGCCGAGGTCATACAGCACCTATCGCCGCACCCCGGTTCGATCGTCGTCGATTGCACCTTAGGCGGGGCAGGACACGCGAAGCGGCTTGTAGACCTCATAGCTCCCACGGGCATCCTCGTGGGCATCGATCAAGATGACGCAGCACTAGACGCAGCAGCATCCACACTCCGCCTCGGCCAGCAAGCCCACCCAGCGAAGACGGTTCTCCTCAAGGGGAACTTCGGGGATCTCGACGACCTGCTGTCGCAGGCTCAGATTCCCTACGTAGACGCCTTCTTGTTCGACCTGGGCGTCTCGTCTCCGCAGCTCGACGTTGCCTCGCGGGGGTTCTCCTTCAAGGCGGACGCCCCCCTGGACATGCGGATGGATCCGGGTCAACAGACCCTTACCGCAGCAGAGGTCATCGCAACCTACGATGAAGCCGACCTCGCCCGGATCATCCGAGACTACGGTGAGGACCGGTGGGCCTCGCGCATCGCAGCCTTCATCACAGCCGCGCGGGCCCGCCGCCCCATCGAGACCACCTCGGACCTCGTCGACGTCATCAAGGCCGCCGTACCCGCATCGGCGCGGCGCAGCGGCGGACACCCGGCCAAGAAGACCTTCCAGGCGTTGCGCATCGAGGTCAACGGCGAGCTGGACATGCTCCAGCGCGGTCTCGAGGCCGCAGTGAGGTGGGTGGCTCCCGGAGGACGCATCGCGGTGATCAGCTACCACTCGCTCGAGGATCGCATCGTCAAGCGCGTCTTCGCGGACAACGCACAGGGGTGTACGTGCCCACCGGATATGCCGGTGTGCACCTGCGGTAACGAGCCGGTACTCCGCATCCTCACGCGACGGGCGATAGCCCCAAGCGCCGAGGAGATCGAACAGAACCCACGCGCGCGCAGCGCCAAGCTGCGTGTCGCCGAGAAGAGATAGGTAGCGCCCGCGAATCCAGCCGAGGCGCCCGACGAGGAGAGGAGCGACGATGGGACTTCCTGCACTTCGGCACGAGCCGAAGACGAGCCGTACCCGGGGTCCGCGCCTCAAAGTCGTCACCGCCTCGAAGCCGCGCACGGGTGCACGGCGCAAGACTTCCAGTGTAGAATCCGCGCGCTCGGCATTTCGTGTGTTCGCTGTCGTGGTGTTCGTTGTCGCGGTGCTCGGCGTGGGCCGCGTGTGGCTCTCGGTTCGCGCCGCCGAGGCGTCGATCCGCGCGAACGAGCTTCGAAGCGACATCAAGGCCGAGCGCTACGAAGGCGACATGCTCGAGGTTCGCCAGAGCGCCCTGGGTTCCCCTTCGCGAATCCGCGCGATCGCGGGCACCGCGATGGGGATGGCTCCGGCGCGCAAGGTGACCTACCTCGATCTGGCCACCAACACCAAGCCGTCCGCGACCGAGAAGGTCGCAGACGCGCCCGGCCACTCGGCGGTCAAGCGCTTCGTGTCGGACATGATGGACCTATCCGCCGGCGAGGCGCAGGTGCTGCTCGTCGGTGATGTCGGACTCGCGTCTCAGAAGTGAGTCGCGCAGGAAGGGAGTGCGAGTGAGCAAGAAGCGGACGCGGCCGTCTGACGGCAGCCGTCACGCCGCGTTGCTCCTCGTGTTCATCGCCGCATTCCTGGTCGTCGCAACGCGCCTCGTCTGGCTGCAAGTCGTGGCGGCTCCGGCCCTGGCCCAGAAGGCCACGGCTCAGCGTATGCGCGACATCGAGCTGCAGCCCAGGCGAGGCACGATCTACGACCGCGAGGGCGAACCTCTCGCGGTCAGCGTCGCCGCACGCACCGTCTACGCCGCACCTAACCAGATCAAGGATAAGGCCCTCGTAGCCAAGGGCCTTGCCGACACACTTGGTGGAGACCCCAAGGCGTACTTGGCCAAGATCTCCAAGGACTCCGGCTTCGTCTACATCGAGCGCAAGGTCGATCTCGACCGGGCCAAGGCGCTCGAGGACCTCGACCTTGAAGGCATCGGGTTCATCGATGACTTCCGCCGCATGTATCCCTCGGGAGAGCTTGCGTGCCAGGTCCTGGGCTTCGTGGGCGTGGACGATACCGGGCTTGCCGGACTTGAGTCGTTCTACAACGAGCAGCTCGCCGGCACCCCCGGTGTCATGCTGGGCGAGCGAGATCCCCAGGGTCGCCCCATCCCCGGGGGCATCCAAAAGGCACTCGAGCCGGTCCATGGCCACGACATCGTGATCACCGTGGACAAGGATATCCAGTACCAAGCGCAGCTCGAGATCGCCAATGCCGTGAAGGCGTGGGGCGCCAAGAGCGGCTCCGTGGTCATCATGAACCCGCGCAACGGTGAGATCTACGCGATGGCCTCGGCCCCCGGATTCAATCCCAACGACTACGGCAAGGCGAAAGCCGAGGCCATCCGCAACAAGCCGATCACCGACGCCTACGAGCCCGGCTCGACCATCAAGGGCCTCACGGCCTCCGCGGTCGTCGAGAAGGGCTACTACAACCCCAAGTCCATGTTCCATCTTCCGCCCACGCTTCAGGTGGGTGGCCGCACGATCCACGAGTCCCATGGACGCGGTGCGGTCACCTGGTCGCTCACCCAGATCGTGACCAACTCGAGCAACGTGGGCACCGTGAAGTTGGGCCAGAAGCTGGGCAAGCAGGGCCTCTACGACTCGTTCAGCGCCTTCGGGCTCACCGAGCGCACGGGTATCGACTTCCCGGGCGAGGCCAAGGGGTGGCTCCCTCCGCCCACGGAATGGTCAGCCTCCTCCATCGGCAACATCCCCTTTGGCCAGGGTGTCTCGGTGACGCCCATGCAGCTTGCTCGCGCCATCGGAGCGATCGCGAACCGCGGCGAGATCGTCACCCCGCACTTCCTCATGGAGGTGCCGCAGGCGCCGGACGTCGCTCCCGCGTGGCCGCGCCGACGCGCGATCTCGGCCAAGACGGCTGCCACGGTGACCGGGATGCTGCAGGCCGTCGTCACCGAAGGCACCGGCAAGGCGGCCGCCGTCCCCGGCTACTCGGTCGCGGGCAAGACCGGCACGGCGCAAAAGGCGCTCTCAGGCGGTCGCGGGTACGCAGGGGGCAAGTACGTCGGATCCTTCATCGGGTTCCTCCCGGCCGAAGACCCGCAGGTTCTCGTCTGTGTGACGATCGATGAGCCGCGCAACGCCATCTACGGCGGTACGGTGGCTGCTCCGACGTTCTCCAAGCTTGCACAGTTCACGGTCTCGCACCTCAAGATCCCGCCGTCCTCGGCCGCGCGCAAGGCGGTCAAGCCGCTGCCCACCACGGTGCCCACCGCAGGTGTCGGTCCGGTGTCGGACCAGGGTCTGAGGGACTGACCGATGCTAGAATCGACCGACCGTCGAGTAGCTGGGGAGAGCGTGAGCACCACCACCATCAACCAACTGTTCAGTGGCGTCGAGGGCGCTGTTTTCGCAGGTGAGGGCGATGTCGCCGTCACAGGCATCGCGTATCGGTCCGATCGCGTGATGCCGGGTGACGTGTTCTTCTGCGTCCCCGGGTTCGCCCACGATGGCCACGAGTTCGCCGCCGACGCGGTTGCGCGTGGTGCATCGGCGCTCGTGGTCGACCGGGCGCTCGATCTCGATGCGCCGCAGGTCATGGTCCCCGATGTCCGCGCTGCTCTGGCGCGCGCCGCGGCCGTCTTCAACGGCACGCCGAGCGCTGCGATGTCGGTGGTGGGAATCACCGGGACAAACGGCAAGACCACTACCACCTACCTCCTTGACTCCATCCTTCGCGCCGCGGGACATACCACCGGCATCATCGGCACGGTCGAGACTCGCGTCGCGGGCGTCAGGCGTGACGCGTCGCGCACCACGCCGGAGTCGGCCGACCTTCAGGCACTGTTCGCCGAGATGCTCGGCTCGGGTGTCTCGGCCGTGTCTATGGAAGTCTCCAGTCACGCCATCGACCTGCGTCGGGTCGATGGCGTCGACTTCGCCGTGGTCGCCTTCACGAACCTCACGCAAGACCATCTCGACTTCCATCACACGATCGAGGAGTACTTCTCGGTCAAGAAGCGACTGTTCACCCAGTTCAGCACCGGCGCCCGGGTCATCAACGTCGACGACCCCTTCGGGATGGGGCTGGCCGCAGAGGTTCCCAGCGCACTCACGGTTGGACGCACCTCGCAGGCGGCGGTGCGTGCTGAGCACGAGCAGCTTGATGCGTTGGGCGCGTCGTTCACGCTCGTGACCCCGACCGGAAGCGCTCAGGTCCGGTTGCCGCTCGCGGGCGCGTTCAACGTGAGCAACGCCCTCGTGGCCGCGGGCTGCGCGCTGGCGATGGACATCTCGCTCGACGACATCGTCAGCGGGCTGGAGAGTGCCCCTCAGGTGCCGGGCCGTCTCGAGCGAGTGGAGTGCGGTCAGGACTTCTCGGTGGTGGTCGACTACGCACACACGCCGGACTCGCTGGAGAAGGCGATCGCCGCGGTACGTCAGGTGACCACGGGGTCTGTGGTCGTGGTGTTCGGGTGCGGGGGAGACCGAGACCCCGACAAGCGTCCCGTCATGGGCGCGGCCGCTGCAGCGGCCGACCACGCCGTCATCACGAGCGATAACCCGCGCTCTGAAGACCCGGTGGGGATCATCCTGCAGGTCGAGGACGGGATCCGCGACTCGGGGTCCTCCTACGAGGTCGTGGTCGATCGCCGAGAGGCCATCGAGCGCGCGATCCGGCGTGCGCGCTCGGGTGACACGGTGCTCATCGCGGGCAAGGGCCACGAGGACTACCAGATCTTCGCCGACCGTACGGTCCACTTCGACGACCGCGAGGTCGCTCGGGAGGTGCTGGGCGGATGCTGAGGGCCACCATAGAGACCATCGTGGCGGTCACGTCGGGTGAGCAGCTCGTCGGCGACCCCGCCGGCTCCGTCACCGGACTCGCGGTCGATTCGCGCGAAGTCAGCCCGGCATGCATCTTCGCGGCGCTGCCCGGTGAGCGCACCGACGGGCATGACCACATCCCGGCGGCGCTCGAGGCCGGCGCGCGACTGATCCTCGTGAGCAGGCAGCGGGCCGAGCTCGACGAAGTGATCGTCACCGCGGCGCGCAGGGGTGTCTCGGTGGTACGCGTCGACGACGTGCTCAAGGCGGTCCAGGACATCGCCTCGTGGCATAGGTCACGGCTGCGCTGCGCCGTCATCGGCGTCACCGGGTCGAGTGGCAAGACCACCACAAAGGACCTGCTCACCGCCGCTCTGGCGGTCGATATGCGCGTGGTCGCCACGAGCGGCAACCGCAACAACGAGCTGGGCGTCCCGCTGACCGTGCTCGCTGCGGGGTCGGACACCGATGCGCTCGTCGTCGAGATGGGCATGCGCGGGCTGGGGCAGATCGAGCGTCTGTGCGAGATCGCCCGGCCGCATTTCGGCCTCGTGACCAATGTGGGGACGAGCCACATCGAGATACTCGGCTCGCAAGACGCGGTCGCGCAGGCCAAGGGCGAGCTGGTTCGCTCGCTTCCCGCCGATGGTGCTGCGTTCTTGAACGGCGACGATGAGTTCTCCCTTGCCTTGTCAGACGCAGCATCGTGCCCGGTCACGTTCTACGGCGTCTCCTCACGCGCGACCGTGCGCGCGGAGAACATCGAGCTCGATGAAGCGAGCCTGGCCTCGTTCGATCTCGTGACGAATCAAGGCACCGTCCGCGTGACGCTGTCCGTCCCCGGCCGACACAACGTCTACAACGCGCTTGCGGCCGCCGCGGTCGCTCTCAGGCTCGCGGTCCCGCTCGAGCGTGTCGCCGAAGGTCTTGCGGCCGCGTCGTTCTCGGGGATGCGCATGGAGGCGGTCAACACCGCCGGCGGCGTGACGGTCCTGAACGACGCCTACAACGCGAACCCGTCGTCGATGGCCGCGGCCGTCGACACGCTGGCCGCGATGGTGAGCACCGGCAGGCGCATCGCAGTGCTCGGCGATATGGCCGAGTTGGGGTCGCTCACCGAGCTCGCACACTTCCACATGGGAGAGCAGGTCGCTCGATCCGGCGTAGAGGTGCTCGTGACGGTAGGCGAGCGGGCCCGCCGAATCGCCGATGGCGCGAAGGCCGAGGGCATGCCCGAGACGGACGTACGACCGTGCGCGAGCGTCGAAGAGGCGATCGAGGTGCTGGATGACCTGGTGGTCGCCGGCGACGTCGTGCTGGTCAAGGCGTCGCGCGTCATGGGCCTTGAAGCGGTTGTAGAAGGGATCGTGAGCCCACGTGCTCGCTAGACTCGCACAGTACCCCACCTATCAGGTGTTCATGGCGGTGGTCATCGCCTTGGTGGCTGCGGCCGTGCTGTTCCCGCTCTGGATCAGGCTCCTGCGCGTGCGCAACATCGGGCAGCAGGTTCGCGCCGATGGGCCACAGGGTCACCTGGTCAAGCAGGGGACGCCCACGATGGGTGGCGTGCTCATCCTCCTTGTCGTGGCCGCCACGTTCTTCTTGATGGGATCTCCCACGCGGGCCAGTGTTCTGGCACTGGGCGCCACGCTCGCCTGTGGTGCGCTCGGGTTCATTGACGACTGGGCCAAGGTCGCCCACGAGCGCTCGCTCGGGCTTCGCCCGCGCGCGAAGCTCCTCGGACAGGCGCTCATCGCGGTCACGTTCTGCCTTCTGGCTGTCAACTGGGCAGACGTGCCGACGTGGATTCAGATCCCGCTCACTCCCACGAAGATCGACTTTGGAGCCTTCACCACCACGATCCCGCTTGGCGGGGGCATGGCGCTCATGGTGCCGTGGCTCTACCTCGCCTTCGTGACCATCATGATCATCGCGATGAGCAACGCGGTGAACCTCACCGACGGGTTGGATGGGCTCGCAGCAGGCACGGTGACGATCGTGACGTTGGCCTTTGCCGGCATCGCGTTTCGTCAGAACATGCTCGAGTCCGCGCTCTTCGGCGCGGCGATCGCCGGTGCCTGTATCGGCTTCCTTTGGTACAACAGCTACCCCGCCGACATCTTCATGGGCGACACCGGGTCTCTGGGACTTGGGGCCGCTATCGCCACGCTGGCCGTGATCACCAAGACGGAGCTGCTGCTGCTCGTCATCGGCGGCATCTACGTCGCCGAGACACTCTCGGTCGTGCTGCAGGTGGCGTCGTTCAAGCTGACAGGCAAGCGCATCTTCCGGATGGCGCCCATCCACCATCACTTCGAGATGATCGGGTGGTCAGAGACCAAGGTCATGGTCCGCTTCTGGATCATCACCGGCATCCTCGCCGGGCTCGGTTTCGCGCTGTTCTTCTTCCAGTCCGTTCGGCTGAAGGGCTGACGTGACCACACTCGGCGACATCGTTGTTCTGGGGCTTGGCGCCAGCGGCGTGGCCGCGGCCCGCTACTGCGCGGAGTTGATCGGCCTCGAGGCGAACTCCGTCACCGCAGTGGATGCGAATGACTCGGAGCATCTGCGCGCCGTTGCCGTCGAGCTTGCATCTCACGGCGTGTCGGTCGAGCTTGGCGCCCAGAGCGTCGACGGGCGCTTCGACCTTGCCATCGCAAGCCCGGGCATCCCTCCGCACGCCCCGCTCATGCAGTGGGCTCACACCGCCTGCCGCGAGGTCGTCTCGGAGATCGAGTTCGCTTTTCGCCGCACGGCGTGTCCCTGGGTCGCGGTGACCGGCACCAACGGCAAGACAACGACCACTGCGCTCGTGACCCATCTGCTCGTGACCGGGGGCGTCTCCGCGCGCTCCGTCGGCAACATCGGGACGCCCGCCATCCTTGCCGCGCGCGACTGCCGTGCGGGCGAGGTCTTGGTCGCTGAAGTGTCGTCGTTTCAGCTGGCTCTCACGTCGACGTTTCATCCGAGGACGGCGGTGTTGCTCAACATCACCCCCGACCACATCGACTGGCATGGGTCGGTGCAGGCGTACGCACACGACAAGGGAAAGGTGTTCGCGAACCTCGGGGCCGATGACGTTGCGGTCGTCGACGTCGATGACCCGGGCTCGGCACCGTTCGCAGATGAGCTCAGCGAGCGCGGAGTGCCGGTGGTTCGCGTGTCGCGAGACGCCCGCGACGGCAGGGGCGCACACGCCGCCGGGGGGACGCTGTCACTCGATACCGAGCACGGGCGCATCGAGCTCGTTTCTTCCGACGAGCTGCTGATCAAGGGAGACCACAACGTCAGCAACGCGCTCGCAGCCGCAGCCGCCGCGCACGCGATGGGAGTCGCGGCTGCGGACCTGCGCCGCGGGCTCAAGACGTTCGCGCCCATCGAACATCGCCTTGAGCCCGTGGCCGAGGTCGCGGGCGTGGAGTGGTTCAACGACAGCAAAGCCACCAACCCTGACGCGGTGTTCAAGGCGATAGGTGCGTTCACTGACCGACCGGTCGTCCTGCTCGTGGGCGGCCGCAACAAGGGCAACGACTTCCACCCGCTCGCCCGCGAGGCCGCGGAGCACACCAAGGCCGTCGTGGCGTTCGGAGAGGCGGGGCCTGAGCTTGAGGCGGCGCTGATCGCCGAGGGCGCGCGAGTGACGCGGGCCGACTCGATGGCCCAGGCGATCGAGATCGCCGCACGGCAGGCCGAGAAGGGCGATGCCGTGGTTCTCTCGCCGGCCTGCGCGTCCTTTGACGAGTTCTCCAACTACGAGCAGCGCGGACGTGTCTTCAAGGACATCGTGCGGGCGATGGCGGGCGGTGACGCTGATGAGTCAGCGTGATGACTACGCCGGCGGGGCACGGGCGCGCTATGTCCTGATGGGCGCGGCGCTCTTCCTGACACTGTTCGGTCTCGTCATGATCTACTCGGCCTCCTCGATCCAGGCGTCGGTGAAGCTTGGATCGGACATTTCCATCGTGATCCGTCAGGTAGGCGCGACGTTGATGGGTGTGGTCGTGGCCTTCCTTCTGGCGCGTTTCGACTATCGCTTCATCAAGGACCGCGCATGGACGGTGTGGACCGTCACGCTCGCATCACTGCTCGTCGTCCTGATTCTCGGCGTGGCGAGCCATGGCGCGCAGCGCTGGATCCCTCTGGGCCTGTTCAACTTGCAGCCGTCCGAGTTCGCGAAGATCACAGCGGTGCTGCTGGTGTGCGCGCTCGCGGTCGACTGGCAGCGCGGCCGGATGCCTGACAAGTCGTTCTGGTTCGCGGTGCTCGCCGCCGTCGCCATTCCTTCGGCGTTCATCATCGCGCAGCCTGACATGGGCACCACCGCCACACTTGTCGCCGCGTGTGCCATGGTCCTCATCCTCGCGGGCGTCGAATGGAAGTACATCCTCGGTACGTTCGTGGGGCTGGTCTCGTTGGGCGTGCTGTTCATCGGCACCTCGTCGTACCGAATGGAGCGCGTGACAGCGTTCATGAATCCGTGGGCTGACGCCCAGGACAAGGGCTATCAGTCGGTCCAGGCGCTTCTCGCGTTTGGCACGGGCGGCATCGACGGAGTTGGGCTGGGCCTGTCTCGGCAGAAGTTCTTCTACCTGCCGGAGGCCCACAACGACTTCATCCTCGCGATCATCGGCGAGGAGGCCGGCCTGCTGGGGTCGCTCGCCGTGGTGGCTGCGTTCGTGGTGCTGACGTGGGCCGGCTTCAAGATCGCCTCGGGGTCCAAGGACCCGTACGGACGACTCGTGGCAGGTGGTATCACGGGCATGCTCGCGTTCCAGGCCATCATCAACATGGCGGCGGTCACCGGTCTCATGCCTGTGACGGGCAAGCCGCTGCCGTTCGTGAGCTTTGGAGGCACCTCGGTGCTTGCGACGCTCACGTGCGTGGGCATCCTGCTGTCCGTCTCCGAGTACGGCGCGCGGTCTCCGCGTGCAGTGAAGGTCCGTAAGAGAAACGAGGGTGCGCGTCGTGAGAGCAGTGCTGAGCGGGGGCGGGACCGCGGGACACATCTATCCCGCGTTGACGGTGGCCGCGCTTCTCGCCGCCGAGCATGACGAGGTCTCGTTCGTAGGCACGCCTGATGGTCTTGAGGCTCGCCTCGTTCCCGAGGCAGGCGTCGCCTTCAGGCCCCTTCCCGCCGCAGGCTTCGACCGGGCTCGCCCGTGGACGCTCGTCACCTCATCGCTGCGAATCGCGCTGTCCACCGTCCGTGCGTGGCGGTGGATGGGCAAGGAGCGCCCGGACGTGGTGATAGGTTTCGGGGGCTACGTCTCGCTTCCGGTCGGGGCAGCAGCGCTGCTTCGGGGTGTTCCGTTGGTGCTCCATGAGCAGAACTCCGTTCCCGGCATGGCCAATCGCGTCCTGTCGCGCTGGGCGAAGGCCGTCGGCGTCACGTACGACGAGTCGCGCACCGCTCTCAAGCGCCCCGAGCGCGCGGTGCTGACCGGTAATCCCGTGCGCGCGAACGTGCTCACCTCCAACCGCGAGGTCGGTCGAAAGAACCTCGGGCTCGCCGAGAACGACCTCGTGCTGCTGGTCTTTGGCGGCAGCAGGGGCGCGCGCCATCTGAACAGCGCGCTCGTCGCGATCGCGCCGAGGCTTCTGGCGATCGATGGGTTGCGGGTCATCCACGTCACCGGAGCCGGCGAGTACGAGCGAGTACGCGAGGCGTTCGACGCAGTGGGAGGGGACCCGTCGGGCAGATGGACGATCCTCGACTACCTTGACGGCATGGGCGACGCGATCGCCGCAGCGGATCTGGTGGTCGCCCGCGCAGGTGCGACGTCGATCGCCGAGCTGACCGTGCTGGGCGCTCCGTGCGTGCTTGTGCCGTACCCGTATGCCACCGACGACCACCAGACGACGAACGCCGCTGCGATGGTCGAGCGTGGTGCGGCCGTGCTGGTCGCCGATGCCGAGCTCGACGATTCACGCTTCGGTGACGAGCTCGCCGCGCTGCTCGGAGACGCTGCCCGGCGTGCTACCATGTCTGCCGCATCGCGTGAGCTCGGTCGCCCCGATGCCGCTGCCCGTGTGGTGCGGCTCGCGCGAGGCGTGATCGAGTCACCAGCCACCGACGGATGAGGACACCGTGTCGGATCAGGTCCATGCACACTTCATCGGAGTAGGCGGAGCCGGCATGAGCGGCATCGCGCTCGTCTTGCACGAGCGTGGGGTCGTGGTGACCGGCAGTGACCTCAAGGAGTCGCGCTACTCGCGAGCCCTGACCAAGGCCGGTGTTCCCGTGACCATCGGACACGCCGCCGAGAACCTCGGTGACCCGTCGGTCGTCGTGGTATCGACCGCCATCCCCGAGCGCAACCCCGAACTCGCCGAGGCGCGCTCCCGGGGCATCGAGGTCTGGCCGCGTGCGCGGATGCTCGCCGAGCTCGCGGGGCCTCGCAAGACCGTGGCCGTCGCCGGCACACATGGCAAGACGAGCACGTCGTCGATGATCGCGACGATGCTCTCGGGCATGAACCTGGATCCCACGTTCCTCATCGGTGGTGAGGTCGATGGTTTTGACACCAACGCCGTCAACGGCGCAGGTGAGCACTTCGTGGTGGAGGCCGACGAGAGCGATGGCTCCTTCGTCTACCTCGACCCCTTCATCAGCGTGGTCACCAACATCGAGGCTGACCACCTCGATCACTACGCGTCCCTCGCCGAGATCGAGGACACGTTCGTCGAGTTCATGGGTCGTACCGCCAAAGATGGCGCTCTCGTGGTCTGTCGAGACGATGAGAGGCTCACGAGCGTCGCACGAGGCGTGGACCGGCGGTTGGTCACGTATGGCTTCTCAGAAGACAGTGATGTGCGCTGTGTGGCTCGCGAGCGCCGCGGTTTGGGCTACGAGTTCGACGTGCATCTCCCGGACGGCTCTGTCGTGTCGTGCACGAGCGGGGTTCCCGGGCTTCATATGGTCAGCAACTCGGCCGCGGCCCTGGCTTCAGCGTATGCGCTGGGCCTGGATATGTCCGCCGCCGCCGATGCGCTCGCGCGCTTCACCGGTGTCCGCCGCCGCTTCGACCTCATCGGCGAGAGCGCGGGCGTGACCGTGGTCGACGACTACGCCCACCATCCCACCGAGGTCGCCGCAACGCTCGAGGCGGCAGCCGGCTTGGGCTACCGTCGTGTATGGGCACTGTTCCAGCCCCATCGCTACAGTCGAACCGCCGCGTTCACACGGGAGTTCGGCGAGGCGTTCGGGGCGGCGGACCGCGTGGTGCTGATGGACGTCTACAGCGCGGGCGAGGCCCCCATACCCGGCGTCAGCGGCAAGAGCCTGCTGTCCTCGGTGCTCGACACCCAGCCTCGCGCCCAGGTCGCCTACCTGCCTCACCGTGCAGACGTGGTCCCGTTCCTTGCGCAACGCGTCTCAGAGGGTGACCTCGTCATGACGATGGGGGCCGGTGATATCACCGCCATCGGTCCGGAGCTCGTGACGGCGCTCGACGCCCGCGAGCGCGGAGACGTCTCGTGTCAGTAGCGCGCGCATTCGAGCGTCTGGGCGGTTCGGTCGGCGGTGTGGTCAAACGCGATGAGCCGCTGAGCCGGCACACGACGTTTCGCATCGGAGGCCCGGCCGCCCTGTTCATCGAGTGCGACACCGTGGCCGACCTCGCCGCCGCAACAGAGATCTGCGCCGACGAAGGGGTCGAGTGGACGGTCCTCGGCAAGGGCAGCAACGTGCTCGCGTCGGACGAAGGATATGACGGTGCGGTGCTCGTGCTGGGCAAGGGCTTCAAGCGGCACTCGGTCGAAGACGGTCGTATCATCGCGGGCGCGGGAGTCATCCTCGCCGCGCTCGTCCAGGTGGCCTTCCGAGAAGGACTGACCGGTTTCGAGTTCGCTGTGGGCATTCCCGGCACGCTAGGCGGTGCCCTTGCGATGAACGCGGGATCGCGTGACGACTGGATCGGTTCGATCACCGAGACGGTCTCGCTGTTCGTGCCGGGCGAGGGGCTCGTCTCGGTGGGTGCCGCCGAGGTGCAGTGGGGCTACCGGCGCACCGATCTGCCGCAGCGAGGTATCATCGTCGAGTCGGCGCTGAGGCTTCAGCCCGGAGACGGCGACCAGATACGGCAGGTCATGGAGGCGAGTCTGCGCCGTCGCAAACGCAACCAGCCACTCTCGCTCCCTAACGCCGGAAGCGTGTTCGTGAACCCCCAAGGCGACTCGGCGGGACGTCTTATCGAGAGCGCGGGTTTGAAGGGTTTGGCGGTGGGTGGAGCGTCCATCTCCGACATCCACGCCAACTTCATCGTCAACACCGGAGACGCGAAGGCAGCCGACGTCATCGAGCTGGTTCGACGGGTCCGTGAAGCAGTCAAGGAAACGCATGGCATCGAACTCACACCGGAAATCAGGTTCCTCGGGTCGTTCGGGTCCGCGTAAGCGGGTCGTGATCGGCGCCGAAGAGACGGTACGCGTTCGCTACAAGAAGAATCAGCCTCAAGTCGAGGCTGAGCGTCGTTCCACCACGCGCCAGACGGCGCGGGTAGCCACCCGCCGTGCCGGCCTCGAGCGCCCCGCACCGTCTCAGCAGGGCAAGCGGCTTTCGAGCGCGAAGCGCGAGGAGCGTGAACGTCGGCAGCAGACGATACGGCTGCGCCGTGTGGGGCTGTGGGCCGCCATCGCAGCCGTCGCCATCGTCGTGCTGTGGGGGCTGGTCGCGTTGTTCAACGCCCCCGTGTTCTCGCTACGGACCATTGTGGTCACGGGCGCCCATCAGCTGAGCGACGAGCGTGTCCGCGAGCTCGCAGCGGTGCCCACCGCAACCGTGCTCACCAGGCTGGACACGAGCGACGTGCGCAAGCGGCTCGAGGCTGACCCGTGGGTGGTCAAGGCTCGAGTCGATCGAGACTTCCCGTCCACGTTGAGACTCGAGATCGTCGAACGCACCCCAGTGGCCGTGGTCGACGCCGGGGGAGCGGAAGTATGGCTGGTGTCTTCAGACGGGTACTGGCTCGATCGGCAGAGCAAGGTGACCACTGGCGTCGTGGCGATCAGAGACATCGAGGGGCTCAAGCCTGTCCGGGGCAAGCGGGCGACGTCCAAGGAGCTCACCAACGCGATCAAGGTGGCGGCGGGCATCAGCCCCGAGCTGAGGGCGATGACGCGCAGTATCTCGGCGCCGTCGATCGAGAAGACTTCGCTCATGACCACAGATGACGTGGAGATATACATCGGCGAGGCCACTGATCTCAAGACCAAGGATCAGATCGCGCGCAAGATACTCGCGAAGCAGAAGGGCAAGGTCGTCTACATCAACGTCCGGGTGGTCGAGAGCCCCACATGGAGGGGTCTCGACACGTCGGAATAGCACGGTAGATACACCCTCTGAACTGGGCATTCGTATCACCCTCGACTGATAGTCGACACAACTTCTTGCGCCCGACTTGCGCATCCGCTAACGTTTATGCGAAGATTGAGCGTTCCACCCGCTATATAACGGTCAACTAGAGGTTTACAGTTGTAGCACTGGCCGGGAAACCTCCGGGGGAGGCAGTAATGCTCGAAACGGGCGCGAATTATCTGGCAGTAATCAAGGTCGTCGGTGTAGGCGGCGGCGGTACGAACGCCGTCAACCGCATGGTCGAGGCGGGCGTGAAGGGCGTCGAGTTCATCGCGGTGAACACCGATGCGCAGGCGCTGCTCATGTCCGACGCCGACTACAAGGTCCACGTGGGCGTGGGTCTCACCAAGGGTCTCGGCGCTGGCGCCGATCCCGACGTGGGCTTCCAGGCCGCGGAGGAGAACCGCGCGGAGATCAAGGAGGCGCTTCAGGGTGCCGACATGGTCTTCATCACCGCGGGTGAAGGCGGTGGCACCGGTACCGGTGCCGCACCGGTCATCGCCGAGATCGCCAAGGAGGAGATCGGCGCCCTGACGGTAGGTGTCGTCACTCGTCCCTTCGCGTTCGAAGGCCGCAAGCGTGCACTGCAGGCCGACGAGGGCATCAAGCGCCTTCGCGAGAAGGTCGACACGCTGATCGTCATCCCTAACGATCGTCTGCTGCAGGTCGCCGAGAAGAAGACGTCGATCCTTGACGCCTTCAGGATCGCCGACGACATCCTGCGCCAGGGTACTCAGGGCATCACGGACCTCATCACCGTGCCCGGGCTGATCAACCTCGACTTCGCCGACGTTCGCACGATCATGGCGGACGCGGGCTCGGCGCTCATGGGCATCGGTATCGCCACCGGCGACAACCGGGCGCACGAGGCAGCGAAGGCCGCGATCTCCAGTCCGCTGCTCGAGTCTTCGATCCAGGGCGCCGATGGCGTGCTGCTCTCGATCGCGGGCGGCAGCGACCTTGGCCTGTTCGAGGTCAACGAGGCGGCCGAAGTCGTGCAGGCAGCGGCCGCACCTGACGCCAACATCATCTTCGGTGCCGTCATCGATGACTCGATGATGGATCAGATCAGGGTCACCGTGATCGCCACCGGATTCGACGGCGTGCGCAAGCAAGAGACGATGTCGTTCTCGGCGCTGTCCGATGACTCGGTGCCGGCGCTCTCGGTGCCCACGTTCGAGCCCGTCCCCGAGGACGATCTCGATATCCCTGCGTTCCTCAAGAAGCGCTCCTTCTAGGAGGCTTCTGACAGGTCCGGATTGGACCCGGTGGCGACGACGGCGGGACCTCGTCGTCACCGGGTCCTTCTGTGTCCGGACGATGAAAGGGACCCGCCAAACGGCGGGTCCCTTTGTGTTGCGATGGACGCCTGGCTACCTCTGTGAGTCACCCGGTGCCGAGTCGTCCTGGTGCTCCTCGGCGCTCGCGTCGGGTGCCCCAGGAGCGGCGGCTGGTGGCGCAGGCGGCGCGGGCATCGGGGGGGCCGCAGGCGGGTAGCTGACGGGCGGAACGGCCGCGGGCGGGTAGTTGGCAGGCGGGGCGGGCGGCGCGTAGACAGGCGCCGGCGCCAGACCGTAGGCGCGTTGCGCCCACTGTCCCAAGACGTGGCCACTCGCCATGAGGGTGAAGTACGTCACGGCGGGGTAGAGGATCGCACCCACACCGGTTGCACTCAGGACGCTTCCTGCTATTCCGCCGATGAGCGAGATCACGACGGTGTAGATCCACGCCGTGAAGTAGCCGGTCCCGCCGCGCACGCGCGCGAGGATCTCACCGATCGCGAAGAACGAGCCGAACCTGCCGGTCATCGCGTAGTGGACGGTCGCCGCCGAGAACAGGACGGACACGGCGATCGAGTAGACCACCACGATGATCCAGTAGAAGCACAGTCCGGAGACCAAGGCGCCCACTGCGGTGTCATCTCCGCCCGTCGAGATGACGGCGATGATGGCGGGTACCAGAAGGAAGAGGGTCAAGATCACGACGGGCAGGAAGTAGATGAACCCTGCGACCGAGACCAAGAATCCCCGGACCCACTTGTTGCCGAAGTCGTCCCAGCCGGGAAGGTCTTCGTCGCCCCGGCTGACCTTGGCGATGTAGTCGACCTGTGCGCCCGAGAGGGCGGGGATGGTGACGACGAGAAGTCCCCACAAGAAGCCGAGCAGGGTCTTGCTCACCCAGTCCTTGTCTCCGAAGAACGCCTTGAAAGAACGCCCGAGGTCTATCGTGTTCATAGTCGCTCCCTGCGCCGATGTCATGGTGATTGGTATCGGGTCGTCTATTGGATACCCTTGGAAGCCTCCAAGCACACGAGAGAGGTAGCAAGTTGAGCGTGGCAGCCGCGCCGAGTCTCACGAGGATCGTCTCAGACGGAGTCGCCGTCTGGGTTGATCTCGAGCTCGAGAAGCAGGGAGTGCTTGTGGCGTTCACCGAGCGGACCGGCGGGGTGAGCCTGCCGCCGTTTGCGTCGCTCAATCTTGCCGGCCATGTGGGTGACGACTCTCGAGACGTGGACGAGAACCGTGATCGGCTGCTGCGCTCGCTGGGCATCGGGTCACTGGGTCCCAGGCTCGTCACCGCCGAGCAGGTCCATGGCGAGCACATCGCGGTGATCGGGGAGGCGCAAGCCGGGCGTGGTGCGCGTGTGTCCGCCGGCGAGGGTCCCCTGCCCGCGACCGACGCAGTCGTCACGCTTGCCGCGCGCGTGCCGGTCATGCTCTTCTTCGCGGACTGCGTCCCGGTGGTGCTCGTCGCGCCCGGGCGCGCGATCGCCGTCGTCCATGCCGGGTGGCGCGGAGCGCTCGCCGGACTGCCCGGAAAGACCGTCGCCGAGTTGGCGCAGCGGGCGGATGTGAAACCTCGAGAAGTGACCGCCTACGTGGGGCCGCACATCGGTGCCTGTCACTACGAAGTCGGTGACGAAATCATGTCGCAATTCTTTAACGCGTTTGGTACAGTCGCACGGGCTGAATCGGGGGGACTCGATCTTGGCTCGGTAGTGGCCGCTTCCCTGACCTCTTCAGGAGTCGACCCGTGCAGAATCGCATGCCTCGGAACATGTACCGCCGAGGCGACGGAACGGTTCTTCTCGTATCGCGCCGAAGGCGGCCTCACGGGCCGACACGGCGCGCTCGCGTGCATTCTCTGACCGTTCTTGTCGCCCTCATCATCTCGTTGGTCGCGCTCACCGGCTGTAGGTCGCAGGAGCAGTCGACGACGAAGCTCATCGTCACCGGTTCCACCACGATCCTGCCGATCGCCGAGCAGGCCGCCGAAGGCTACCAAGACGCCAACGAGGGCGTGAGTGTGCTGGTCTCCGGCCTGGGCTCCTCGGCGGGCATCGAGGCGGTCACCGCCGGGACGAGCGACATCGGCACCTCATCTCGCGACCTCAAGGACGAGGAGCAGGGCAAGGGGCTCGTCGACACCCCGATCGCGTTCGACGGCATCGCGGTGATCGTCAATCCTTCCAATCCGGTCAAGGCGCTGACGACCGACCAGTTGCGCAAGATCTTCTCCGGGGAGATCACCAACTGGAAGGAAGTGGGCGGCAACGACCGCGACATCGATCTGGTGAACCGTGATGAGGCCTCCGGTACGCGTGAGGCGTTCAAGAAGATCGTCATGGGCGAGGACGCTCACTTCGACCGCCGCGCCGTGGTGCTTCCCGGTACCGGCCAGGTCCGCGACGTCGTGTCGCGTTCAGAGGGCGCCATCGGCTACATCTCCGTCGGGTTCGTGGAGCCGCGTTTTCAGGCCAAGCCCGTCAAGGCATTGATGATCGACGGCGTCGTGGCCAGCGAGGCCACGGTCGCGAGCAAGGAGTATCCCATCGCACGCACGTTGCACTTCTTCACCAAGGGTGAGCCCACCGGTCTTGCGAAGGGCTACATCGACTACGTGCTGTCAGACGAGGTCCAAAACGGCGTGGTCGTCGACGCCGGCTTCGTCCCGGTGACCAAGGCGGGTGGAAAGTGACCCAGGTCGATGCTCCCGTCGTGAAGGGCGAGCTGACGCTCGTCTCTCGCGAGACCCAGATCAAGGAATGGTTGCTCGCGACCCTGTTCTTCCTCTGTGCATTCGTGGCCGTGCTGGCCGTCGCGCTGATCTTCGCGTTCGTGGGCTGGAAGGCGTGGCCCATCGCAAGCGAGGTCGGTATCGGCAACTTCCTCAGAGGCGAGGTATGGGCGCCCTCTGACGAGCAGTTTGGCATCCTTCCGCTCATCGTCGGCTCGTTCGTGGTGACGCTGGGCGCGCTCGCTTTGGGAACGCCGCTCGCCGTGGGTACGGCGGTATTCCTCTCCGAGGTCGCCTCGCCACGTATGCGCTCGATCGTGCGTCCCGCCGTCGAGCTGCTCGCGGGCGTGCCGTCGGTGGTGTACGGGTTCTTTGGCATCGTCATGCTGCGCCCGGTCGTCGCGACCCTCACGGGTGGCGTGGGATTCGGCGCGCTGACGGCGTGGCTGATCCTCGCCATCATGATCGTGCCCACCATCGCCGCGCTGTCTGAAGACGCATTGCGCTCGATCCCGATGGGCATCCGGGAGGCGAGCTATGCGATGGGGGCCACACAGTGGCAGACCATCTACAAGGTCGTAGTACCGGCGGCCAAGGTGGGCATCATCGACGCGGTGATCTTGGGCATGGGCCGCGCCATCGGTGAGACGATGGCCGTTCTCATGGTCGTGGGCAACGCGCCGGTGTTCTTCCAGGGAGTGGGCGAGCCCATCTCGACGCTCACGAGCCAGATCGTCATGGACATGGGGTACTCGACCGGCACACACCGCACGGCGCTGTTCGGCATGGCGGCGATCCTGTTCGTCATCTCGATGCTGCTCGTGCTGGCGGTCCGCCTCATGGCAAGGCTGAGGGACTAGACGTGAACAAGACCACCGTCAACAACATCGCAGTGGGCGTCCTGTGGGCCGCGGCCGGCATCACCGTCGCGGTTCTGGGTGCGCTCATCCTCTACGTCTTCATCAACGGGATCCGCGTGATCTCGCCCGAGTTCATCTTCACGTGGCCCCGAGGCGTCAACGCCGAAGGCGGCATCTGGCCCACCATCGTGTCGACGCTCTACGTGACCGGGTTGGCGATGCTCATCTGCACGCCGGTGGCCGTGCTCGCGGCGGTCTACCTCGCCGAGTACGCGCACCAGGGCCGTGTGGTCTCGGTCATCCGCTTTGCGGCCGACTCGCTCGCCAGTGTGCCCTCGATCGTCATGGGCCTGTTCGGCTTCGCGCTCTTCGTCGAAGCGATGGGCATCGGCCTGTCGATGCTCTCGGCGTCGATGGCGCTGTCCCTGCTCATGCTGCCCATCGTCATGCGCACCACCGAGGAGGCCATCCGCGCGGTGCCTCGCTACATCCGCTGGGGCTCCTACGGCATGGGTGCCACCAAGTGGCAGACGGTATCTCGCGTCGTCTTGCCGGCTGCCGCTCCGCGCATCATCACCGGCATCGTGCTTGCGACCGGTCGCGCGGTGGGCGAGACCGCCGTCGTGTTCTACACGATGGGCCAGGCGATCTACCTGCCGATCACCCCGCTCGACTCGGGTCGTCCCATGACCGTCCATCTGTACCTGCTCGCGGTGGAAGGCATCAACATCCCCGCCGCGTACGGAACCGCCCTGCTTCTGATGATCATGATCTTGGGCTTCAACCTCGGTGCCCGTTGGATCCTCAAGCGCTACCGGAAGGTGTAGTCATGACCTCTTCTGCGACTGTGGCCCACCGCCACCACCAGCACGCCGCCGCCGGCGATGCGAAGTTCGCGATCAAGAACCTGAACTTCTGGTACGGCGACTTCAACGCGCTGACCGGGGTCAGCGTCGACATCCGCTCCAAGGCGATCACCGCGTTCATCGGCCCGTCGGGCTGCGGCAAGTCGACGTTCCTGCGCTGCATGAACCGCATGAACGACCTTATCCCCGGCACCCGTGTCGAGGGGACGATGCTGCTTGACGGCGCCGACATCTACGGTGCGGGTGTCGATCCCGTCGACTTGCGCAGGCGCGTGGGCATGATCTTCCAGCAGCCCAACCCGTTCCCGCAGTCGATCTACGACAACGTGGCGTACGGCCCGCGCCTGCAGGGCGTGAAGAAGAAGTCGGATCTCGACTCCATCGTCGAGGACTCCCTCAAGCGCGCTAACCTCTGGAAAGAGGTCAAGGACATCCTGGGCCGAGGCGGTCTGACGCTGTCCGGCGGCCAGCAGCAGCGTCTGTGTATCGCGCGCGTGCTCGCGGTCCAGCCCGAGGTGCTTCTGATGGACGAGCCGTGCTCGGCGATCGACCCCACGAGCGTCCAGAAGATCGAGGACCTCATGGCCGAGATCAAGGACCAGGTCACGATCGTCATCGTCACCCACAACATGCAGCAGGCCGCGCGTGTGAGCGACTACACCGCGTTCTTCTTGCAGGAGGTGGCAGGGGAGCCTGCGGTCCTCGTCGAGTACGGTCGCACGAGCGAAGTCTTCACGAGCCCATGTGACAAGCGCACCGAGGACTACATCACCGGCCGCTTCGGCTAGGCGTTTTCTCGCAAGAACCTGCGGATAAGTAACAAGTATGTCGCACGAAACGGTGCGTGGCGTGGCTATACTGACCCAAAGTCAACACGGGACACACCGATGAGGAGCCCTGAATGCGTGAGCAGTTCACCCAGGAACTAGCGGCACTCCATGCCGAGGTCGTCGATATCGTCGCGGCCGTGACCGGCCAGACGCGTTCGGCCGTCACGTCGCTGATCGCCGGCGACATCGACCTGGCCGAGAAGGTCATCGCCGGAGACGACGACATCGACGCGCGCTGCGTGGCCATCGAGGAGCGCGTGCTCGAGACCATCGCCACCCAGTTCCCGGTCGCGCGCGACCTGCGACTACTCCAGTCGCTCGTCTTCATCGCGATGCACCTCGAGCGCATGGCCGACCTTGCGGTCAACATCGCCAAGGCGACCCGCCGCACGGCCGGGCGCAAGGGCCCGCAGACCCTCTACGACCTCATCCAGGCGCAGGGCAACCTCGTCTACCGCGTGCTCGACGCGACGCGCGAGGCGCTTGAGAAGCGCGATCTCGAGCTCGCCCGCAAGCTGCCTGAGCTCGACGAGCCCATCGACCACCTCTACAAGCAGTTCTTCCGCGAGCTTGCGCGACTGCAGGAAGAGGAGGAGATCGAGTGGGCGAGCTCTATGGTGCTTGCGAGCCGCTACCTCGAGCGTATCGCCGATAACGGCGTCGACATCGGTGAGCGCATCGCCTACCTGATCACCGGCGAGCGCGACTGGGCGGGCGACTCCTACAAGGGGGCCTAGCGATGACCTCTGTCGCTGCCCGCTTCCAGGCGGTTCGGCGGCATGTCTGTGACGCTGCTGACCTCGTCGGCCGCGACCCTGCGGACGTCACGATCGTCGCGGTCACCAAGACCGTCGGCATCGACGACGTCCGAGCGGCGATCGCGGCCGGCATGCGCGACTTCGGCGAGAACCGTGTCCAGGAGTTCCTCGGCAAGTATGGTCTGTTTCCCGAGGAGCACTGGCACTTCATCGGCAGCCTTCAGACCAACAAGGTCAAAGACGTCGTGGGGCGTGCGGCGCTCATCCACAGCGTCGACTCCGTGAGGTTGCTCGAGGAGATCGACCGCCGTGCGGTGCGCGCGGGCGTGGTGCAGCCCATCTTGCTGCAGGTCAACGTGAGCGGCGAGGAGTCCAAGCACGGCTTCGAGCCCGATGACGTCCGTGACGTGCTTGTCGGGGCGTCCGGGTGCGAGGGTGTGCTGGTCAAGGGGCTCATGACGATGGCGCCGTACGGGCGCCCCGAGGAGGCGCGTCCCGTCTTCTCCGAGCTTCGTGACCTGCGCGACTCCCTGCGGGAGATGGCGCTCGATAGTGTAGAGTTAGACGAACTGTCTATGGGTATGACGAACGACTATCGCGTGGCCGTCGAGGAGGGGGCGACCATCGTCCGAGTGGGCCGCGCGATCTTCGGTCGATAGGTACGACGAGGGAGACTCCCGTGAGCTTGTGGCATCGGTTGAAGGTCCGTCTCGGTCTCGAGGACGAGTGGGACGACGATGAGTACTACGACGACGACGAATACGTCGCCGAGGAGCCTGAGGGCTATGAGGACGACTATGCGCCTGCGCGCAGCACGTCGTCGCACGGTTCGCCGTACGGGTCGGGTGCTCACCCCGGCGCCGTCAAGCGCGTCGATCGTGGTCCTGATCTCGACCGTGCACGCATGAGCTCCCCGCAGGCCAGTGGGCTCAGGAGCGTGCCCACCGGCGCCGCGTCGGTGACCTCCGTGTCGCCCCAGGTGAAGATGCACATCGTCGAGCCCAAGAGCTATGCCGAAGCGCAGAACATCGCCGACAAGTTCAAGCAGGGCACGCCGGTCATCCTCAACATGAGCCTCACCCAGCCCGATCTGGCCAAGCGCCTGCTCGACTTCGCCTCCGGTCTCACGTACGGCCTGGACGGCGGATTGCAGAAGGTCTCGGACAAGGTCTTCATGCTGACCCCGCACAACGTCGAGGTCTCGGACGCCGAGCGTCGCCGTCTGCAGGGCACCGGCATGTTCACGGGCGAGTAGTGGCCGTCCCGTCGAAGGGCTCGACACGTGACTGACACCTTCACCTACAACGGCCGTCTCGCCATGATCGGCGGGGGCAAGATGGGCGAGGCGATCATCGGGGGCCTTGTGTCCTCCGGTGCCATCGCCGCCGAGCACATCACGGTCGCTGACCCCAGCGAGGCGCGTCGTACGATACTTGCCGAGACCTACGGTGTGACGGCGGTGGAGTCCGGAAGCGAGGCCGCTTTTGGTGCCGACGTCGTCGTGCTGGCGGTCAAGCCTCAGGTCATCGACTCGGTGGTCGCATCACTCGCCTCGAGTCTGCGCGGTTCGCTGGTCGTCTCGATCGCCGCGGGCATCTCGTGTGCGAGGCTCGAGTCCGAGCTTGCGGCCGGAACCCCGGTCGTGCGCGTCATGCCCAACACGCCTGCGCTCGTGGGAGCCGGTATGGCGCTCGTCAGCGGTGGCAGTGAGGCGACCGGTGAGCACGTCGAGCTCGTGCGCAGCATCTTCGCCGCCGTGGGCGAAGCGGTCGTGATCGACGAGAAGCTCCAAGACGCGGGCACTGCGGTGTCGGGCTCCGGCCCGGCGTACTTCGCGCTCGTGGTCGACGCCCTTGCCCGTGCGGGTGTCGCGCAGGGGTTGCCGCGCGACGTCGCGCAGGCGCTCGCCGTGCAGACGATGTTCGGTACCGCGCGCATGCTCTCTGAGACGGGCATGCACCCCGAGGCGCTCGTCGACGGGGTCTCGAGCCCGGGCGGCACCACGATCGCCGCGATCAACGTGCTCGAGTCCGCCGCGGTTCGGGCCGCGTTCGCCGACGCGGTGGCCGCCAACGTCAAGCGCGCGAAGGAGCTGGGGTCGTGACCCCGATGGTGATCGTCTTTCGAGTGATCACGTTCTATGAGTGGCTGATCATCGGCTACGTGCTCATGTCGTGGTTCCCGCTGTCGGGTGTGTTCGAGGACATCCACCGGGTGCTGGCATCGCTCGTCGAGCCCTATCTTGGGTTGTTCCGACGCTTCATCCCGCCCATCGGTATGATGGACATATCGCCGATCATCGCGATTCTTGTCCTGCAGGTGTTCATGCAGTTCCTCGCCAGGTTCGCTGGCGGTCTGTGATAGGTACGCGAGAGAAGGACACGCCAAGATGAAGCTCACCCCGCTCGATATCCACCACAAGGAGTTCCGCCACTCGCTTCGCGGATACGCCGAGGAGGAGGTCGATCAGTTCCTCGATGAGGTCGCCGACGAGTTCGAGCGGCTCTTCAAGGAGAACATCGACATGAACGAGCGGCTCGACGCCGTCAACGCGCGGTTGCGCGAGTTCGAGCTCAAGGAATCCGCGGTCAACAACGCGATCATCGCCGCGCAGACCGCCGGCGAGGACATGAAGAACAAGGCGCGCGCCGAGGCCGACGCGACGCTGCGCGAGGCCGAGATCAAGGCCAAGGAGATCATCCACAACGCGCTGTCCAAGAAGCAGCAGGTCGCCGCTGAGCTCGTCCGCATCAAGGCCGCCGAGGAGGACTTCCGCGCCCGCTTCCGCGCGCTGCTCGAGGACCGTCTCCGTGCGGTGACCGAGGTCGCCCTTCCCGACGACGTGACGGTGCTTCTCGGTGAGACCGATGAGGGCATGGTCGCCGACGTCGAGGTCAAGGCCCCTGCGCCTACGCCTCAGCCGGTCCCCGTACAGGCGCCCGTGGCCGCTCCGGAGCCCGCGGTTCCCGCGGTGCAGATGCCCACTCAGGCGATGCCGCCGGTCCAGCCGGTCGCACAGGCGCCCGCCGGGCAGGTCGTCTCGGCCGTCGCGCTGGGGGAGACCGGAACGCCGGAGATCCCGGAAGACATCCAGTTCGTCGACCCGTCCGAGTTCGCGCTTCCCAGCTTCGACGTGCTCGGCGAGCGTGAGGACGACCTCGACATCGAGGAGATCGACTAGTCGGTGGCGCGGCTTGCGGTGCATGTCACGCCCCGGTCGGGCCGTGACGAGATCGTGGGATGGCGCGGTGGTGAGCTGCAGGTCCGAGTGACCACCGCCCCCGAAGACGGCAAGGCCAACGCCGCCGTCTGCAAGGTGGTCGCGGGCGCCGTGGGGGTGCCCAAGACCGCAGTGAGCGTGATGAGGGGAGCGACCGCTCGGCACAAGGTGCTCGAGGTGGTCGGCGTCACGGATGAGGAGTTGCGCGACGCGTTGGGGGAGCCCGACGCGTCGCTGTTCTAGGGGGAAGGCCTTGCAGGCCATGCGAGATCGGGGGACTCGTGAGTCACGAGAAGATCAAGGTGTTGGTGGAGACCGCCGAGCGTACCTTCAGAGGGTACGTTCACAAGCCCGTCATGGATGACCGGTATCGGCTCTCTGACCACCTCAACCAGTACGACAAGAACTTCCTGTGCTTGAGTGACGTGCAGATCAACGAGCGCGGTCAGCAGTACCGTGCCGGCGACAAGACGGACTTCATCGCGATCTCGGTGAGTGCTATCACCTTCGTGACGCCTCTTCCGGACTGAGCGCGCATCCGCGCCCGTTTGACCGCCGCCCCGCTTGCGCGCTACCATCGCCACCGCACGCGGGCGTGAGGCGTGCGCGGCGAAGACGGGGACGAGTAGACCGGTCACGGCCCATCAGCGAGCGGGGACAGTGAGAGCCCGCGGGAAGCGTTCCGAGTTCGAAGATCACCCCTGAGCCCCGGACCGAACGGTCGCGTGTCGACCAGGTAGGCTCCGGCGGGTGCTCCCGTTACAGGGCGGCCGAGTGGCGTGCGGGCACGAGCGTGGTGCCGGCGCAAGCTGGGTGGTACCGCGGAGCGTGCTGCTTGTGAGAGCGCACTTCGTCCCAGTGGGTAGGGATGAAGGGCGCTCTTTGTCGTTTTCAAGCGTCGTAGTGACCGATGAGAGGTTGGAAGACCGTGGCCGACTACAAGAACTCGATGAACCTTCCGCAGACCGAGTTCCCCATGCGCGCGAACCTTGCGCAGCGTGAGCCGGGCTGGCTTGCGAAGTGGGACGAGCTCGACATCTACCGCCGTTCGCTCGAGGTGCGCGAGGGCGGCCCCACGTTCATCCTTCACGATGGCCCCCCGTACGCCAACGGGCACATCCACATGGGCACCGCATACAACAAGGTGCTCAAAGACCTCATCGTCAAGTACAAGTCCATGCGCGGCTACGTCGCGCCGTACGTTCCCGGTTGGGACTGCCACGGTCAGCCCATCGAGCATCAGGTCGAGAAGAACCTGGGCCCCGAGAAGATGAAGACCATCTCGCAGGCGCACCTGCGCGCGGACTGCCGAAAGTACGCCCTCAAGTTCGTCGACGTGCAGCGCGAGGAGTTCAAGCGCTTGGGCGTGCGCGGCGACTGGGACGATCCCTACCTCACCCTCAAGCCCGAGTACGAGGCCGGCAACGTACGCATCTTCAAGAAGATGTATCTCGACGGGTCGATCCACAAGGGCGCCAAGCCCATCCACTGGTGCATCCGGTGCCACACGGCGCTCGCCGAGGCCGAGATCGAGTACTCCGACGAGACGAGCAACTCCATCTACGTGGCGTTCCGCTTCACGCAGGCGACCCCGTGGGATGCCGAGGGTGACGTCTCGGTGCTCATCTGGACCACCACGCCGTGGACGCTGCCGGCAAACGTCGCGGTCACGCTCGCTGAGGACGCCGACTACGTGGGCGTCAAGCTCACCGACGGCCGCGTGCTCGTGATGGCCGAGGAGCTCGTCGAGACCGTCGCCGAGGTGGCGGGCTGGCAGGGCCACGAGGTCGTGGGTCCGCGCGTCAAGGGCGCCGAGCTCTCCGGCCTCACCTACGCACAGCCCATCCACGACGGCGTCGAGGGCGTCATCATCACCGGCAGTCACGTCGAGCTCTCCACCGGTACCGGCGCGGTACACACGGCGCCCGGTCACGGCGAGGAGGACTACCTCGTGGGCCGCAAGTTCGGCCTGCCCATGCCCATGCCCGTGCTCGACGACGGCACGTTCGACGCAGGCGGCGGCCCCTTCGCGGGGCTGAGCGTGCGCGAGGCCAATCCGGTCATCATCGAGTGGCTCGGCGAGCGCGGCACCCTGATCGCCGCGACCAAGATCAGCCACAGCTACCCGCACTGCTGGCGCTGCAAGCAGCCGGTCATCTTCCGTGCGACGGAGCAGTGGTTCGTGTCCATGGAGAAGACCGGCCTGCGCGACAACGCCATGAAGGCCATCGGCGAGGTCAAGTGGGTGCCCGGGTGGAGCGTGAACCGCATCTCGGCGATGGTGGGTGACCGTCCCGACTGGTGCATCAGCCGCCAGCGCGCGTGGGGCGTGCCGATCCCCACCTTCACCTGCGTGAAGTGCGGCGAGACGGTCGCCACCGAGGAGACCTTCGACGCGGTCATCGCCCTGTTCGAGACCGAGGGTGCTGATGCGTGGTTCACCAAGGCGCCCAGCGAGTACCTCCCGCAGGGCACCGCGTGCGGCCGCTGTGGCGGGACCGAGCTCAAGCCCGAGGACGACATCGTGGATGTGTGGTGGGAGTCCGGTGTGAGCCACACGAGCGTTCTGGAGGCCCGTGACGACCTGCGCAGGCCCGCCGACCTCTACCTTGAGGGAAGCGACCAGCACCGCGGCTGGTTCCAGTCTTCGCTGTTGACGAGCGTGGGCGCCTACGGCGTCGCGCCGTTCGACATGGTGCTCACCCACGGCTTCATCGTCGACGGTGACGGCCGCAAGATGTCCAAGTCGCTGGGCAACGTGATCTCGCCGCTCGACATCATCAAGAAGTCGGGTGCCGACATCATCCGCCTGTGGGTGGCCTCGGCTGACTACGGCCAAGACGTCAACGTCTCCGACGAGATCCTCGACCGTACGAGCGAGGCGTATCGCCGGATGCGCAACACCTTCCGCTTCCTGCTCTCGAACCTCTACGACTACGACGCGTCGGCCACGGTTCAGTGGGTCGACATGCCCGAGCTCGACCGCTACGCCCTGGTGCACCTCGCAGACGTGCTCGAGCGCGTGACCAAGAACTACGACGAGTGGCGTTTCCACATGGTCTACCGCACGCTCTTCGACTACGTGGGAGAGCTCTCGGCGGTCTATCTCGACGTGCTCAAGGACCGTCTCTACGCCGACGCGGCCGATTCGGTCTCGCGCCGCAGCGCCCAGACCGTGCTGGCCACGATCCTTGGCGTGCTGGTGCGCGTGTTGGCGCCCATCCTCTCGTTCACCGCCGAGGAGGTCTGGGAGTTCATGCCCGAGGCGCTCCGCGACGCCGAGAGCGTGCATCTGAGCGACTGGCCGACCGTCGAGCTGCCCGCCGAGGACGCCGCTGCGCTGCGTGACGCGTTCGCCACGGTGCTTGCCGTGCGAGAGGTCGTCACCAAGTCGCTCGAGGACGCCCGTGCCGAGAAGGTCATCGGCAAGAGCCAGGAGGCGCGCGTCGTGGTGGGCGTGCCCGCTGCCGAGCTCGCGGTCCTTGAGGCCCGCACACCGGTCGCGCTCGCCGAGCTGTTCATCGTCTCGGAGGTCGAGCTGGTGCCTGCCGACGAGGTCTCGGTGACCGTCGAGCCTGCGCAGGGCGAGAAGTGCCCGCGTTGCTGGAACTACCGCACGATCGGCGTGGATGCGGCGCATCCTGAGGTGTGCGCACGCTGTGCCGATGCGCTCGCGAAGGCGGGCGAGTAGGCGCGGGAGACACCCTCGCCGGTGGTATAGTAGAAGTGTCAGGTTGAATCCTAGCGCCCGGCTCGCCCGGGCGCTTTGATTACGCGTTTCGACGAAGGTGGTGCTCCATGGATCCCAAGACGCTTGCGACGCTTCGCGCGCATCTCGAAGGTGATCTTGCGCGCCTGGAGGCTGAGGTCGCTGAGATCGAGGCCGACGAACGCGAGACTCTGTCTGAGGCCAGCGGCGAGAACAACTACCGCGACCACATGGCCGACCAAGGTTCGGCCACGTTCGAGCGCGAGCTCGACATGACGCTCGAGGAGAACGTCCGCGAACTCCTCGGCGATGTCCGGGCAGCGCTTCAGCGCATGGATGCCGGCACATACGGCACCTGCACGAACTGTTCTGCCGAGATTCCCGCCGAGCGTCTTGAGGCGGTTCACACTGCGAGTCTGTGCATACGGTGCAAGGAAGAAGAAGAGACCCGTTAGCCCTGCGTCATAGCGCCATCACCTTCTGGGTGGTCGCGCTCACGACGTTGGGTATCGACCAGATTTCGAAAGCCGTCGTTCGCGCACACATGGTGCCGGGCGACTCTTTGGCGTTCATTCACGGCCTGATCAACCTCACCTACATCCGCAACGTGGGCGCTGCGTTCGGGCTGTTCCCGGGCCGCCAGCCCATCTTCATCGCGACGTCGCTCGTGGTGCTCGTGGTCATCGCCGCCTACTGGCGCCGCGCTCGTCCCACGGCGTGGCCGGTCGTCGTCGCCTTGGGGCTCGTGACCGGCGGGGCGGTGGGCAACCTCATCGACCGCGCGTGGCTTGGCAAGGTCACCGACTTCTTCGAGTTCGCGTTCTTCGACTTCCCGGTCTTCAACGTCGCCGACATGGCGATTCTTGCGGGTGTGGGCATCCTCGTAGCGTGGCTGCTCTTCGCGCCGGAAGAAGGCGCTGCAGACCCTGCGGAAGCCGAGGAGCCCGAGACCTTCGCCGACAGCGCCCCGATGCCTGAGCCGGTCGAGACCGACGCCGAGGAGCGCGAGGTCTGATGGCGACCGCGGACTACTACGAGCACGTCGTCGCCGATCACGAGCAGGGGCTTCGCCTCGATGCGTTGCTGGGCGGGCTTGATTTCTTGCCGAGTCGCTCGGCGGCCGCGCGTCTCATCGATGAAGGACTGGTGCTCGTCGAGGGCCGGCCTGAGGCCAAGCGCTATGCGGTGAGGGCGGGGGAGCGCATCGAGGTCGAGGTGCCGCCCTACGATCGCGGCGACCTCGTGCCCGAGGACATCCCGCTCGATATCCGCTTCGAGGACCAGCACATGATCGTGCTCTCCAAGCAGGCGGGGCTCGTCGTGCACCCGGCGCAGGGCCATTGGTCGGGCACGCTCGTGCATGCGCTTCTCGCGCACTCGGACGACCTGGGCTCGCTGCAAGGCGAGGATCGCCCCGGCATCGTCCACCGCCTCGACAAGGACACCACGGGCCTGATGATGGTCGCCAAGAACGACGAGGCGCAGGTGCGCCTGCAAGAGGCGATCAAGATCCGGTCGGTCGACCGTCGCTACATCACGCTCGTGCACGGGTGGATCGCGCCTGATACCGGCCTCGTGGATGCGCCGCTCGCTCGCGACCCTCGTGACCGGATGCGCATGCACGTCTCGGATCGGCTCGACGCCAAGCAGTCGGTGACCACGTTCAGAGTGCTCGAGCGTTTCGAGGCGGGCGCCCATGACGACGGCTTCACCCTGCTCGAGTGCAAGCTCTACACGGGCCGCACGCACCAGATCCGCGTGCACATGGCCTACATCAAGCACCCCTGCGTGGGCGACCAGCTCTACGGCTACTGCCGGCCCAAGGCCGATCTGGGCCTCGAGCGCCAGTTCCTGCACGCGTATCGCCTTGAGCTCGAGCACCCCATCACCGGGGAGCAGCTCGCCTTCATCGATCCGCCGCCTGCGGACCTGCAGACGCGGCTCGATTCCATCGCCGACCTGTCGACCGGGCGTACCGACGCGGGCCGAGAGATCTTCGCGATGCTCGACAAGGCGCGCGAGCGCTAGGTCGACTCGCTACGGCGCCACGATGGTCACGCGGCTCTCGCCTGCGGTGACCCGTGAGCCATCCTTGGCGGAGGCGAACCATGCGATGACACGTGCCGTACCCGGTGCTGCGCTCGACGGGATCGCCAGCGTGGCCGAGTAGGTCCCGCGCGTGCCGGTCCCGCTCGTGGCCTGGACTCGCGTGCGAGCCACCACCGACCCCTTGGCATCGACCACCTCGAGGTTGAACACCGCCTCGAACACGTTGGCGGTGCCGCGCACCTTCAGGCCGCTGCCTGCGGGGGTGCTCGACCCCCAGGTGGGCGTGTCGATGAGCACATCTCCCGTCAGAGCTTCGAAGTCGGACCGCTCCTGTGGTTCCGTGAGCATGAGGCCCTCTCCGCCCAGCGCTTCGGCCGGCCGGCCGTCGATACGGAACGCCACCCGTTCGACCGTGGGGAAACGGGTGAGCGTGAAGACGACCTGGGCGACGCGCGCGCTCATCGACAGCGAGCCGCCGCCGGAGCCGAATCGGTCGGTGAGGTCCACGGTGGCCGTGCCGTTGGCGATCTTGATCGAGCGCAGCTTCGTGCCCGAAGGGATCGCCGAGGTCAGGCCCGCGGACTTCTCGGCGGCTGTGGGGCCGGCGAGAAGCGCCTCAAGGGCCGAACGCGCGGTGCCGGGGGAGGCGACCAACCTGAATGCGGGGGCCATCTGCTCCCCGTGAAGGAAGTACGCTGCGCCAGGGATGGTCATGACGCGCGGCTCTTCCGAAGGCGTCGAAGGCGTTGGAGTGGGCTCGGCCGATGTCTCGGTGCCGGGGGTCGCGGTGGGTTGCGTCGCCGGCGGCAAGGACGGTTGCCGCCCTTGATCGGGTGTGGTCTTGGTCGCACATCCCCACAGCGCCAAGACCATCGCTGAGCACGCCACGCCGGTCACGATGACACGAACATATCTCTTCATCGCAGACACCCCCGCCATGCATGGGCAACGATTGTTCATTCCGCAGCTCGACACGGCATAGACGCACGGGGCACAGACGGTTGTCTGGGCGTAAACGTCCTCGGTGTGCACGGCGAGGCGGCTTGTGGATGGGGCGTGGGTAGGGTACCCTCGGTGCAACCTTTAAGTCCGGTCCCGTGAGGCTGGCAAGGGCCCGAAGTGCATATCGCAGCCGTGCGCACATCTGCGCACCCGCACACGCCTATCGCGCCTCTTGCCGCTTCCCGTGGCGAAGAGGCGTTTCTCGTTTCAGGAGGTGTGTCGGTGGCCTTTCGTACCAAAGCGACGGTCATGGATGGCGAGGCGATCTCTCGCGCCGTGACGCGCATCGCTCACGAGATCCTCGAGGCCAACAAGGGGGCCGGCTCCATCGCGCTCGTGGGTATCGTGACGCGCGGTGCCGTCCTCGCCGAGTGCCTCGCCGCCCGCATCCGTGAGATCGAGGGGGCCGAGGTGCCGGTGGGCACGCTCGACATCAGCTTCTATCGCGACGATCTCGCCACTCGCCTCAACCCCGAGGTGCACCGAAGCGACATCCCGTTCGACGTCGAGGGCCGCCAGATCGTGCTCGTCGACGACGTGCTCTACACGGGCCGCACGATCCGCTCGGCGATGGACGCGATCATGGACTACGGACGCCCGCGCTCGGTGCAGCTCGCGGTGCTCGTCGACCGCGGTCATCGCGAGCTTCCCATCAGGGCCGACTTCGTGGGAAAGAACGTCCCCTCGTCGCACAAGGAGCGCGTGAAGGTGTTGCTCACGCAGCTCGATGGCCGCGACGCCGTCGAGATCCTCGCCGATGACGAGGAGGCGAGCGAGTAGTGCTGTCCACTCGTCACATCATCGACATGTCCGACCTCACCGTCGACGACCTCCAGCTGGTGCTCGACACCGCGGAGTCGTTCAAAGAGGTCAACGAGCGCCGCATCAAGAAGCTCCCCACGTTGCGCGGACGCACCGTGGTGAACCTCTTCCTCGAGCCCAGCACGCGCACGCGCACGAGCTTCGAGATCGCCGCGAAGCGCCTGTCCGCCGACGCGATCAACTTCTCCGGCTCCGCCTCGGCGACGGTGAAGGGTGAGTCCCTCGCAGACACGGCTGCCACGCTCTCGGCGATGGCGTGCGACCTCGTGATCGTGCGACACAAGTACGCGGGCGCGCCGCGCATCCTCGCCGAGCAGATGGACGCGCACGTGGTCAACGGTGGCGACGGGATGCACCAGCACCCCACCCAGGCGCTGCTCGACCTGTTCACCATCCGCCAGCGGCTCGGGAAGCTCGAGGGCCTCACGGTGGGCATCGTGGGCGACATCGCGCACTCGCGCGTCGCGGGCTCGCTCATCCCCGCGCTGCGCATGGCGGGCGCGACACCGGTGCTCGTGGGTCCGCCCACGCTTATGCCGGCGCGTCCGGACGTCCTGGGCGCCGAGGTGGCGACTTCGCTCGACGCGGTGCTGCCCGATCTCGACGTGGCCTACATGCTGCGCATCCAGATGGAGCGTGCCGAGGGGATGCCCTTCCCCAGCGTGCGTGAGTACTCGCGCCTCTTCGGCTTGAACCGCGCGCGTCTCGACCGTATGAAGCCGGGCTCCATCGTGATGCACCCGGGTCCCATGAACCGCGGCGTCGAGATCTCGGCCGAGGTGGCCGACTCCGATCGCTCGCTCGTGCTCGATCAGGTGAACTCCGGCGTGGCGGTGCGGATGGCCGTCATGTATCTGCTGTTGGGAGGTGAGGCGGGTGGCGCTTCTTCTTAGGGGCGGGCGGGTCGTCGATCCGGCGGTGGGACTCGACAAGGTCGCCGACGTCGTGATCCGAGACGGTCACATCGTCGAGATAGGCGAGAACCTGTCGATCCCCAAGGGGATCACCGTCGAGTGCGCCGAGAAGGTCATCGTTCCGGGCCTCGTCGATGTGCACACGCATCTGCGCGAGCCCGGATTCGAGTACAAGGAAGACGTCGAGAGCGGCACCCGTGCCGCAGCGCACGGCGGCTTCACCGCGGTCTGCGCGATGCCCAACACCAACCCCATCTGCGACGAGGGCGCGGCCGTGCGCTTCTTGGTCGAGCGGGCTCGTGAGCGGGGCAAGGTGCGCGTGCACCCCATCGGGGCGATCACCGTGGGCCAGAAAGGCACCGCGCTCGCCGAGATGGGAGACATGCTCGCCGAAGGCGCCGTGGCGTTCTCGGATGATGGGCGCGGCGTCCAGGATGCGGGCATGATGCGCCTGGCCATGGACTATGCCAAGCAGTTCGGGACCACCATCGTGAGCCACACCGAGGTCGAGTCGCTTGCCGGCAAGGGCGTGGTGAACGAGGGCGTCGTGTCGACGAGGCTCGGCCTGCCCGGCTGGCCCGCCGCCGCCGAGGAGATCCAGGTCGCCCGCGACATCGCGCTCGCAGAGCTCACCGGATGTCGGCTGCACCTCGCGCACTTGTCCACTGCGGGTTCGATCGCGCTCGTGCGGGACGCGAAGGCGCGCGGCGTGGCCGTGACCTGCGAAGTCACGCCGCACCACCTGTTCTTGGACGAGGACGCCATCGGCGCGGACTATGACACGCGCCTCAAGATGAACCCGCCGCTGCGGACCGCCTCGGATCGCGAGGCGCTCGTTGCCGGTCTCATCGATGGGACCATCGACGCGATCGCGACCGACCACGCCCCGCACGCCTCGCACGAGAAGGCGCTCGAGTTCGAGCTCGCACCGTTCGGTACCACCGGGCTCGAGACGGCCCTGTCGCTGGTGGTCACGAACCTCATCTCCCGAGACGACTTCGGGTGGGGTGACCTGGTCCGCGTCATGGCCCACGGGCCGCGCGCGGCGCTCGGCCTGCCGGCGGTCACGGTGGAGCCCGGTGCGCTCGCCGACCTCACGATCATCGATCCCGAAGCGCGCGTCGAGGTTTCGGAGACATTCTTTGAGAGCAAGTCGAAGAACTCGGCGTTCATCGGGGCTACACTGCTCGGAAAGGCTTCGGAGGTTCTCGTGGGGGGCTACTTCGCGCTCCGCAACGGAAAGGTGGTCGACGAGTGACCGCACGTGTTCCCGCTATGCTCGCGTTCGAGGACGGGCTGGTGCTGCGCGGATGGTCGTGCGGCGCACCCGGAGAGACCTCCGGTGAGCTGTGTTTCAACACCTCGATGTCCGGCTATCAGGAGGTCCTGACCGACCCCAGCTACGCCGGCCAGATCGTGACCATGACCATGCCGCACATCGGCAACTACGGGGTCAACGGCGCCGACATGGAGTCTCGCGGCATCTTCGCCAAGGGCTTCGTGGTGCGCGACATGACGACGGTGCCGTCGAACTGGCGCAGCGAGGAGTCGCTGCCGGACTTCCTGGTGCGCCATGGCGTCGTCGCGATCGAGGGCCTGGACACCCGCCGTATCGTCCGTCACCTGCGTGAAGCCGGTGCCATGCGCGCTGTGATCTCGACCGTCGACCTCGATGAGGCGTCGCTTGTCGCCAAGGCCAAGGCCGACCCGGGTCTGGTTGGCCGAGACCTCGTCTCCGAGGTGGCGGTGTCTGAGCGCTACATCTGGGGCGAGAAGGTCCCTGGTGGCGAGCGCCCGGTCGACACCGGTGTGCTGCCTGTGAGCCCGACGTTCAAGGTCGTGGCGATGGACTCGGGCATCAAGTACAACATCTTGCGCAACCTCGCCGAGGCCGGTTGCGAGGTGGTCGTAGTACCGCCCACGACCTCTGCGAGCGAGGTGCTCGCTCACGAGCCGGACGGTGTGTTCCTCGCCAACGGTCCGGGAGATCCCTCGGCGGTCGACTACCTGTACTCGACCCTGCGTGAGCTGCTGGGCGTCAAGCCGGTCTTCGGTATCTGCCTGGGCCACCAGATGCTCTCGCTCGCAGTGGGTGCGACCACCTACAAGCTCAAGTACGGTCATCGCGGCGGCAACCAGCCGGTCATGAACCTCACCACCGGCCGCGTCGAGATCACCAGCCAGAACCACGGGTTCTGCGTGGACTTCGGCAGTGTCGGCGCGCTTGACGTCGAGGCCAGCGGCGGGCTCGAGCTCGACCTCACCGACCTGGGCGCGTGGGTGCGCGCAGGCGTGGCGCCGGTCGTGACGAGCGAGCGCTTCGGGCGCATCCAGCTCACGCACGTCAACTTGAACGACATGACCACCGAGGGAATCAGGTTGCTCGACACCCCGGCCTTCTCGGTGCAGTACCACCCGGAGGCCGCTCCGGGTCCGCACGACGCGCGCTACCTGTTCGACGAGTTCACCGCCTTGATGGGTGGCCGCGCCTAGCGCCATGCGCGCGGCGGGGCTCGGTAGGAGAAGACGGCAAGGGAGTCACGAGATGGCGATTCGCAAGATGTTGGTCCCGGTACAGCCCGACGAGCAGGACGCGCGCGTGCTCGCGTACGCGTGTGGGCTCGTCGAGCAAGGGGTCCGCGAGCTGTTGGTGGTCACGGTCATCGAGGCCTCCGGCGTCGAGGCCCCGGTGCTCGTCGCGCAGGCCGAGCGGGCACGCCAGCGCCTGCTCGCGATGGTCGAGCCGTACCGCGACTGCGGTCTCACGGTCGAGCTTCGCGTGGTGACCGGCGACGTTTTCAGCGCGCTCACGGGGCTCGCGCACCAGGCCGACATCGACGTCATCTGCTGTGGCACCGAGGGCAAGTCGTTCGTCGACTACCTGCTGGGCGGATCGCTCTCTGAAGACCTCGTCACCACCGGCGATGAGCGCACCATGACCATCCGCTACGACCTGCTCAACAACACCGCCGATCCGAGCGCCCTGTCTCGCGACTTCGCCAAGCGCCTTGTCGTGCCGGTCGACTTCTCGGCATCGAGCATGCGTGCGGTGCTCTCGGCGTTCGAGCGTCCGGCGAGCGCGCTGGGCGAGGTGCACTTCGTTCACGCGCTGGCTCCGCGTCAGAGCTTCGAGAGCATCGAGCAGTTCGAGCAGCATCGGCGCGAGATCGACGTGAAGATGCGCGGTCTTGAGGACCTCGCCACCGAGCACGACGCCAAGGCGGTGCTCGAGGTGCGTGAGGGTAACCCGCTCGACGTGGTCTACGACTACGTCTACGACATCTGCGCGACCGGCGTCATCACCGGGCGTCGCGGACGCGGTCGTATCGGCCGCGAGGTCTTGGGCAGCGTCTCGATGAAGCTTCTGCGCGACGCCCCGTGTCCGGTGGTCATCCAGCCGTAAGTACCAGCTCTACCGTCCGTTTCGTACCACGCAGCTAGGAGCGAGAGTGCCGCGCCGCGAAGACATCAGCAAGATCCTCGTCATCGGTTCCGGGCCCATCGTCATCGGCCAGGCATGTGAGTTCGACTACTCGGGTGCCCAGGCGTGCAAGGTGCTCAGGGAGGACGGATACGAGGTCGTCCTGGTCAACAGCAACCCCGCGACGATCATGACCGACCCGGGGTTGGCGAGCCGTACCTACGTCGAGCCCATCACTCCCGAGTTCGTGGAGAAGGTCATCGCGGTCGAGCGGCCCGACGCTCTGCTGCCCACGTTGGGTGGTCAGACGGGCCTGAACTGCGCCATGTCGCTCGCCGAGTCCGGCGTGCTCGAGAAGTACGGCGTCGAGCTCATCGGCGCAAACGCCGAGGTCATCGCCAAGGGTGAGGACCGCAAGCTCTTCGCCGAGGCGATGGCGCGCATCGGCCTCGACGTGCCCAAGAGCGGCTACGCGTACTCGCTCGAGGACGCCGAGCGCCTCGTGGCCGAGCTCGGCTACCCCATCGTGGTGCGACCCAGCTTCACCATGGGTGGCGCGGGCGGCGGCATCGCCTACAACCACGATGAGCTGCGCGACATCGTCACGCACGGTGTCGCCCTGTCCCCGGTGGGCGAGGTGCTCATCGAGGAGAGCGTCATCGGCTGGAAAGAGTTCGAGATGGAGGTCATGCGCGACAAGAACGACAACGCCGTGATCGTCTGCTCGATCGAGAACTTCGACCCCATGGGCGTGCACACCGGCGACTCGATCACCGTGGCGCCGGCTCAGACGCTCACGGACCGTGAGTACCAGACCATGCGCGACGCCTCCATCGCGATCCTGCGAGAGATCGGCGTCGAGACCGGCGGCTCGAACGTGCAGTTCGCGATGAACCCCGCCAACGGGCGCATGACCGTCATCGAGATGAACCCCCGCGTGTCGCGCTCCTCGGCGCTCGCGTCCAAGGCCACCGGCTTCCCGATCGCGAAGTTCGCGGCCAAGCTCGCCGTGGGCTATACGCTCGACGAGATCGACAACGACATCACGCGCGAGACGCCGGCGTGCTTCGAGCCCTCGATCGACTACACCGTGGTCAAGATCCCGCGCTGGGCCTTCGAGAAGTTCCGGGGCACCGACGAGACGCTCACCACGCGCATGAAGTCGGTGGGCGAGGTCATGGCGATCGGCCGCACCTTCGAGGAGGCCTTCGGCAAGGCCATGCGCTCGCTCGAGAACGGCCGCGGCGGCATGGGCGCAGACGGCAAGGACGACTTCGAGGAGCACAAGTTCGACGAGTTCCTCGCGGTGCCCAACGAGAAGCGCCCGTTCTACCTCGCCGAGGCGATGCGTCGCGGGCGCACGGTCGAGGAGCTTCACGAGATCACTAAGATCGACCCGTGGTTCCTGGGCCGGATGGCCAAGGCGATCGCCGTGGAGCGCTCGCTCGCGGGACGCTCGCTCGACTCCATCACCGCCGATGAGCTGCGCGAAGCAAAGCGCATGGGCCTGTCCGACGTCCAGATCGCGTATCTGACCGGCTCGAGCGAGTCCTCGGTGCGCGCGGTGCGCAAGGCACTGGGTGTCAAGCCCACGTTCAAGGCCGTCGACACCTGTGCGGCCGAGTTCGCCGCGTTCACGCCCTACTACTACAAGACCTACGAGGACGAGGACGAGGTCATCCCGGCCACCAAGCCGCGCGCGATGATCCTGGGCGCCGGCCCCAACCGTATCGGCCAGGGCATCGAGTTCGACTACTGCTGCGTCCATGCCGCCTACGCGCTCTCCGACATGGGCTACGAGACCGTCATGGTCAACTGTAACCCCGAGACGGTCTCGACCGACTACGACACGAGCGACCGCCTCTACTTCGAGCCGCTCACGTTCGAAGACGTCATGGACATCGTCGACGTGGAGCAGCCTGCGGGGTGCGTGGTGACCTTCGGCGGTCAGACGCCGCTCAAGCTCGCACACGCGCTCGAGCAGGCGGGTGTGCCCATCATGGGCACGAAGCCCGAGGCCATCGATCTCGCCGAGGACCGCAGGCGCTTCTCGGCGGTGCTCGACGAGCTGGGCATCGCGTACCCGGCGGCGGGCACGGCCAACACCTTCGAAGAGGCGCTCGTGGTGGCGCGCGCCATCGGCTTCCCGCTGCTCGTGCGCCCCAGCTACGTGCTGGGCGGCCGCGGAATGGTCATCGCCTACAACGAGAAGTACCTCGAGAAGTACATGGCCGAGGCCACGCTCATCTCGCCGGACCACCCGGTGCTGCTCGACAAGTTCCTCGAAGGCGCCATCGAGGTGGACGTGGACGCGGTCTGTGATGGCGAGTCCGTCTACCTGGGCGGCGTCATGGAGCACATCGAGGAGGCCGGTATCCACTCCGGCGACTCGGCGTGCTGCATCCCGCCCTTCACCTTGGGCACCGAGACCGTGGACAAGATCCGCGAGCACGCCCGCGCGCTCGCGATGCGCCTGGGCGTACGCGGCCTCATGAACGTGCAGTTCGCCGTGAAGGACCAGGCGGTGTACGTGCTCGAGGTCAACCCGCGTGCGAGCCGCACGGTGCCGTTCGTCTCCAAGGCGACCGGTGTCCCGCTCGCCAAGATCGCCGCCCGCGTCATGGCCGGCGAGAAGCTCTCCGTGATGGATCTGCCGGCCGACGACCGCGAGCCCACCCGCTTCTGCGTCAAGGAAGCGGTCATGCCGTTCGGTCGCTTCCCGGGCGCCGACTCGGTGCTGGGACCGGAGATGAAGTCCACCGGCGAGGTCATGGGCGTCGCCGGTGACTTCCCGGCCGCCTACGCCAAGTCGCAGCTTGCGATCGACTACTCGCTGCCCACGAGCGGCACGGCGTTTCTGTCGGTGTGCGAGCGCGACAAGCGCCAAGTGGTCCAGCTCGCGAAGCACCTGCAGCTTCTCGGCTTCCAGATCATGTCGACCAAGGGTACGGCCAAGGCGTTGCGCGCGGCGGGCATCCCGGTGCGCGAGGTGCTCAAGAAGCACGAGGGTCGCCCCAACGTCTTGGACGCGATGGCAAACGGTGAGGTCCAGCTGGTGATCAACACGCCGTTCGGCCAGGAGACCCGCTCTGACGGCTACCACATCCGAGCCGCCGCGATCCGTCACGGCATCACCAACATCACCACGCTGACGGCGGGTGTCGCCATCGTGCAGGCCATCGAGGCCGTCAAGGAGGGCCGCCTGGGCGTGTGCGCGCTCCAGGACTTCGACACCGATGAGCCGTGCTCGGTGGGGGAGACGCTGTCGTGACCGTGAGGCCCACGCCCGCGCTCGAGCGCGTCTCTGTACTCAGCAACACCCGCATCGCGCCCGGTGTGGGGCTCATCGCCCTGCACGCGCCGCGCTGCGCCGCCGACGTGCGGCCCGGTCAGTTCGTCCACCTTCGGGTCGCGGCGGGTTCCGACATGATCTTGCGCCGCCCGTTCTCGGTGCACCGCGTGGCAGGGGAGCGCATCGAGATCCTCTACCAGGTCCTGGGCGCCGGCACCCTGCGCCTCGCCGAGAAGGAGCCGGGCGACACGTCAATGGACCTTGTGGGTCCGCTCGGACACGGCTGGCAGGTGCCCGAGGGCGCCGCGCACGCTCTGTTCGTGACCGGCGGACTGGGTGCGGCACCGCTCGGCATGCTCGCCGAGCAGCTCGCCGAGCGTGGCGTGGCCACCGTCGTCGCGATGGGCGCACCCACCGCCGAGCGCCTGGTGGCACGTGAGCTCTACGAGCGTGTCGCGCGCCGAGTCGAGGTCGCCACCGATGACGGGAGCGCCGGACACGCCGGCTTCAGCACCGCGATCAGCGAGCGCCTGCTTGCCGAGGAGCGCTTCGACGTCGTCTACACGTGTGGCCCCGAGCCCATGCAGCGCATCGTCGCGCAGCAGGCCCGTGAGGCCGGTGTCGCGTGCCAGGTGTCACTCGAGCGTCTCATGGCGTGCGGTATCGGCGCCTGTCTGTCGTGCGTGGTGTCGACCGTCGGCGGGCTCAAGCGAGCCTGCGTCGACGGCCCCGTCTTCAACGCCGAGGAGGTGGTGTGGGATGCGACGCAGGTCCCGCCGAAGCACTAGGCCTCCCGTCACCGCCGCGAGCGGTCCCGCTGCGTGCGTGCCGCTGATCGTCGCCCGTCCCGCCGAGCCCCGCGCGTCGGTCCTTCTCGGAAGGGGGGTGCGACCGTGACGAGCGCCGTCGACATGAGCGTGCGCATCGGATCGCTTGAGCTGCGCAACCCCGTCATGACCGCCTCGGGCACCTTCGCCTCGGGCCGAGAGTTCGCTGACTTCGTCGACCTCGAGCGTCTAGGCGCCGTGGTGACGAAGGGGGTCTCCCTCGAGCCGTGGGCCGGCAACGCGAGCCCCCGGATCGCCGAGACCGCGAGCGGCATGCTCAACTCCATCGGCCTGCAGAACCCGGGTGTCGAGACGTTCATCGCCCGTGACCTCGCGTGGCTATCGGCCAACGCGCCCACGGCGCCCGTGATCGTGAACGTGAGCGGACACTCGCTGCCCGAGTACGCCGCCGTGATCGAGCGCCTCGAGGGCGAGTCGGCTGTCGCGGGCTATGAGCTCAACATCAGCTGTCCCAACGTCGACGCAGGCGGCATGGCGTTTGGAACAGACTGTGCGGCCGCCGCGAGCGTGGTCGCGGCATGCCGCCCGCTCACCGAGCGACCCCTCATCGTCAAGCTGAGCCCTAACGTCACCGATGTCGTGTCGATCGCGCGCTCCGTCGAGGACGCAGGCGCCGACGCGGTGTCGCTGATCAACACACTTCTGGGTATGGCCATCGACGCCGACACCCGCCGTCCCAAGCTCGCACGCGTGGTGGGAGGTCTGTCGGGCCCCGCGATCAAGCCCGTGGCGCTTCGCATGGTCTGGCAGGTGGCCGGTGCGGTGAAGGTGCCGGTGATCGGCATGGGCGGCATCATGAGCGCGGTGGACGCGGTCGAGTTCCTGCTCGCCGGCGCCAGCGCGGTCGCTGTGGGAACCGCCAACTTCGTGGATCCTGCGGCCACCATGCGCATCGTGGATGGCATGGAGCAGTGGTGTGCGTCGCGTGGCGTGACGGCGGCAGCCGATCTCATCGGCGCGATGGAGGCATGATGAGGCGCTTCGTTGTCGTGTGTACGCTTGCGTTGCTGGCGTTGTCCGGCTGTTCGTCCACGCCGCAGAAGGCGGCCACGCCAACCCCGCCCAAAGCGGCTGACGTCGAGACCGCGGGGATCGAGCGTGCGGGCTGGACCGGTGACGGTGCCTACGCGTGGATCCAGGACTTCGAGCGCGACGGCACACCCGTCGTGTCGGCGGTGGACGTCGCGAGCCGAGCGAAGGTGTCCCAGCGCGGCTACCTGCTCGTCGCCGCCGAGACCTCCGCGCCGGTGCTGTGGCTGATGCCTGCGGACCGCTCGTTCGTGAGCTCGGCACTGGCCGATCCGGCCGCGAAGTCGATCGCCTATCCCGTCGTGGTCAGGTGGCCGTACGACGCTCCGGTGCCCGGGCTCAAAGTGTGGGACCTCTCGTCCGACGGAGGGCCTGTCGATGCATCGGGCGGCTCGTGGGCCCCGTGGGCGGGCGCCAAAGGCGGGCCATCGGTCGAGCTTGCCGTCGACGCCACACGAGGCGGGTGGCCTGCGTCGATCGCCGTCGCGGGGCGCTCTGTGGCGCTGCCGGGGGCATCGGCGACGTATCGCCCGGTGGGGTTCTCGCGGTCCGGCACGCTGTTCGCGCTCGAGGAGCTGACCGCGGTGCCTGCGTCCGCCCACGACCCGCAGACCAAGACCAGGCACGTCGTCGTGGTGGACACGCGCAGCGGTGCCACCCGGTCGTTCGCTCTTCCGCAAGACATCTCGTCTCCGGTCGTGTGGGACGGTGGTTCCGAGGCGCTCGCGTGGGCCCAGATGCGCAGCACCGACTCCACGCCCACGTATTCGCTCATCACCATGGACCCCGTGCGCGGCTCCACACGTACGCTCGCGACCGAGAAGTTCGTCGCGAAGTCGGTGGGTGCGGACCGGCCGCTGGTGTTGCTGGGCAGTGACTCCTCCGGGCTGATCGCGCTGGCCGGTGACTCCTTCGCCGACCCCAGTGCCCGGGTATGGCGGTTCAACGCCTCGGGCGCCGCGGAGATCGGCGCGCTTCCCCGCGTCACGCGCCCCCCGGGATTCGATCCGGCGCGGGGCCTCGTGTATCTCGTCCAGGAGCCCAGCACCACGGCGCCGGGCATGGTGCACGCCGTGGCCAGCGTTCGCGCACTCGGCAGCTCGGAAAGCACCCGCATCTACGAGGGTGCCGACAAACCATCGCCACAGTAGGAGACCCATGACCGTTTCGATCACCGCACGCGACCGCCTCATCGTCGCACTCGACCTCGACGCAGATGGGGCGCTTGCGCTCGCACGATCCCTCCAGGGACACGTCCGCTGGCTCAAGGTGGGCATGACGCTCTACTACGCATGCGGACCGCGTATCATCGCCGAGCTTCGTGAGCTGGGCTTCGACATCTTCCTCGACCTCAAGCTCCACGACATCCCGCACCAGGTGTCCGGTGCCGCCGAGACGCTCGCACGCTTGGGTGTCCAGATGCTCACCGTTCACGCCTCCGGCGGCGCTCCCATGGTGGCCGCGGCGGTCGAAGGCGCTCGCAGGGGCGCGCAGGCCGCCGGCGTGCCCGTACCCGCCGTCATCGCGGTGACCGTTCTCACCAGCATGGACGATGCGACTCTCGCCACGCTGGGCGTCGAACGCAGCGCCGCCGAGCAGGTGACGCTGCTTGCACGCGCATCGGCGCTCGGTGTCGCCGACGGCGTGGTGTGTTCGCCCGAGGAGGCCTCACGCATGCGCGACCTTCTCGGCGCCGACGCGCTTGTGGTCACGCCGGGCGTACGTCCGGCCGGCGCTGACGTGGGCGATCAGTCGCGCGTGGCCACCCCGGCGGCGGCGCTTGGCGCGGGTGCGAGTCACCTCGTCATCGGAAGGCCCATCACGGCGGCGTCCGATCCGGTCGCGGCCGTCGAGAAGATCATCTCCGAGATGGAAGGAGGGGCATAGTGGCCCCTATGGACGACACCCAGGTACTCGAGGCCCTCAAGGCCGCCGATGCCATCAGGTCCGGGCACTTCGTGCTCACGAGCGGACGCCACAGCGACGGATACGTCCAGTGCGCACGCATCCTCGAGGACCCGGCGCTGACCACCGAGCTCGCCCGTACCGCCGTCGAACGCCTGCCCGAGGGGCTCGACATCGACCTCGTGGCGGCACCCGCCGTGGGGGGTCTCGTCATCGGCTTCGCAGTGGCCCAGGCCCTGGGGGTCAAGTTCATCTTCAGTGAGCGCGAGTCCGGCGCGATGGTCTTCCGCCGGTCGTTCGAGGTGCCCGCGGGTGCCCGCGTGCTCGTGGTCGAGGATGTGGTCACCACGGGGGGCAGTGTGGCCGAGGTCATCGAGCTGGTGCGCGCAGCCGGTGGCGACGTCGTGGGTGTGGTGTCACTGATCGACCGGGGCGGCGACAAGGCGTTCGACGCCGAGTTCTGGCCTCTGCTTCGACTCGAGGTCGAGTCTTGGGACGCGGCGTCTTGCTCCCTGTGCGCCGCCGGTGTGCCCGTCTACTCGCCGGGCTCGAGGCGCCTCGGCTGAAAAAGTGTTGGCATCGCCGCAGGTCAAGCGTACGATGAGTCCATTCTTGCGGATGTCGCGCCGTCTCTACGGGGGGGCGGCGATACCAGTATGGCCCCGCCGGAAAGGGACGAGGAGGAACCATGGCACTTCCCAGTCTGTCGCCTGAGGATCGCGCGAAGGCTCTCGCAAAGGCGGCCGAGGCGCGCCAGAAGCGTGCCGAGTATCGCGCCAAGATCAAGGCCGGTGACCTGAGCTTCGCTGACGTGATGAAGAAGTCGGACGATCCGATCATCGCGCGGATGAAGGTATCGACCCTGCTCGAGTCACTGCCGGGCTTCGGCAAGGCCAAGGCCGCCAAGCTGATGGACGAGCTTGAGATCTCGGAGAGCCGCCGCGTGCAGGGCCTTGGCGCCCGCCAGCGCGAGCAGCTCATGGAGCGTCTGGGTTAGGTGCGGCGCCACGCCGCAGCACACCCCGCACGTCGCACCACATCTTGAGCCGCAAAGGAAATCTCTTCATAGTCTCGGGCCCTTCGGGGGCCGGTAAAGGGACCTTGGTGAAGGAGTTGCTTCGCCGGGTCCCTGACGTGTGGGTATCGGTCTCTGTCGCCACGAGGGCACCACGGCCCGGTGAGGTCGACGGCACTCACTACTTCTTCGTCTCACACGAGGAGTTCGACCGTCTCGTCGACTCTCATGGCCTGCTCGAGTGGGCCGAGGTGCACGGCAACCGTTACGGGACGCCGCGCTCGGCGGTGGAGGCCAAGATCGCGGAAGGGTGCCAGGTCATCCTTGAGATCGACCCGCAGGGCGCGTTCCAGATACGCGACCTCATGCCCGAGACGGTGCTGATCTTCATCGTGCCGCCGTCGATCGAGGAGTTGAGGCGCCGGCTCGAGGGTCGAGGCAGTGAGACCGAAGAGCAGGTGGCGGTGCGTATGACGACCGCCGAGCGAGAGCTCGAACTTGTGGGGAAGTACGACCATGTGGTAATAAACGACGACGTTGCCCGCGCTACTGACGAGCTTGTGGGCATCATCGATTCATACGCCAACGACGAGGAGTCGTAACTGATGTCTGTCATCAACCCGCCGATCGACGACCTGCTCACCAAGGTCGACTCGAAGTACAGCCTGTGCATCGTCTCGTCCAAGCGCGCCCGCCAGATCAACGACATGATCCACGGCGTCCGCGACCAGGCGCTGCTCACCATGCCCACGAGCGAGATCGCGAAGCTCACCAGCACCAAGCCGCTCTCGCTCGCGCTCGAGGAGATCGCCAGCGGTGACGTGGGCTACGAGCGCACCAAGGACAGCTACAAGTAGCTGACAACCGATGTTCGATCGCATCTGCCTGATCTCGTTTCACGAGATCGGCCTCAAAGGTCGTAACCGTGGCTCGTTCGAGCGCCGCCTCCAGTCCAATCTGGATACGGCGCTCGTCGGTCTTCCCGTGGGTAGGGTCGAGCGCGTCGCCGGCCGGCTCGTCGTGCGCGTCAAGACGCCGGAGCGCGCCTTCGACGTGGCTCGCCGCATCGCACAGATCCCGGGCGTGAACGGTGTCGCGGTGGGCTTTCGGTGCTCCCGCGACATGGCCGACCTCGAAGAGGCGTCGCTGGACGCCCTCAGGGAGTCGGGCCCGTTCACCACGTTCGCCGTGCGCTCACGCCGCTCCAACACCGATTTCGCAATCGGCTCGCAGGACCTGAGCCGGATGATCGGCTCATACCTGGTGAAGCAGACCGGTGCCGGCGTCGACCTCACCAACCCGGATGCCACGGTGTCGGTGCACATCGTGCAAGGGGAGGCGTTCGTCTACTCGGCGAAGGTCAAGGGCGTGGGCGGACTGCCGGTGGGCACGGCCAACACCGTGGTCTCGTTGCTGTCGAGCGGCATCGACTCGCCCGTGGCCACGTGGCGCATGATGCGTCGCGGCGCGGTCGCGGTGGGCGTGCACTTCTCGGGTCGTCCCCAGGTCGATGCGTCGAGCGAGCGCCTCGTGGCCGAGATCGGCTCGGTGCTCGAGCGTACCGGCGGCCTGGGTCGCATCTACGTCGTGCCCTTCGGTGATCTCCAGAAGGAGATCTCGCTGTTGTGTCCGCCCGACCTGCGCGTTCTGCTCTACCGGCGTCTCATGATCAAGGTCGCCGAGGAGATCGCGCGCGTCGAACGCGGCAAGGCGCTCGTCACCGGCGAGTCGCTCGGCCAGGTCGCGAGCCAGACGCTCGAGAACATCGCCGCGGTCGATGAGGCCGCCACGTTGCCGGTCCTGCGTCCGCTGATCGGCAGCGACAAGCTCGAGATCATGGACGAGGCGCGTCGCATCGACACCTACGAGCTCTCGACCCAGGATGCGGCCGACTGCTGCACCCTGTTCATGCCGCGCAACCCGGAGACGCACGCCAAGCTTCCTGAAGTGCTCGAGGCCTGGGGTCTGCTCGACGTCGACCGTATGGTGGCCGACGCGATCGCCGGGCTCGAGTGGCTCGACTTCCGGTGCCCCGCGTATCGGCCGCCGCGCCAGTGGCCCACGCCGGCGGGTGAGCCGGGCTGGACCGAGGTAAAGGTCCGCTCGGCCGTGGCGGAGCGCAAGGCGCGCCGGGCCGAGATCGACCAGTCCGCGCCCGCCGCCGCGCCCGCCGCTGAGGAAGCATAGGCGCGATGACGCGCCCGCTGCGCATTCTCGCACTGGAGCCCTACTACGGCGGAAGCCACCGCGCGGTGCTCGACGGGCTCGTCGAGCGCATCGACGCACAGTGGACCCTGCTCACGTTGCCGCCCCGCAAGTGGAAATGGCGGATGCGAGGCGCCGCGATCACCATGGCCGCCGAGGCGTTGCGCATCGCCGACGGGGCAGGGGAGAGTGCGCCGTGGGATGTCGTCTTCGCCTCGACGTTCGTGAACCTCGCCGAGTTTCGCGGGCTCGTTGGATCTGACATCGCGGCCGTACCGGCCATCGTGTACTTCCACGAGAACCAGCTGCTCTATCCCAACCGGCACACCGCCGAGTGGGACCTGCAGTTCCCGCTCACCAACGTGACCTCGGCGCTCTCGGCCGAGCTGTGCCTGTTCAACACGGCATGGAACCGCGATGGTTTCGTCGAGGCGATACCCGGCTTCTTCAGGGAGTTTCCGGACCATCGGCCCACTGGTGTGGCCGAGGCCATCGCCGCCAAGTCGCTCGTGATCGCACCGCCGTTCGACCCCGCGGCGTTCGATGAAGCGCCGATCGTTCGCGGGGATCGGTGCAGGATCGTGTGGCCTCACCGCTGGGAGCACGACAAGAACCCCGAGGAGTTCTTTGGTGCGGTCATGGCGCTCGCTGCCGAGGGCCTCGACTTCGAGGTCGTGGTGGCGGGCCAGAGCTTCCGCGAGACTGAGGGGCTGATGAGCCAGGCCGCCTCCGCGTTGGGGACTCGGCTGGCGCACTGTGCCGAGCCGCCGGACCGGGCCGCCTACGCACGCCTGCTCGCAGGCGCAGACGTCGCTGTCTCGACCGCCGACAACGAGTTCTTCGGGCTTGCGATGGTGGAGGCCTGCTACGCGGGGTGCACGCCGCTCGTGCCCGATCGCCTGGCCTACCCGGAGCTCTACCCGGCGCACTATCGCTACCGGTCACCCGACCAGCTGGTCGCGATGCTGCGTGCGCACATCGTCGACCGGCCCGCACCGGGAGAGGCGCGCGTCCTCGCCGAGCCCTACACGTTCGAGCGGCTCGTACCGGCGTACCAAGCCGCGTTCGAGTCGGTGTCCGGCACTCGCTGATCTTCCTCGTGGAAACCCAGTTGTATCGTGTCGTGACAGGTACCTTGCAAAACAAGATACCATGTCATACCATGAAGCGGTCGGCGGTTGCCGGCGCCCGTCGGACAGGAGTGCACGTGGTACGAGAGCAAGACAGCTGGGTGTCACAGATCCGCAAGGGTGTGGTCGAGATCGTCATCCTCGGCCTGCTGGCGCACACGCGCATGTACGGCTCACAGCTGGTCGAGGAGCTCTCGGCGCATCAGGAGCTGGCCATCAGCGCGGGCACCGTCTACCCGCTGCTCGCTCGGCTGAAGAAGGCCGGCCTGATCGACTCCACGTGGGAGGAGTCGCCGGTGGGTCCTCCGCGCAAGTATTACCGCCTCACCACGGAAGGCGAGCGCGAGCTTGCGGGCATGCGTACGGCGTGGTCGAGCGTCTCGCGGGCCGTGGATTCGATCCTGAAGGAGGCGGACCACTAGATGGCGCTTGTCACCCTGTCGGATCTCAACCCGGATGCCCGTGCCGCCGCCGAGGAGTACCTCGACCGTGTGCGTGCCGCGCTCGCCCACGCGCCCGCCGATGAGATCGCCGACACATTAGAAGACGTGCGGGCACACCTGCTCGAGATGCTTGGCCCGGACTCGACCACGAGCGACGTCGTCGTGGCGTGCGAGGCGCTCGGTGATCCTTGGGAGTACGGTCCTGAGGCCGCCGTGAAGCCGACCGCGTCGCGCGGCGCCGGCAACGTGCTCGGCGTGCCCTACGACGTGCGCATCCCCACCTCCGAGCGTATCGCCGAGCGCTGGTGGAACCCCCGCGACCCCAGGCTCTTCGTGCCTCGCGTGTTTGGTGTGGGGTGGGACCTCAACTTTGGCGCGTTGGCCGTGACGCTGCACCTCATCGACCCGGACGCCGAGGACGAGCCGTTCGCGCTTGTGCCTGTGCGTGACTTTCTCATCGCGCTCGCAGTGCCGGTGGGTCTGACGCTGGCTATGGCGGCCTCCTTCGCCGTCCTGCGCAGCTCGCTGCCGGCCGAGCTGCCTGTGCACTGGAACGCGAGCGGGGAGGTCGACCGGTACGGATCGCAGGCCACCGCGTTCGGGTTCCTGTTCTTGCTGGCCGGGCTACCGACGGCGTGGGCCGTCTGGTCCGTGGTCGCGAGGCGCTCGCCGCTCGCACGCGGAGCGGTCATCGGCTTCGCGACGTTCATGAGTGCGCTCGCGGCCGGGATATGGGCCATGACCCTTGGCTCGGTGCGCACGGGACTGGCGCCGTGGTGGCTCGTGCTCGTGTTGATCGCACTGGCCGGGGGCCTCGCCCTTGGCGTGCTGGTGTTCCTTGCTCGGAGCGGGCGTGCCCAAGAGATGGCGCGTGACCGCTCGCATACCGCTTCAGGAGAGGAGCTCTCATGAACTCGACGACCGCTCTGACCGATCTTCCGCCGGCCGTGCTGGCGGGCGTGGGCGTGCTCATCGTGGTGCAGCTTGCCCTGCAGATCGCTGCGCTGGTGTCGCTCGTTCGCACGCCCGCGGAGCGCGTGACGCTGGGGCGGCGCAAGTGGCTGTGGGCGCTCATCATCGTGCTCGGTGAGATCATCGGCTCGATCATCTGGTTCGTCGCGGGCCGCACTCCGGCACCCGCGGCTGAGGCCATGCCGGCGCAACCCGCCGATGAGCGTGCCAAGACCGCAGCCGACGCCCTGTATGGCTCGCCGGAGCAGGGCCAGCGATGACGGCCGCTATCGAAGTGGCGGGGCTGCGCAAGGTCTATCGCGGGGTCGCGGCGCTCGACGGCGTGGACCTGACGGTGCCCGAGGGCTCGATATTCGGGTTCCTGGGCCCCAACGGTGCCGGCAAGACCACCACCTTGCGTATCCTCAACGGACTGGGCCGGCCAAGCGACGGCACGGTGCGAGTCTTCGGCCACGACGCGGGCACCCAGCAGGTCCGGGCGATGACCGGGTTCCTGCCCGACGTCCCCGGCTTCTACGACTGGATGACCGCCGAGGAGTTCCTCCGGTTCGCCGGCGGGCTGTTCGGCCTCGATCGCCCCACACTGGACGATCGCGTGGCGGTGCTGCTCGACCTCGCCGGGCTCGCGGGTGTGAAGACCCGGGTGGGTGGGTTCTCGCGCGGCATGAAGCAGCGGCTGGGTGTCGCGCAGGCACTCATCAACGCGCCGCGGCTGCTCATGCTCGACGAGCCCACGAGCGCGCTCGATCCCATCGGCAGGCGTGACGTGCTCGAGATGGTGCTCTCACTCAAGGGGCGCACGACGGTGTTCTTCTCGACCCACATCCTGGCTGACGTCGAACGCGTGTGTGACACCGTCGCGATACTCGACCACGGGAAGGTGGTCACGCAGGCGTCGATCACTGACCTGAAGGAGAGCTACGGGTCTCATCGGATCGTGGTCGAGGTGGCGGGCGATCGCGATGCCTTTGCAAGGACGCTTACCGCCCAGCCGTGGGTGACGGGAGTGGATGCCGGCAGCGATGCGGCGATGAGCGTCGTGGTGACCGACCTTGACCAGGCGGCCGACGCCATCCCGCGGCTCGTGGTGGATGCCGGAATGGGGCTTCGCAGGCTCGAGCCCGGCGAGGTGGGTCTCGAAGAGGTGTTCGTCCAGCTGGTGGGAGACGAGACGGGGAATGCGTCGTGACCGCGTTGCGCAGACTGCTTGCCAAGGAGTTCCTCGAGATCAGGCGCACGTGGCGCCTGTGGACGGTGCTGGGGGTGGTCCTGTTCTTCGCGGTGATGAGTCCGCTCGCTGCCAAGGCGACGCCGGCGCTCATCTCGTCGCTCACGGAATCCCAGCCGGGCGTCGTGATCAAGCTGCCTGACCCCACCTACCTCGACTCCTACGCGCAGTGGATCAAGAACCTGTCGCAGATCGGCCTGCTGGTCGTCGTGTTCGCGAGCGCCGGACTCTTGGCCAACGAGCGCACCGCCGGCACAGCGGTGCTCGTGCTATCAAAGCCCGTGTCGCGCCCCGCCTTCGTCGTCGCGAAGTACGTCGCGCAGGCGGTGCTCGTCGCGGGAGCGACGGTTGTGGGTGCCCTTGTGACCCTGGCAGGGACGTATCTCGTGTTTGGCGAGGCGCCGGTCGAGCGCCTCGCGACCTCGACCGGCGCGTGGCTTGCCGGCGCACTTCTCGCGATCGCGTTCGTCGAGGTCCTCTCGGCGGTACTGCCCACCTTGGCCGCGGGGATCGTCGGTTTGGTCGTATGGGGCATGGCGGGCATTCTCGGCCTGTGGGAGCCGGCGGTTCGCTATACCCCCGTCGGTCTGCTGTCGGCGCCCACGACGCTGCTGTCGGGCAAGACGACAGAGCTCGCGTGGCCGCTTGTCTCCTGCGTCGTCGGCATCGCCCTGGCGGTCGCGCTCGCAGGGCTGCTGTTCTCTCGGCGCGAGTTCTAGCAGCCCGCTCGCTCAGCCGCCAGCGCGTCGAGCGCCAGATGGTCGGCCTCCACCGAGGCAACCGCGGTGAAGATCTCCCGCACGCGCTCGTTGGTCGCTCTGCCCACGACCTCGGCGTAGAACGCGGCCGCGTGGCGCTCGCGCTCGGCTGACTCGGCGATCGCCTCGCACCAGCCTGCCGGGTCACCGGCGGGGGCCATGAGGTCGTCGGGCTTGGGCTCGCGCAGCAACTTGGAGAACAGCGAGCAGTGCTCGGCCTCGACGCGTGACAGCCGCTTGTAGGTGCTCGCAAGCGCTTCGTCGCCCGCGAGCAACGCCATCGCTGCGTAGTAGCGCGCGTTGGAGCGCTCGATCTCGACGGCGGTCTCGATGTCGGCGCGCTCCGTCTCGGTGAGGACGATGTCGTTCTCGCGTGCGCTGAACGAGTCGGCATCGGTCATGTAGCGCTCGGATGCGCCGCAGAAGGGACAGCGGCTGGGGGTCTCGGTGCCAAGGTAGGTCTCACCGCAGATGCGGCAGCGGATCATCTTCATGGGAACTCCCGTCCTAGAGTCCGAGTGCGTTGGCGAGTGCCTCGCCGAAGGCCGTCGCGGCCTCGGGTCCGTTCGCGGTGATGATAGGGCCGTCGATGGTCACCGGCTCGCCGGTCCAGAGCGCGCCGTGCTCCTTGAGGTCGCTCTCGCGGGACTCGAAGGCCGTCGCGCGTACGCCGGTGAGCAGTCCGGCGTGGGCGAGCGTGGAGGGCGCGATGCAGATGGCGCCCAGCACGTGACCGTCTGAGAGTGTCTTGCGAGCGAGCTCGTGCGCGTGCGGATCATCGAAGAACACCGCCGCACCGCCCCCGCCGATGAAGGCGACGGCATCCCATTCGCGCGCGGCCGCATCGGCGACCGATACGTCGGCCACGGCGGGTAGTCCGAACCTGCCTGATGCCGGCCCGGCAGCCACGCTTGCCGTGGTCACTGTGGCGCCCCGTGCCTCCAGTACCTGCTTGGGTTCGGCGTACTCCTCGTCGCGGAACACGTCCTGCGCGATCACGAGAAGTGCAGATTTCATGTGACTCCACCTTCCGGGATTGACCTGCGTCTACGATGGATTCTACCCTCGCCAAGGTTCACAAGCGCCGCCGGCACGGCATACTGACCAGCGAACACCTACATCCGGAGGCATCCGTGTCCGACGAGACCACTCCGCACGACGGCGAGACCCCCTCGGCTCCTGATCCCATCGCCGCGTCCTCGACGCCGCGCTGGCTCGATATCCTCACTTCGCGCTGGGTGGTCAAAGGGGCGTTCTTCGCCTTCTTCATCTTCGCCGTGGTGCAGCTGCTTCGCTTCGAGCGGTGGGCGAGGGGCGAGGGCCCGTTCGTGCATCGCCCCGAGGCGGTCGCCGGACTTCTGCCCATCGGTCATTTCACGAGCTTCTTTGCGTGGCTTCGCGGCGGCGGATGGGACACGCTGCTGCCGGCCGGCCTCGTGATCATCCTCATGGCGCTCACGGTGTCGCTGCTGTTCAAGCGCGGCTTCTGCGGCTGGATCTGCCCGGTGGGCACCGTGTGGGAGGCGTGCGCGGCCCTTGGGCGTCTGTTCTTTGGCCGCAACGTGCGGGTGCCGCGCTGGCTCGACCTCATCGGCCGAGGGTTTCGCTACCTGCTCGCTGCCATGTTCATGTTCGGCCTGCTCACCGTGCCGCTCGAGGGAGCCGTCCAGTTCAGGACGCTGCCCTACATGTGGATCGCCGACCTGAAGATCTTGCACCTCATGACCGAGCCCACCTGGCTCATGGTCGCCGGCTTCGCGGCGCTGCTGTCCGTGGTCTTTGGTCCCGTGTGGTGCCGCTATCTGTGCCCGTTGGGCGGCCTGTACTCGGCCGTGGGGCTCGCGTCGCCGTGCACCGTCGAGCGCAACGCCGAGACCTGCATCCACTGCAAGAAGTGCTCGAAGGTCTGCCACGCGTTCGTGGAGCCCGAGAAGACCGGCAGGATCTATGCCCCGGAGTGCGACGGATGCATGGACTGCGTCAAGGTATGCCCGGTGGAGGGCTGCCTCGAGGCCAAGGCGTTCTCGCGCGTCAGGATCGCGCCGTGGGCCTGGCCGCTGCTCGTGGTGACCGTGTGGCTGCTCATCTTCGGGTTCGCGAAGGCCACGGGGAACTGGGATTCCAAGGTCCCCGCCGAGGCGTACCAGCAGGTCATCCAGAGCGGCCTGATCGAGCAGCGCACGCAGGGCTTCTTCGACCGCTAGACGGTGCCGTTACCGGTTCGATGATTGACTTCACGCGCCGAGTGGTACGATGTGTACAACTTTGTACACACGTGCTGCCGGCGCGTGTTCATGTGGTCGAGAGGGGACGTCACGATGATCGATGCGACGCTCGTGCGCGATGGTGTGGATGCCCGAGTATCTGAGTTCATCGCGCGCCGCGAGGCGATGGTCGCAGCGGATCGGTACTTCTACCTGCAGCCCACGGTGGGTCGGACCAATCATCGTGTCCAGATGAAGGACGGCCGGGACATGGTCCAGCTGGCGTCCTACAGCTATCTGGGACTGATCGGCCACCCGCGTATCGAAGAGGCGTCGATCGCCGCGATCGAGCAGTACGGCACCGGCGCGGGCGGCGTGCGCCTCCTTACCGGTACGACCGACCTGCATGAGGAGCTCGAGGCGCGTATCGCGTCGTTCACCAAGCGCGAGGACGCGTGCGTCTACTCGAGCGGCTACGTGACCAACGTCGCCATCATCACCGGACTGACCGGCCCGGGTGACCTCGTGCTCATGGACAAGCTCGATCACGCGTCGATCGTCGACGGCTGTCTGCTCTCCGGCGCCAAGTGGAACACCTACCGCCACAACGACATGGGGCACCTGGAGAAGCTGCTCGCCAAGAACGCCGGCGAGTACAACACGATCCTCGTGGTCGCGGACTCGGTGTTCTCGATGGACGGCGACGTCATGGACCTGCCTGCCACCAAGGCCCTGTGCGAGCGCTACGGCGCCCGTCTCATGGTGGACGAGGCGCACTCCATCGGATCGCTCGGTGCCACGGGTCACGGCATCGAGGAGCACTTCGACATGATCGGCTCCATCGACCTGAAGATGGGCACGCTGTCCAAGTCCATCCCCAGCATCGGCGGCTATCTCGCCGGCGAGCGTGACCTCATCGACTACCAGCGCCACATGTCTCGACCGTTCATCTTCTCGGCCGCACTTCCTCCCGCGCAGACTGCGGCTGCGATCGCGGCGTTCGACGTCATCGAGGACGAGCCGTGGCGCGTCGCCCAGCTCCATGAGGTCCAGCGTTCCTACACCGAGGGCCTCAAGGCCCAGGGGTGGAACACGATGGACTCGACCACCTGCGTGGTGCCGGTTCTCATCGGCGATGAAGGCAAGACGATGGACCTGACCCGCATGCTGTTCGATCGTGGCATCTTCGTGTGTCCCATCGTGCATCCCGCGGTTCCGCGCGGCATGGATCGACTCCGCACCTGCCTCATGGCGACCCACACCGCCGAGGACATCGCGCAGGCACTCGATGCGTTCGAGGAGTCCGGCAAGGCCTTGGGCCTGATCTAGACTCTCCGCACCCCATTTCGCTGGTAGACTAGGCGCGGGTCCGACCGGGGTCGGGCCGCCGTCTCATCGCGATGCTCGGGGACCGGATGACATCGGGGTCGTACGATCGTCTCAGCTCACGTTCGCGGCTCGTTCCGGCTGCGTGGCTTGCCATGCCGCTCGCTGTGTCGAGCTATCTCGTGTTGCGCTACGGCGTGGGCGGATCCGTCGGTATCGCGGTGTCGCAGGTCGTGTATCTGTTGCCGATCGTTCTGGCGGCGACGTTTTGTACCGCCGCAGCCGTCATCGGGCGACCGGGCACCCAGGCTCGCCTCGTGTGGATCCTTCTGTCGGTCATGTCGCTGTGCATGCTCCTCAGCGAGAGCTATCTGAGCCTGATGCTTGTCACCAAAGGCTCGACTCCCCTCGACTCATTGTTCGATGCACTCAATGCGGGGGCAGTGGCGGCGATCATCGCGGTCTTTTGTGTGATCGGCGGGGTGGTCAACGGCGGGTGGACGAGGGCGGCCCGCATCGTCTTTGACGCGGTGGCCCTGTTGTCACTCGGCTTCGTGTTGATCTATCGCTTCTGGGCCGCTCCCTTGAGCTCCGTCGCCGCCCTTCAAGCGGTGAGGATGTCGGTCTACGCGCTGCTGGGCGTGCTCATGCTTGTGGCAACCTTGGGGTGCATCCGCTACGCGGGCGCCGCCGGGCGCACGCCGTGGGCACGGTCGACCTTCGCGGGCTTCGCTGTCTACTCACTCGGCATGATCCTGTGGCCGACCTGGTCGATGGCGGTCAGCGGCGTTCGGCCTGCTCCGGTGGGAGAGGCCGTCGTGGCGACGCTGTATCTTGTCGGCTACTACCTGCTCTTCGTGGCAGGGTTGATGCGCACGGTGGCGGTCGACATGCCCTGGCAACGCGTCATCGGGGGCGCTCCGCGTGCCGAAGCGTGGCCCGGGGTCGTGCTCTCCATTCTCGTGTTCGTGTCAGTCATCGTGTTGGGGGTCGCCGTCTCGCGCGCCGACAAGGGTTCGGTGGACCAGATCGTCTACTTCGCCACGCTTGCGGTCGCGACCACGAGCACCGTCGCGCGAACGACCATCGTGTCGTTCGAGTGGTGGGAGATCCAGGAGCAGGCGCACACCGACCCGGTCACGGGTGTCGCCAACCCGAGAAGCTTCGATAGGCATCTCGCTGAGCACCTTGCCGGGGTGGCTCGGTTCGGTGAGCCGTTCGCGCTGCTGCTGCTCGATATCGACGGTTTCGCGCGCGTGAACTCGGCGATGAGCCTGTCGGCCGGAGACCGCGTGCTGCAAGAGGTGGCACAGGCGATCGCCCGAGCGTGCGGGGAGCGCGATCACATCTTTCGACTCTCAGGCGACGAGTTCGCAGTGATCGCCAGCGCGCGCACACGTGACGAGGCGTTCGAGGTCGCCCGCTGCGTGGAGGCGGCTGTGCACAGCGTGGTGGTGCCTGACGAGCGCCTCAGCGCCTCCATCGGGTTTGCGCTCAGTCCTGATGATGCGGTGGTCGCCGAGACGATGATCCGGCGCGCTGACGGGGCCTTGGCGTGGGCGAAGCGGCACGGCAAGGGCCGCATCATGGGCTTCGATGAGCGTATCGAGCGGGCACTTGGGCATGACGGTCGCGGTCGCTATCTTGGCCAGGATGCGACCTACGACATGGTTCGAGCGCTCGCCGCCGCGACCGATGCGCGCGACTCGGCCAACGTGTTCCACTCTCGCAACGTCGCGGCGCTCGCCGGTCTTCTCGCGGGTGACCTGGGGTTCGCACCCGAGCACGTCGAGCGAGTGCAGATCGCGGCGCTGCTTCACGACGTGGGCAAGATCGCCCTGCCAAACGCCATGCTGGGTGGGCGCACGCTGTCGGTGCGCGAGCGCGAGCATGCCTCAGGGCACAGTGAGCTTGGGCAGCGCATGCTCGAATCGCTCGCCATCGAGGGAGTCGCTGCGTGGGTGCGCGCGCACCATGAGCGTTGGGATGGAACAGGGATCCCCGACGCCTTGGCCGGTGAGTCGATACCCATCGAGTCCCGCATCATCGCCCTTGCCGACGCCTACGACGGGATGACCGCCGGGAAGCGCTATGGCGCTCCGATGTCGAAGGCGGCGGCACTTCAGGAGATCGACCTGGGCATGGGAACCCGCTTCGACCCGGAACTCGCGGAGCGCTTCATCGCTGTCGTGGCGACCACCGATGCCCTCGGTTGGTCAGACGAATGGCCCGCCGAATGACGCCGTGGCTCACAACACACGCTCGGGGTTTGCGCGCCGCCGCGTGGACCGTCCTCGTGGTCCTCGCTTGTTCGCGCGGTCTGTTCGCGTTGATGGATCTGCCCGTCACCGTCGACATCGCTCTGACGGCGGGGCTGAGCTACCTTCTGCCGATGGTGATCGCGCTCGGCGTCTTCGCGCCGTTGGCCATCGTTACCCGCGGGTCTGTGGAGCATCGGCTCTGGGGCATGCTGTTCGTGGCCTTGGGCAGCGTGCTGGTGGCCGAGCTCTACTACGTGTGGCACGCGCTCACCGTCGACGCGGTCAACTCCTGGCTGCTCGTTCCGGTGAGAGTCCTTCACGCGGTGGGGGCGCTGTCCTTCCTGTCGATCGTCGGGATGCTCACCGTGGTGGGCGGACGCAGCAACGCGTCGAAGGTTCGCTCGTACCTTGAAGTCGCGGCCGCCGCGCTTGCTCTGACCCCGCTCATCTACGTCTTCTGGACCTATCCCGCGATTGGCACCCAGCCCGGGAGAGGCGTGGGCGTCGCCTTGACCACGGCCTTCTATCCCGTCTTCGGCATGGCGATGCTCGTGGGCACCATCGCCGCGATGGTCGGCTGGAAGGCTTCTCGTTGGCGGGCGTGGGAGCGCATCTCGGCGATCGGTCTTGGCATCTACTCGTTCGGCCTCATCGTCTTCCCCTGGTGGTTCATCGGCGGGGGCATGGCGTTTCGCTCGCGCGCAGACTGGTTCACGGCGATGCTGGGCCTCGGCGTGTCGGTGTTGTTCGTGGGTGCGGTCTACCGAGCGACCTCGCCCAGGCACGACGGGCTCGTTGAGGCGTGGCCCATGGCCTCAGTGCCCATGCGCCGTCTGGGCCAGGTCTATCCGGCGCTCATGTCGCTCGCGTTGCCGCTGTTGGGCTTCCTTGCGTACTCGATGCCGCCTGCGGGTGCGCGTCCGGTGGGCATCTGTGCGTTCTTGCTCGCGCTCGTGTTGATCGCGCAGAGCGGGTTGGTCGCCTGGGACAGGGCGCGGACCGAGGGGCGCAGCGCGCGCGACCCGTTCAGCGGGGCGCTGACCCGTCCGGAGCTTGCCGCGCGTCTCGATCAGATGGTGACGCGTGCGACCGAGGCGGGTCTTCCCCTCAGCATCGTGCTGTTCTCGGCGGGAGGATCGGACCGCTACGATTCGGTTGTGAGCGGGGCACGGGAGGCGTCTGTGCTGGCTACAGCTCTGGCCGCCGAGTCGCCCGATGGCCGCGTGTACGCTGCCGAGAGCGAGCGGTTCGTGATGCTTGTCGAGGATGCCGACGCGTACGAGGCGGCCGCCATCGCCCGGCGGGCATGGATTCGCACCTCGCGCGCGGTGAGCGAGGCCGGCTTGTCCCACATACAGATCGCCGCCGGGATCGCGGCGTTGCCGGCACACGCGCTCGACGCGGCCCATCTGATGCGGAGCGCGACCGTCGCGTTGGGCGCTGCCGAGGGAGCCGACGACGAGCCGGTGGTCATCTACGACGAGTCGTTGAACGCGGTCGCGACCGAGGAGTACGTCTCACGGGCCCGTATGCGCACTTTGCGCGCGACCGTTCGCGCGCTCGCCGAAGCCGTGGACGCGCGTGACCCCGCCACCAAGCACCACTCCGTGCACGTCGCCGAGCTCGCGACCGCGCTTGGTCAGGTCATGGACCTCCCGGACGACCGGGTGCAGATCGTGGGCCTGGCCGCCCTCATGCACGACGTGGGCAAGATCGGCATCCGAGACGAGGTCTTGCTCAAGGAGGACAGGCTCACCGAGGAGGAACGCGCCGAGATCGAGGAGCACGTCGTGCTGAGCGAGCGGATCCTTGCGCCCGCGCACCTCGACGAGGTGCTTCCGCTCGTGCGCTATCACCACGAGCGATGGGACGGCAGGGGATATCCGGAAGGGCTGCGTGAGCACGAGATTCCGCTCGAGGCGCGGATACTCGCGGTGTGTGACGCCTTCGAGACGATGACCACCGGACGACCGTATCGCGCCGCGCGTTCGACCGCCGAGGCGCTCACCGAGCTCGAGGCATGCGCGGGTGCCCAGTTCGACCCCTTGGTGACGGCAACCTTCGTGAGGATGATCCGGCGGCTGGACGCGGGTCCCACATGGGTGCCGCAGTCGACTGCGGAAGTGGCGATGGAGAGCACGACCTGACGCAAACGGGATATACTGCACGTGTTCGTGTCTGGCGGGCCTTGGGGGGCCCGTGACCGTGGGGGAGACGGGCGTTCGTGGGTCTTGACTCCGACGTTGCCGAGGTGGCGCCTACTCAGGGCGCCGCAGGGGCAGCATCTCAGCGTATCCGTGTCTGGGCATGGGCCTGTCTCGGCATCATGGGCGGGTTGTATTTCGTGACGCTGCGGGCCGCGTTGCCCCCCGCGTTTAGGCTGGTGATGCTCGAGGCCATCTACTGCACCCCCATCCTCCTGACAGTCATCTTCTCCGTACGTGCCCGCGCGATGAGCGAAGGTGTTGAGCGGGTCTTCTGGCTGTGTCTGGGTGCGGCCAACGCGATTCTTCTGGGCTGCGAGCTGCTGCTCATGTGGTGGGTCTTCGCGATCGATCCGGCCGGCCCGCCTCGCGTGTGTTGGCCGTTCCACATCATGCACGGGGTCGCCGCGGTGTTCTTCATCGGCCTGCTGGTCTCGATGAGCCGCCTCACCCAGTCCTCCGGTGCGGCGCGGTCCCGAGTGGCCTTCGACGCAGCCGCGCTGTCGGTGATCGCGGGCGCGCTCATCCTGAGGTTCTACGTCCGGCCCATCATGGGCCCGGCCGGCGCGTCGGTGGGCGAGACGCTGCTGGGTACCGGATATCCGTTGTTCGGGCTGATGATGGTGTGCGGGACGATCGGCAACGTCGTCGGCATGAAGGTGGACCGGTGGCGCGCATGGGACCGCCTGGTCGCCATCTCGCTCAGCATGTACGCCGTGGCCATCTCTTTGTGGCCTCTGTGGTACACCACCGCTGCCGGCGGCTCGCGCAACTACGAGCGTGGACTGCTCGACTTGGTGCAGTTCACGGGGCACTGGCTGCTGATGATGGCCGCCGTCTACCGCCTCACAGAACCCGGGGCGCGTCCGTTGCGGCCCCTGCCGCCGTTGGCCGCCGGTCGCTTCCGGTGGTCCAACGTGGTGGTGCCGGTGGTCACGGTCGCCGCGATACCCCTGTTCGCCTACGCGGCGTACTCGTCGATGCCCGGCGGGTGGTTTTGGGTGTATGCCGTGGCGGCAACGGTGATGACGACACTGGTCCTTGGCCGCAGTGTGGTGGTGGCACTCGAGCACGGTGTGCTGTTCCACCGCTCCATCACCGACCCCCTGACTGGCCTGTACAACCACCGGTTCTTCCATGATCGGCTCGACCAAGAGCTCGAGCAGGCGGCCCGATACGGGGAGTCGCTCTCGCTGATCGCTCTCGACATCGATGACTTCGGCGCATACAACGAGCGTCATGGCCACATGGCGGGCGACCGGCTGCTCGTCGACGCGGCGTCGCTCTTCCAAGGCGTGTGCACGCGGTCGTGCACCGTCGCACGCCTTGGTGGCGACGAGTTCGCGGTGATCTTGCCCGCCACGGAGCTGTCCGAGGCCACCGTCATCGCTCGGCGGATGCTTGATGTGCTGTCGATCGAGGCAGGCGAGCGTCCCGGAAGCGTGTCGGTCTCGGCGGGGGTGGCTTCATTCCCGATGCACGCCGTCGATGCCGAGCGGCTGATGCGGGTAGCGGACGGAGCGCTGTTCGACGCCAAGGAGTCAGGCAAGGCCGGCGTGGTCGCCTACGACACCGAGCGTGTTCCTGACCTCAGTGCGCGCGAGCGCATCAGCCGTCTCGAGCGCCAGAACCGGCTGTCGGCCGTGCGCGCGCTTGCGGCGGCGGTCGATGCGCGCGACGCATCGACCCGCGACCACTCGGCCACGGTCGCGCATCTCGCGCGTGCCGTGGGCGTACGGATGGGGTGGTCAGAAGACGACCTGCGCCAGCTCGAGACCGCAGCGACACTGCACGACGTGGGCAAGATCGGGATCCCTGACTCACTGCTCAACAAGCGTGGGCCGCTCTCGGAGCGCGAGACCCAGCAGATCCGTCAGCACTCCGTGTTGGGTCAGCAGATCCTGTCCTCGGCGGGCTTGTCTGAGATCATGCCGGTGGTGCGCTCGCACCACGAGCACTGGGACGGTTCGGGATACCCGGACGGCCTGGCGGGCGAGGAGATCCCCCTGGGCGCGCGCATCATCGGCGTGTGCGACGCCTATGACACCATGGTGACCGACCGTCCCCAGAGCCCGCCCATGCGCCGAGAGGACGCACTCGCGCTCATCGAGGACGAGGCGGGCTTTCGGTTCGACCCCGCGTGTGTGGCAGCGCTTCGTTCGGTGCTGCTGTCGTCGGCCCAGGCGAGCGTGTCGCGGTAGCGGGATAGGCGCGCGCCGAAGTCACAGGCGCAGCATCAGCTCCGTCACGTCGCGCGGCTTCTCGGCACGCGTGAACCCCGGTTGCGCCGAGGCGGGTGTCTGCTCCTCGTAGGTGGGCCGCCCCTGCTCGCGGTAGTACACGCCTATCGGCACCCGGCACGACTCGGGCGTGCAGGTGAGCTCGTGAAACGCGGTGAGCGACAGGTCGAACGCCGCGGAGCGGTCACTGGCGTCCCAGCCGGACTCTTCCAGCTTGTAGATGCGGTCGCGGAACCACTTGAACGTGTTGAGCTTGTTCCAGGTCACGCATGGCTGGAAGACGTCGACCACGGCGAAGCCCTTGTGGGTGAGCGCCTCGATGTAGAGGCCCGTCAGGTGGGGGATGTCGCCGGCGAACCCGCGGGCGATGAACGTCGCGCCCTCGGCGAGCGCGAGTCCGATCGGGTTGATCGGCTCCTCGAGCACTCCGTGCGGGGTGGAGACGGTGGGCATGAGGTGGTCGGTGGTGGGGGACGCCTGGCCGGTGGTCAGGCCGTAGATCTGGTTGTCGTGCGCGATGACGGTGAGGTCGACGTTGCGTCGGCACGCGTGCACGAAGTGACCCAGCCCGATGCCGTAGCCGTCGCCGTCACCCATCTCGACGATCACGTGCTGGTCCGGTCGCGTCAGGCGGTATGCGCTCGCCGGCGGGAGTGAGCGGCCGTGCAGCGCATGGAACCCCTGGACATCGTAGAAGTCGGCGCCATTCCCGTGACAGCCGATGCCCCAAAACATCGCGAACTCGCGCTTCTCCCAGCCCAGCTCTTCCAGTGCGCGCTTGAGCGCTTCGAACATGCCGTGGTTCCCGCAGCCGGGGCACCACGTGGGGCGGTTCGCCGTGTTGAAGTCGTGTGCCGCAACCATCGGCTCACGCGTCCTTTCCGTTGACGAAGGTGCCGGCGTCGGTGAGCTCGACCGGCTCGCCCAGCCACTCCTTGATGGTCGCGTACACGAGCTCGGGCGAGATGGGCCGACCGTCTGAGCGCTGCAGGCTCATGTCGGGTCTGACCAGGCACTGCTCGGCGATCAGCCCTTCGAGCTGCCCGGTCGCGTTGCCCTCGATCACCATCCACGGCACGTCTGCCGAGACGAACGCCTCGACCTCGTCGGCGGGGAAGGGCCACAGGGTGACGGTGTGCAGCATCTGGATACGCCGGCCCTCGGCGGCGAGCCACTTCATCGCCTCGAGCACCGGCATCTTGGTGGTGCCGAAGCACACCAGCCGCAGCTCGGGGTCGGGGTCGCCGTAGACGCGCGGCTCCGGGACGAGCTCGCGGGCGAGATCGAGCTTGCGCAGACGCTTGTCGTTCTGTTCGGCGCGGGCGGTCCGCTCCTCGCCGGCGGCTCCGTAGCCGGCGGCGTCGTGCTCGTAGGAGTTGACCAGCTGCACGGCGCCTTCGACGCCGGGCAGCACGCGCGGCGAGACGCCGTCTTCGGCGGGGGCGTAGCGGCGGTAGGGGGTCTCGACGCTGCCTTCGGCCTGCAGCTTGCCGCGCGAGATGGTCACCGCGGCGGTGTCGAACGGGTCTTGTGTCTGCCGGTTGTCCGAGAGGTAGGAGTCGCCTAGGACGATCACCGGCGTCTGGAGCTCATCGGCGAGGTTGAACGCCTTCCAGGTGAGCTCGAACGCCTCGGTGTGGTCGCCGGGCGCAAGCACCACGCGCGGGAACTCGCCTTGGGCGGCGTGCAGCGCGAAGCGCAGGTCGCTTTGCTCCGTCCACGTGGGCAGTCCGGTCGCCGGGCCGGGCCTCGTGAACAGTCCCACCACGCAGGCGCTCTCCGACACGCCGGCGAATCCGAACGCCTCGACCATGAGCGCGAACCCGCCGCCCGCGCTCGCACACATCGAGCGGGTGCCGCCAAACGCGCCGCCCAGCACCATGTTCATGGCGGCGATCTCGTCTTCGGTGTGCTTGACCACCACGTCGTAGGTGTCCGCGTGCTTCGCCATGAAGTGCAGCAGCGAGCTCGCCGGCGTCATGGGGTAGGCGCAGTACAGGCCGATGCCCGCTGCCAGCGCGCCCAGGCCGATCGCCTCGTTGCCGTCGGCCATCACGCGCACCGGCGCGTCCTCGACGGGCGCGAGCTTGTAGGGGAAGTCGCACGTCATCTCGCGAGCGGCGTGGAAGCCCGCAGTGGCGACGGCGATGTTTTGCTCGGCGATCTCGGGGGCCTTGTGGGCGAACTGGGCGCGGATGGACTCGAGGAGGCCATCGAGACCGAAGTCCATGTGACCCAACGTGGCACCCAGCGCTGCGACGTTGCGCATGATCTTGATGCCGCCGGCGTCTCGCACGATGTCGGTGAGCGGGACGGCGACCACACACAGGTCGTCTCGGCCGAGAAGGTCGTCGTCGTCCGGTGTGAAGTCGGCGGGGTCGTAGATGACGGCGGCACCTGGGGTGAGTTCGGCGATGTGGAGCCGCACGGTGGGGCGGTCGAGAGCGACCAGCACGTCGGTGGGCATGACGTGGCTGAAGATGGGGTCTGCGCTCACGCGCAGGTGGTAGGTGTTGTGGCCGCCCTTGATGAGCGAGGGATACTCGGTGAGGTCGAAGCAGTGGTAGCCGGCTCGTGCGAACACGCGGGCGAGCGACTGACCGGCGGCTTTGATGCCAAAGCCCGCAGGTCCGCCGATCCGGAGTCGCACCTCTCGCCCGTAGGGGGAGGCCTGGTTCATCGCGCGGGTCCCTTCGTCGTGGTGCGTGCCTGCGAGTGTTTGTTCCCGACCGGATAACGGGGGTCACCCGCGGTCGTGAGATAATGCGTCCATGAATCCGACACGAACACCCACTGTAGTCGTAGGCGTGACCGGCTGTATCGCCGCCTACAAGTCGTGTGAGCTCGTGCGTGCGCTCATGCGCGCGGGCTGCCGCGTCAAGGTGGTCATGACCGAGAACGCGACCCGCTTCGTGGGCACAGCGACGTTCAGGGCGCTGTCCGGCGAGCCGGTCGCCGTGTCGCTGTGGGACGAGCCGGCCGCGCGCGTACACCACGTCTCGCTCGCCGAGGAGGCCGACGTGTTCGTGGTGGCCCCGGCGACCGCCAACGTGGTGGCCAAGCTCGCGCAGGGCCGCGCCGACGACCTGCTCACCACCTCCGCGCTCGCCACCGAGGCGCCCCTCGTGGTCGCCCCGGCGATGAACGTCCACATGTGGCGGGCCGAGGCGACTCAAGCCAACATCGCGACGCTGCGTGCGCGGGGCGCCATCATCGTCGAGCCCGAGCGCGGCGAGCTCGCGTGCGGGGACGTGGGAGAGGGACGCCTCGCTCAGGTGGACGATATCGCGGCTGCGGTGCTCGCCGAGGTCGCCCGTTCTCGCGACCTGGCGGGCGTGCGGATGCTTGTCACCGCCGGGCCCACGCGCGAGATGATCGACCCGGTGCGCTTCATCACCAACGCGAGCAGCGGCACCACCGGCTACGCCGTCGCCGAGGAGGCCGCCAGACGCGGCGCTCAGGTGACGCTCGTGAGCGGGCCCACCGGTCTTCCCGACCCCTTCGGGGTGACCACGGTTCGCGTCACCACGGCCCTCGAGATGGCATCAGCGGTCGAGCAGGCGTACGGCGAGACGCAGGTGGTGGTCGCGACCGCGGCGGTCTCGGACTTTCGCCCCGCGCACCCGGTGACGCATAAGGTCAAGAAGACCGATGCGCCTGATTCGGTCGAACTCGTGCGAAACCCTGATATCCTTGCGGACCTCGGGTCGCGCAAGGGTACGCGCTTCCTCGTGGGATTCGCCGCCGAGACCGACGACGTTCTGGCCAACGCCGCTGCCAAGCTCGCCGGCAAGCACCTCGATCTTGTGGTGGCCAACGATGTCTCAGATCCCTCGCTCGGGTTTGCGAGCGTCTCCAACCGCGTGTGGTTCGTGGACGCCCAAGGCGCCGAGGAGCTTCCCGTCATGACCAAGAAGGCCATCGCCGTCGCACTGTGCGACCGGATCGCTTCCGGTGTGCACGACGCGACCGTCAGAGAGGAGAGCCGATGATCCGCAATCTCGAGGGTCAGGCCAAGCGTTTGTCCGCCTATGTGGGCGAGAACGAGATCTATGAGGACCGCCCGCTGTATCAGGCGCTCGTCGAGCAGGCGCGCATCCAGGGGTGTGCCGGCGCCACCGCGCTTCGCGGCATGGTGGGCTTTGGCGCCTCGAGCCGCGACGTCGCCAAGCACGGCATGCGCATGTCCACCGACTGTCCGGTGCTCGTCACCGTGACCGACGAAGCGCATCGCATCGTCGCACTTGCGGAGCTGTGGTCGACGATGGTGGTGGCCGGCCTGGTGACCATAGAGGACGTCGGCGTGGTGCTCTACGCCGGTCGCGGAGACGGTTCTGACGAGGCGTAGCCGAATACCTCGCAATTTCGCTTGAGGAGTGGCGAGGTGCGATGTAAACTATCGCCTTGCCGCTTGGCGGTGATTTCGGGCTGTGGCGCAGTTTGGTAGCGCACTTGACTGGGGGTCAAGGGGTCGCAGGTTCAAATCCTGTCAGCCCGACCAGCACTTTTCGAGGCGTCCTTCGGGGCGCCTCGTTCTGTTTGGGCAGGTCTGATCGCTCTGTCGCCTGTTTCGCTCGTGCTTCCGGCCAGCGCGCTGTTTCAACTCGGTGCAATTGTGCATACGATACGAGGGGTCAAGGCGTGTGTCGGCGGGTACCACGAACGAAGGCCGGGTGGATTCGGCATGGTGATCGAAGACGCGGGAGCGATGCGCGACTCATCCGCCATCGTCGCCCAGGCGGTGGCTCAGGGCCTTTCGGCGCTCGACGAGTGGCAGGCGAAGTCGCTGCTCGCGGCCTATGGGGTCCCCATTCCCGACGGCGGTCTCGCACGTAGCGCTGATGAGGCCGTGGCGATCGCGGGACGGCTCGACGGTCCCGTCGTGGTCAAGGCGGTCGGTGCCGACATCGCTCACAAGACCGAGCATGGGCTCGTCGCATTGAACCTTCTCGGCGCAGATGCGGTACGGAGCGCGGCGAGCGACCTTCTGGCCCGTGCTGAAGGTGCGTCGCTGCTTGTCGAGCGGATGGTCCACGGGCGCCGCGAGTTCATGGTGGGCATGAAGCGCGATGTCTCCTACGGCCCGGTGGTCGTCTTTGGCATCGGCGGGATCTTCGCAGAGGCACATCGAGACATCACCCTTGGCGTGACGCCGCTCGGCGAGCGAGACGTCGAGCGCATGCTCGAGACCATCCGGGCTCATGCGCTGCTGGACTCCTTCCGAGGGATGCCGCCGGTCGACCGTACGTCGCTCGCCTCGGCGATCCGGGCACTTGCGCGCATCGCCGAGGACCATCCGGCGGTGACCGAGATCGACGTGAACCCGCTCATCGTGGAGGGCGCGACGGCCGTTGCCGCTGACGCACTCGTGATCCTCGACCCAGCGGTTGCCG
>CAYOHY010000002.1:0-2231 GCA_964403885.1 uncultured Eubacteriales bacterium
TCGCCGACGGCGGCTACTTCGCCGGTGTGGAGCAGGCGTACTTCGTGGACTCCGGCGAGTACCCGGAGACGCACGACGACGGCATCGCGCGCGACTCGCAAGGCGGCGTGGCGGCTGGCTCGATCGTGGAGCGCGCACCCGACTACCTCGCGCCGGTGTGCCACCACTTTGGTGAGAACCACCTGCCGGACGACCTGCCCGCCCACGCGTCGCCGTGCGACCTCATCGGCGGGTGCACGCTGTGTGACGACGCGAAGGTGCCCTTTGTCGACGAGCTCGATCCCGAGGACAACATCGCCGCCCGCATGGCGCGCACGGCCGAGCTGCGGGCATCGGGCCGGATCGCGCCTGAGGTCGAGTGGTTTGGCGACGGGATCGTCGCGGTCACGATGTTCCTGCCCACGTCGGCGCGCGTCGCCGAGGCAGCGGCGCTCGAGCTGGGACGCGCGATGAACCTCGAGAACCCCGAGGTCATCAACCGCCAGATCATGCATCCCTCCGAGGGCACGCTCGTCGAGATCAAGGGACGTCTCGCCGCCACGGTCGACCCGTCGACGCTGGTGATCCCCGAGCCCCCCGAGGTCATGGGCGACGACGAGATCCGTGACTTCGTGCACACGCACGAGTTGCGCTGCGTCGCGGCCACGGTGGGCGAGGACGAGCACTCGGTGGGCATGCGCGAGATCATCGACATCAAGCACGGCGGGCTCGAGAAGTGGGGATTCACCGTCGAGTACCTGGGCACCTCGGTCCCCATCGAGAAGGTGCTCGACGCCGCGATCGAGCACGCCGCACGCGTGGTGCTCATCTCCACGATCATCACCCACGCCGACATGCACCGCGCCAGCATGGAGAAGCTCGCAGACCTCGCCACCGAGAAGGGCGTGCGCGACCGGCTCATCCTCATCGCGGGCGGCACCCAGGTCACCGACAAGCTTGCGCGCGCGTGGGGCATGGACGCCGGCTTCGGCCGAGGCACCAAGGGCCTCGACGTCGCAAGCTTCATCGTCCGGGCGCTGCGAGAGCGCGGGATGTGACCCGTGAGCGACCCGCGCCCCATCGACGCCCTCGTCGCCGAGATAGGCTCGACCACCACGGTGGTCTCGGCGTTTGAGGGGTTGGCGGGGTTCCCGCGCACCACGCCTGAGCTGGTGGGGCAGGGGGTCGCGCCAACGAGCGTCGCGCAGGGCGACGTGGGGTTGGGCGTGGCGGCGGCCCGTGCGCACCTCGAGGCGGCCACGGGTCCGCTCGCGCCGGCGCTCACGCTGGCGACCTCCTCGGCGGCGGGGGGCCTGCGCATGACGGTGCACGGGCTCACCGCGAAGATGACCGCGATGGCAGCGCGCGAGGCAGCGCTGGGCGCGGGCGCCGTGGTCGAGTACCAGACCGCGGGCCTGCTGCGCGACGAGGACCTGCGCGCGATCGACGAGCTTGCGCCCGGGCTGCTGTTGTTGGCCGGCGGCGTGGAGGGGGGCGACTCGGCCACGGTGCTCCACAACGCCGAGCGCCTCGCCGAGCTTCGCGTGCGACCCATCGTGGTGTACGGCGGCAACTCGAGCGCTGCGGTCCATGCCACTGCGACGCTGGAGAACGCAGGGTTTCGCGTCCGCATCACAAGCAACGTCTACCCGTCGGTCGACGAGCTCGACGTGGTGCCCGCGCGCGCCGCGATCCACGACGCGTTCGAGGAGCACATCGTGCACGCGCCGGGCATGGAGCGGCTCTCCGAGCTCGTGAGCGGGCACATCCTGCCCACGCCCGGAGCCGTGCTGATCGCCGCCGAGACGCTCGCCGCCGCGGTGGGCGACCTCGTGGTGGTGGATGTGGGCGGGGCCACGACCGACATCCACTCGGTCACCAACGGAAGCCCGGAGCTCGCGGCGATGCGCACCGACCCGCAGCCTCACTCCAAGCGCACGGTCGAGGGCGACCTGGGCACCTTCGTGAGCGCCGCGCACGTGGCCGATCTCCTGCCCACCGACGAGCGCCCGTTACTCCCGCCCGCGCTGCCCGCATCCGCCGAGGAGGTCGACGCGGCGCGCCTGCTCGCACGCACTGCTGCGGTCACGGCGATGCAGCGCCACGCGGGCCACCTCGCGCACCTGTACACGCCGTCCGGCCGCCAGACCGTGGTGCGCGGGCGCGATCTCACCGCGTGCCGGCTGCTCATCGGCACCGGCGGAGCGCTCACTCGGCTGCCGGGCGGTGTCGCGACCCTCGAAGCCACGAGG
>CAYOHY010000002.1:2331-78525 GCA_964403885.1 uncultured Eubacteriales bacterium
GGCGTCACCAAGGTCACCTGCGGCAGCCCCGAGGTCGCGCGCGCCATGCTCTCGGGTGGCGTGGTCGCCCTGGGTGAGTCGCGGCTCGAGAACATCGAGCGCCTGCGCGCGGCGGGCATCGACGCGCCGGTCTGGCTCTTGCGCGCCCCCACCCCCGGCCTCGCCGAGCAGACCGTGCGCCTCGCCCGGGTCTCGCTCGTCAGCGAGCCCGCGATCGCCGGGGCGCTCTCGGCGGCCGCCATGCGAGCCGGGGCGCACCACGGCGTGGTCGCGATGGTGGACATCGGCGACCTGCGCGAAGGCATGCTCCCGGAGATGCTGCCCGCCTTCCTCGACGCCACGGCGGGGCTGCCGGGCATCGAAGTGCTGGGTGTGGGCGCGAGCCTCACCTGCTACGGCGCCATCGTGCCCGACGAACGCAACTTGGGCCTTCTCGCATCGCTCGCCGAGCAGGTCTCGGCGCGAACGGGCCGGCCGGCGCTCGTGTCGGGCGGCAGCTCGACCTCGCTCGAGATGGCGGTCGCCGGGCGGCTGCCGGCGGGCACCACAAACCTGCGCATCGGCGAGGCGATCGTGCTGGGTGTGGATCCCGCCACGCGCGAGCCCGTCCCGGGGCTCGAGCTTCACAAAGACGCGCTGAAGCTCTCGGCTCCCGTGATCGAGTGCATGGTCAAGCCGTCGGTTCCGCAGGGCACGAGCGCGCAAGACGCGTTTGGCGGCACCCCTGTCTTCGAGGACAGAGGGCGCCGGCGCCGTGCGATCTGCGCGATCGGCCGCCAGGACGCGCCGCCCACCGGCCTGCTCCCGCTCGATGGGCGCGTCGAGGTTCTGGGGGCGTCGAGCGATCACCTCGTGCTCGACGTCGAGGGGCTCACCGAGGCGCCCGCGATCGGAGACGCGCTCGAGTTCGCCCCCACCTACGCGGCGACGCTCGCGCTGTTCACCTCGCCATACGTGAAGAAGGTGTACGTGGGGGAGTGACCAGGGCCGTGTGGCAGGAGTCGCCTCAGGCTGCCCCGTGCAGCTTCGCTCCCGCCGAGCTGCCCACCACCGCTGCCGCCGTCGCCGCCGCGTAGGCGGCAACCGGACCGGCGGGGCCCAGCAGCGCTCCGGCGACCGCGAAGAACGCCGCGCCACCCCACGAGCTCACCACGGCTCCGCGAAGCAGCTCGTTGGCCGCACCGCCACCGGCGCGCCTGATCGACGACGTCGCCATCACCGCCGAGACGATGGGCAGCGGCGCCAGCATGCCGGCCAGATGCGAGCCCAGAGCACCCGCGAACGTGGTCAGCAGCACCACGAGCGCGCTCGCCAGGATCAGTTGCATCGTCACGTCGCGCTTGCGCGGGCGTACGCGCGGAGCGGAGTCCGGCCGCGAGCCCACGGTGCGCGCCAGCAAGGCGAGCGTCGCGGCCACGAGCAGTGCGCTACGCACCCAGTCGAGGTCGAGCGGAGCGAGCACCCACGCGGTGGCGAGGAACGCGAGCATGGACGCGCCCAAGGACACCGGCCACGCGTGGCGCTCCGAGGTGGTCGCGTACGACACGCAGAACGCGCCTCCGGCCACGAACCCCACCAGAGTACTGTGGGCGGCGCTCACGGCGAAGCGCTCGCCGTGCTCCATGAGCAGCATCACCGACACCGGTCCGGACACGAGCGGCAGACCCAGCAGCCATCCGCCCACCCGGTCGCCCCAGCGCTGGGTGGCGAACACGGCCGCCCCCATCAGCAAGGGCGTGAGCAGGGCTTTCAGGACCAGCAAGGGCATGAGGACTCCGGGCGTCGAATCGGCTGACACCCTTATCCTCGGCATACCCGAGCATAAAGTCCATTTCGGCTATCTTTAGGCGAGCATCGAAATAGTTTATGCTCAATCCGATGAGCGCCCCGCTGAACACCACTCGGTTGCGCATCCTGCGCGAGGTCGCCGAGCGCGGGACGATCACGGCCGCCGCCGAGGCGCTCTACCTCACGCCCCCCGCCGTGTCACACCAGCTGAGCGTCCTCGAGCGCGAGGTGGGGGTGCCGCTGCTGGAGCGCACCGCCCGTTCGATCCGTCTCACCGACGCCGGACGGCGCCTCGTCGCCCACGCCGAGACCATCCTCGCCGACTGCGAGATCGCGCTCGCGGACATCGCCGCGTTCTCCCAGCAGGTGAGCGGGACGGTGCGCCTCTCGGTGTTCCAGACCGCCGCGCAGACCTTCGCGCTACCGGCGCTCGCGAGCCTGATGGAACGTCACCCGGCACTCGACATCACCATCTTCGAGATGGAGCCGGTCAGGGCACTCCCCGCGCTCAAGGCCGGCCAGCTCGACGTCGCTCTCTCGCATGAGTGGGACTTCGTGCCCGTCCCAAAGGACGCGGGGATCGAGCGCCACGACCTGTTCGTCGAGCCGGTGGTGGTCTTGCTGCCGCAGGGGCATCCGCTCGCCGGCGGCCCGGTGCGGCTGCGCGACCTCGCCGATGAGCGCTGGTGTGTCGCCCACGAGAGCGCGTCGAGCCGCCAGGCGGTCGAGCGCGTGGCCCATTCGGCGGGCTTCGAGCCCAAGGTCATCTTCGAGAGCAACTACTTCCGCGCGATCGGCTCGGCGGTCGAGTCGGGGCTGGGGGTGGGTATCGCGCCGGCGCTCACGGACCTGCGCGGCCTCGATCTGGCGATCCTGCCGCTCGTCGAGCCGGCGATGAGCCGGCGTATCTTCGCCGCCGCCCGCAAGGGGTCCGGTGCGGCACCCGCCATCCGCGCGGTCATCGAGGCGATGGCACAGGTCGCTTCACGCCGAGAAGGCCAAGACTAGGCCGGGCCCACCGCACGCGGGACACACACGGTGACCGTGGTGCCGCGTCCGGGTGAGGACTGGGTGGTGAGCGTGCCGTTCAGGTGGAGCAGCCGCTCTCGGATGCTGAACAGGCCGAAGCCCTGGGTGGCGTCCTTGGTGCCCGCGTCGAACCCGGCCCCTTCATCGCGCACCGTGAGCACGATGTCCGAGTCTGTGCCGCTGAGCTCGACCCATGCGGCATCCGTTCCTGCGTGCTTGATGACGTTCATGATCAGCTCGCGGGAGGCGCGCAGCAGCACCATCTTTGCCTCGTCGTCCAGCCCGCTCTCCGAGACTTGGGTGTGGCACTCGATGCGGATCCCGTGGGTCGCCTGCAGGCTCTCGCACAGGTCGCCGATGGCGGCTCCAAGCCCGATCTCGAACAGCACGGGAGGCGCGAGCTCGGAGGTGATCGCGCGCGTCTCTCGGATCGCCTCGGCCAGGTGGCGCTGCGCGGCGTCGAGGTTGTCGGGGTCGACCCGGCCCGAGCTCACCGCGAGCCCCAGGCGCATACGGGCGACCGCGAGCACCTGGCTCACGCGGTCGTGCAGCTCCTCGGCCAGGCGCCTGCGCTCCCGCTCCTCGGTGCGGGTGAGCTCTGCCGACATGGCGCTCAGGTGCGCGAGCGCGCGCTCCCTTTCGGCGACGGTCTGAGCGAGCTGCGCGTTGGCGGCCTCGAGCTCGGCCTTCGAGGTGGCGAGGTCCGACTCTCGCGCGCGGACCGCCGAGGCCATGTGCTGGAGGCTGTCGGCGAGGTCGTTGAGCTCGCGGTGCGGGTAGTGCGGCGTGTCGCTGGGGTAGTCGCCGGCCTCGACCTGTTCGGCGATGTGGGACAGGTGCTGGATGGGCTCACTCAGCGTCCGGGCGAACAGAAGCGCGCCAAAGATCGCGGCGAGGGCCACGAACACCACCACCACGCCCGCGCTTTGGGTGGTCCTCACGATGGGGCGCCTCGCGTCGAACAGGTTCTGCTGCACGAGCACGACCCAGCGCGCACCGTCGATGGGTCGGGTGGCGCCCACGAGCGGCCTGCCCTCGGCGCTGTAGTCGAATCGGCCGGTGTGACCTCGGAGTGCCTCGAAGACCGGTCGTCGATTCGCCCAGTTGGGCCGCAGCTCGGCCACTGCGGGATCGCTGTGGAACAGCACGGTTCCCGTGCGGTCGACGATCACCACCTGCTCACCGGGTTCAAGGGCCGTGCGGTTCACCACGTCGGCCAGCTTCTCGATGTCGACGGTGCCGATGACCACGCCGCGTTCGAACCGGACGGCCACGCCAAGCGCGCGGTTTCCGCTGACCGGTGAGGTGAACACCCCTGACCACACGGGCACAGACGCGATCACCGAGCGCAAGAACAGCGGGTCGCGCGAATGGTCCTGCCCCACGAGGTCGGTCGGGTGCGCCGGGATGTCCGGCCGTATGCTCGCTGAACGCACGATGCCGGATTCGTCCACGATCTCAACGGACTCGATGGCCGCGAAGTGGTTCACGATGGAGTCCGAGAGCGCCTTGGCCGCATCGGCATTGTTCGCGACGTGGCCCAACTCCTGGAGAGTGACCTCAGGGTTGGACAGGAACGACTGCACCTGGGCGCTCACCGTCTCGGCGTTCTTCTCGGCGCGCCAGCCCACGGCGTCGAGCTGGACCTCGGCGAGCTTCGCGCCACCGATGAGCGCGAGGACCACCAACGGAATCAGCCCCAGCGCCAGGAACCTCAGAACGGTGGAACGCGCGAAGCTGACTTGTCGCATGGCTACGGTGCTGACGTGAAGACGCCGTCGCGGATGGTCATGGGATAGAAGGGCCGGATGGTGTCGCCGTACCTGTCGAGACGGATGGGGCCCTGGATGCCGTCGTAGCGGCCCATGCCAAGGAGCGCGGCCTTCATGCTTGCCCCGTCCGATGCGGAGGCGGTGGCCTTGATGACCATGTTCGTCGCGTCGTAGGCGTGGATCGCCGCGAAGCTGGGCGCGTAGCCGAAGCGGTCGCGAAACGCCTTCACCATGGTGGTGTACGCGGGGTTCGTCGAATCGCGGTCGTAGTTGTCCAGGTAGATCGCGCCCTCGACGGCCTTGCCTCCGTTGGTGATGAGGTCGTCCGTCGCAGCCCAGTGCGCCAGCGCCACCGGAGCCTTCACGCCGCTGTTACGGAGCCTCTGCGTCATGATCGCCGAGTCGATCGCATTGGCGACCACGAGCACGACATCGGGCTTCGCGGTGCCCACTCGTCTGGCGATCGCGGTGTAGTCGGGGTTCTGCCCGGAGGTGAACGTGTCGGTCTGGATCACCGAGCCGCCCGCTCTCTCGAGTGCCTCCTTGAAGTGCAGGTAGAGCTTCTCGGTGTAGGAACGGTTGCCCAGGTCGTAGACCACGGCGACCTTGGCGGGGCCGTGCAGCTCGACCACTCGCGAGGCGAGCAGTGAGGCGTAGAGCCGGTTGTCCGCGCAAACGCGCAGAAAGTAGTCGTCGTGGCCGGTGAAGTCGGTGCTGCTGACGGTGGGGGAGAGCAGCGGCAGCTTCAACTCGCCGGCGACCGGCACCGCTGCCGAAGCCGACACGCTCGTCATGGGGCCGATCACCGTGACCGCGCCCTTGCTCGCAAGCTCGCGCATCCCTGCGACCGAGGCCGCGTCGCCCGGGCCGTCATCGGCGACCTCGAGCACGTAGGCGGGCTTGCCGCCGCCGCGCGCCTTGTTCGCCTGCTCGACGGCGAGCAGTGCGCCATCGCGGCCGGCCAGCCCCAGACCCGAGGAGCGGCCGGAGATGCCACCCAGATAGCCGATGACGACGGGCTTCTCGGCCTTGGCGGCGGTGCAGCCGCTCAGGCACACGCCCGCGAGCGTGAGGACCGCGAGCGCGGTCGTCATCGTGATGGAGCGCTTAACGGTCATCGCTTCCTCGCCCCCAAGCGGTACTGCATCAGTCAGCGGTTCTTGACGCACCATCCAGTATAGGACCACGCGCCAGTCCCGCGCGCAGTGGTACCTTCAGGGGAGAAGAATCCTCACCACGTCTTTCGGAGCAGCCATGAACAAGGAGTTCCTCGTCGCCGAGATCACCGCCGCGATGCGCGCGCACGACAAGCCGCGCGTCTCGATCCTGCGACTCGTGAAGAACGAGATCGACATCAAGGAGAAGACCTCCGGCGTCGAGGCCACCGACGAGGAGGTCGTCGCCGCGCTCAAGCGCGTCCTCAAGCAGACGGGAGAGACGCTCGAGGGCTCGCTCAAGGCCGGCAACAACCCCGAGCGGACCGAGCTGTTGCAGCAGCAGGTCGACATCTTGAACGGCTACCTCCCCGCGCAGGTCTCCGGCGACGAGCTGCTCGCCGTGATCGAGCGCATCCTCGCCGAGAACGGGTTCTCGGAGAAGCGCGACATGGGCAAGGCGATCGGGCTCATCGTGTCCGAGACCGGCGGCAACTGCGACAAGGCCGAGGTGGCCCGCATCGTGGGCTCCAAGCTCGGCTAGTCGCTCGAAGCGTCGGAAAGGGACTCGCACGTGAGCTTCTTCAAAGACCTCTCCGTCTCGGCGGTGGTGGCCGGTTTCGTCGCGGTGCTGGTGGGCTTCACGAGCTCCGCGATCATCGTGTTCCAGGCGGCGCAGGCGCTGGGCGCGACGCCGGCCCAGACCGCGTCGTGGCTGTGGGCGCTGGGCCTCGCGATGATGCTCACCTCGGTGGGGCTGTCGGTGCGCTACAAGATGCCGGTGCTCACCGCGTGGTCGACACCCGGAGCGGCGATGCTTGTGACCGGCGTTTCGGGCGTGACGATGCCGCAGGCCATCGGCGCGTTCATGGTGTGCGCCGCGCTCATCGTGCTGGTGGGCGTGACCGGCTGGTTTGAGCGCGCGATGCAGCGCGTCCCGCAAGCGCTGGGCGCCGCGATGCTCGCGGGCGTGCTTCTGCGCTTTGGCATCGAGGGGTTCGCGGCGATGAAGACGCAGCTGCTGCTCGTCTCGGTGATGGTGGCCGTGTACCTGGTGATGCGCCGGCTCTCGCCGCGCTACGCGGTGCCCGCGGTGCTCGCGGCCGGCGTGGTGATGGTCGCGGCGCGGGGCCAGCTGTCGCTGGGCGCGCTCGACTTCGCGCTCACCAGGCCGGTGTTCGTCATGCCTGAGTTCTCGCTCTCGGCGATCGTGGGTGTCGCGCTGCCGCTGTTCGCCGTGACGATGGCCTCGCAAAACGTCCCGGGCATCGCCGTGTTGCGCACCTCGGGCTATGAGCCGCCCATCTCGCCCATCATGACCTGGACCGGCCTGACGGCGCTGCTCCTCGCGCCGCTGGGCGCCTACACCGTGAACCTCGCGGCGATCACCGCCGCCATCTGTGCGAGCGACCAGGCCGATCACGACCCGGCCAAGCGCTACACGGCGTCTGCCTCGGCGGGCGTGTTCTACCTGCTGGTGGGCATGTTCGGCGCCACCGTCACCGCCGTGTTCGCCGCGTTTCCCTCGGAGATGGTCGTTGCGCTCGCGGGGCTGGCGCTCGTCAACACCATCGGCTCGGGGCTGGTGGGTACCGTGACCGATCCCGAGTGGCGCGAGCCCGCCATGATGACGTTTCTCGTCACCGCGTCCGGCGTGAGTATCGCCGGTATCGGCTCGGCGTTTTGGGGGCTGGTGGCCGGCGTGGTCGCCACCGCCGTCTTGCGCTGGCGCCGGGCCGAGTAGGGGACCTTCGAGAGGACACCACGTGAACGACACCCCGATCACCAACCCCACACTCGAGTTGCTGAACGCGCGCGTCTCGACCCGCGCCTACGCCGACACCCCCATCACGGACGCCGAGAAGCACGCGATCGTCCACGGGGCCCTGCGCGCGCCCACGGCGGGCAACCTGCTGCTCTACACGATCATCGAGGTCGCGGATCCGGCGCTCAAGGCGCGCCTCGCGGTGACCTGCGACGACCAGCCCTTCATCGCCACGGCACCGCTCGTGCTCATGTTCGTCGCCGACATGCAGAAGTGGACGGATCTGTTCGCCCACTCGCAGGTGGAGACGCTCGAGGGCGTCGAGCACCGCAGTGCTCTTGGCCCGGGCGACTTGCTGCTCGCGTGCTCCGACGCGCTCATCGCGGCACAGAACGCGGTGGTGGCCGCCGAGTCGCTGGGCATCGGCTCGTGCTACATCGGCGACATCCTCGAAAACGCCGAGGAGCACATGGAGCTGTTCGACCTGCCGCCGCACACCTTGCCGGTCGCGATGGTGTGCTTTGGGCACCCTGCGGCCACCCGGCCGCCCACGGTGCGCTACGAGGGGCACCTGGTGCACACGGACCGCTACCACCGGCTCAGCGCCGCCGAACTCGCCGAGATGAACGAGGAGCTGCAGCGGGTCCACGCGCCGCACGGTCTGCCGCCCGGCACGGCCAACTACGGGCAGGTCGTCTACAAGCGCAAGTTCACGTCGGAGTTCATGCGTGAGATGAACCGCTCGTGCGAGCGCTGGCTCGAGAGATGGTGCCGCGCCGAGTAGGCATGGCCGGCTGGCTCAGCCCACTCGCACGCACCGCATCGACATCGACGCCATGTCGATACCTGCGTGCGGGAAGCTCACCGCGTCGTCATCGGTGCGCAGGGCCGCCGCATAGAGCAGCGGCAGGTAGTGGTCGTTGGTGGGCACCGAGAGCTGGGCCATGGGACCGGCGGCGTGGTAGTCGACGAGCGACGCCTCATCTCCTCGCACCAGTGCGTCGGCGACCCACGCGTCGAACTCCTCGGCCCACGGATGCGCGGGCGCATCGGGCTCCCAGCTGATACCCGCGAAGCTGTGGACGATGTTGCCGCTGCCCACCACCAGCACCCCGTCGTCGCGCAGCGGCGCGAGGGTGCGCGCGAGCTCCCAGTGCGTGTGGGGCGGCGCCGTCATGTCGAGCGAGAGCTCGAGCACCGGCACGTCGGCGTGCGGCCACATGTGGCGCAGCACCGCCCACGAGGCATGGTCGAGGCCCCAGGTGTCGTCTCGGCGTACCGACGGCGCCAGGTCACACACGCTGTCCGCCACGTCAGGGGCGCCCGGCGCGGGGTAGTCGATCCGGTAGAGCTCCTCGGGGAACCCGCCAAAGTCGTGGATGGTTCGCGGGTTGGTCGCGGTCAGCACGTGGGTGCCACGCGTGAGCCAGTGCGCCGAGACCACCAGGATCGCGCGGGGGCGAGGCAGGTCGGCGGCCAAGGCGGCCAGGCTGCGGGTGAACGCGTTGTCCGCGATCGCGTTCATCGGGTTGCCGTGGGCCAGGAACAGCGCCGGCATCCGACTGATGGTGTTCGTGTCGCTCATGACACACCTCCGGTGTGAGGCTGATTCGCACGGAGGCCGACGGGCACGCGCCGACCTCCGTGCGCAGGGTCTACGCCTTGATGGCTTCCAGTTCGAGCGTGATCTCGACCGTGTCGCCGACCAGCACACCACCGGCCTCAAGCAATGAGTTCCACACCAGGCCGAAGTCGCGTCGGTCGAGCACCGTGGTGGCCTCGAAACCGGCGCGGGTCGCTCCCCACGGATCGACGGCGGTGCCGCCGAACGTCACGTCGAACGTGACCGCCTTGGTGATGCCGTGCAAGGTGAGCTCGCCGTTGAGCTTGTACGCGTCGCCGCCCGCGGCTGTGGCCGAACGGCTCTTGAACGACATCGTGGGGTACTGCTCGACGTCGAAGAAGTCAGCCGAGCGCAGGTGCGCGTCGCGGTCTTCCACGCCCGTGTTCACGCTCGCGAGCGCCACGTCGAGCGAGACCTCGACCGCAGTGGGGTTCTCGGGGTCGAACTGCAGGTCGCCGCTCCACTGGGTGAACGTGCCGCGCACCCAGCTGATGACCGCGTGCCTGATGCGGAAGTCGACCGAAGAGTGGGCAGGGTCGAAGGTCCATGTCGAGTTGCTCATGGGAGTTCCTTTCAAAGAGATGCGCGCGGATCTCTATCCGTCGGCGCGTGTGTGTCTGCGAAGCTTCAGCAGGATGGAGAGAAGGTCCGACCGCTCTTGGGCCGAGAGGACCTCGAACGTCCGCTCGATGGTCTGGGCGTGCTCGCCGTACGCCTTCTCGATGAGGGAGCGACCCTCAGCGGTCAGCTCGACCATACGAACGCGCTTGTCGGTGGGGTGCGCCGTGCGGCGGACCAGGCCACGGTCCACCAGGCGGTCCACGGCGGTCGTCATCGACCCGCTCGTGATCATGACCGTCTCGGCGATGGAGTTCACCGGCATAGGGCCGCGGTGCAACAGGATCTCGAGCACTCCGAAGTCCGTGAAGCACAGGCCGAGTGAGGCGATGTCGGCTTGGGCGATGCGATCGATGTCTTTTGAGACTCGCCACAGCGCGAGCCAGATAGTGACTCCCTGGGGGACGCGCATGTGCGATCTCTCCTTCCGTGCCGCTGTGCGGGACATGCCCGCAAGAGCCTGCAGTGCTGACAGAAGCCTTTATATCAAGGTATATCTCTTGATGTCAAGATATTATCGGGCGGCTGTGGCAGACGGTCGGGCACTACCGTCACCCGGTGGTCAGTCTGTGGGTGCTCGCTCGTCGAGCAGTGCGAGGATGCGCTCGGCGTTGTAGACCACCGCGAGCCTCTCGATCTGCCGAGCGAGAGCGGTGTCGTGCGCCTCGAGCTCAACGGCGAGTTCTGTCACTCGGTCGAAGTCCGCTCTGCGCGTGGCGTCGCGGATCGCGGCAGCCAGCGTGGCGTTGACGTTGGCGGCCGCCGCGTCTGGCACGGCGACCTCGGAGGCGGCAAGATCCGACTCGTCGGCGGGCTCGGCGAGCGTCTCGCGCACGTACTCGACGTCGAGAAGGCGGCCCAATGTCTCGAGCAGCTCCTCCTCGGTGAAGGGCTTTGAGATGAAGTCGTCTGCGCCAAGTTTGTGCGCCTCGGAGCGCGTGTCGGCGAAGACGTTCGCTGTCAGCACCACGATGCGGACATCCTGGCCGCCGGGCCTGCTGCGGATCTCGCCGATCGCGCGCGGCCCGTCCATCACGGGCATGCGCATATCCATGAAGATGAGCTCGGGGTGCTCGGCCTCGAAGAACTCGACCGCCTGCTCACCGTTGGTGACCGTGTGCACCTCGAAGCCGAAGGCGCCCAGCATCTGCGAGACCAGTTCGCGCATCTCTGCGTAGTCGTCTGCGACGAGCACACGTCGCGATGCCTGTCCGGGTGCGACCTCGGCGATGCGCGGCGCGCGTCGGGGCTCGTCGGCTTCGTCGGCCGGTCGCGCCGTGATGTTGAACGAGAACGTGCTGCCGCGCCCCGGCTGACTCGACACGCTCATGTCGCCGCCCAGCAGTTGCGCGTACTTTCGGCTCAGCGCGAGCCCCAGGCCGGTGCCCGTGCCGGAGCTTCTGCCGCTACTCGTCTGCTGGAACTGGGTGAACAGCAGGTGCAGCTCCTCTTGCGGGATACCCACGCCGGTGTCTTGCACGTCGAAGATCAGCCGCATGCCCTCATCGGCCTGAACTGACGTCGCGCGCAGGGTCACGGAGCCTTCCGGCGTGAACTTGAGCGCGTTGCTGAGCAGGTTGATGAGTATCTGGCGCAGCTTGCCCTTGTCGGTCACGACCTTGCGCGGCAGGTGCGCGTCGAGCTCCACGTCCCACACGAGGCCCTGGTCCAGAGCTCGTTGCGAGAAGATGGCCGAGATCTCGTCCAACAGCTGGTGCAGATCGAAGCTCTCGGTGTTCGCCACGGATCGGCCGGCCTCGATCTTCGACATCTCGAGGATGTCGTTGATGAGCGCCATGAGGTACTCGCCGCTGCGCAGGATCACGTCCAGGTGCTCGGACTGCCGAGGCGACAGATCGGTGTCGCGCCGCATGAGTTGTGCGAACCCGAGGATGGCGTTCATCGGCGTGCGGATCTCGTGGCTCATGGACGCGAGGAACTCGCTCTTGGCCTCGGTCGCGCGCTCCAGTGCGAGGTTGGTGCTGCGCAACTCGTCGTTGAGCACTTGAAGCGATGAGAGCAGCTCGAGCTCGTCGACCTTCGAGCTCATCATGTCGACCAGTCGGTGCAGCATCATGACGAGGCCGGGCAGACGCTCCTCGGGCCGATCGTCGCCAAAGACGAACAGCAGGTTTTGGTTCATGCCCGAGCTCACCGGGATCAACAGCATCTCGTGGGGCTTGAACGGACGTGAGCGGTCGTCCAGCTCGATCTCGCAGTCGGGGCACGCCGGGCCGGCGACGTACAAGGACTCGGCCGAGTGGGGTGCACGCATCGCATCAGGGATACTCAGCGAGCGGCCGCGCAGGTCCGTGTGACTGAACGACAAGAATGCGGCGATGACCCGCGCGTCGCCACCGGTGAAGTCGCAACACGCGCACAGGGGGATGTCCTTCAGCAGCGCGATGCGCTCGAGCCCCATCTCCAAGACCTGGACCGGGGTATCGGCTCGCCCGATCTCCTCCGCGATGAGGCTGAGAAGCATGGTCTCCTCGGCGCGCTCTGCGAGCTGGTCGTTCTCCGTCTGGAGGATGCGGACGCTCTCCTCCAGATCGGCGATTCGGCGCTGAAGACTCTCCGCGGGGTCCATGTCACTGTCCGCCGATGAAGTTCAGGATCTGCTCGGAGAGCCACTCGGGCTCGTCTTCCTGAATGAAGTGAGAGGCCGTCTTGACGCGGGCCAACTTGCTTCCGGGGATGTCGTCGTGGAGCTTCTCGGAGATCGCGGCGCTGAGGTAGGGGTCCGCGTCGCCCCGGATGATGAGCGTGGGCAGGTCGAGTGAGCGCAGGTCGGCCTCGATGTCGGTGAGGTTGTGGTTGTCGAGGCAGCGCGCGAAGTGCATGAAGGCCTGACGCCCCTCGGTGGTCTGCATGGGTGCGGTGAAGAAGTCCATGAGCTCGGGCGTCACGCGCTCCTTGTGGTAGACCCCGCGCTTCACGACCATCCGGAAGGTGCCCAGGTCGAAGGTGGCCATGATGAGCTGGCGGACGATGGGGGTGCGGAGTGCCGTGATGGGCTGCACCGGCCAGAAGTCGTGGCCCACCGTGTTGACCAGCGTCAGGTCGTAGAGCATGTCCGTGTGACGAACGGCAAAGATCTGTGCGATGCCGCCACCCAAGTCGTGGCCCACCAAGTGCATCTTGTCGATGCCCAGCGCGCGGGCGAACTCGTACACGCGGTCCGCGTGGTCTTGGATCGCATAGGACTCCTCAAGCGGCATCTCCGACTCGCCGCAGCCCAGCAGGTCGAGCGCGATGACGTCGTAGTGCTGCTCGAGCAGCGGCACCACCCTGCGCCAGATGAACGAGTAGGTGGTGATGCCGTGGAGCAACACGACCGTCTCGCCGGCGCCTGATCGGTGATAGGCGAGGCGGCGACCGCCTACGGTGACGAACTGCGTCTCACTCAGCATGGATGCCTCCCGCCCTGATCGGCCCGCGTGCTGGCGAACTCTGCGCACGCGTTCACTGTAGGTGGTTGTTCCCGAGCAGGGAAGCACCGATGCGTGGATGCGGTTGTCATGGCCGTCCTTCGAGGGCACGCAAGGGGTATTCTCTGAATCGTGCGACGCGTGGGCGCCGGAGGTGTCCCGCGCGGGCCGCCTCGACTCTTTGAGAGGACGGATCGTCAGTGTCCATCACCGGCGGTAGCGTGCCCGACATCCTGCTTGTGGATGACAAGCCCGACAACCTGCGCATCCTGTCCGAGATGCTCAGGCAGGACGGCTATGGCACGCGCTCGGCTCTGAGCGGCGAGTCCGCCCTGACGGCTGCGCTGATGCAGCCGCCGGACCTGGTGTTGCTCGACATCATGATGCCCGGGATGGACGGCTTCGAGGTGTGCCGCCGCATGCGCGCAGAGGAGTCGCTCGCGCATGTGCCCGTCATCTTTCTCAGCGCGCTGGGCGAGACCGAGAACAAGATCGAGGCGTTCGCGGCCGGTGGCGTCGACTACGTCACGAAGCCCTTTCACATCGACGAGGTGCGCGCGAGGGTCCGCACCCATCTCGAGCTGCACCGGCTCCAAAGCGAGGTGGAGGAGTACAGCCACCGACTGGAGGCGCTCGTCCGCGAGCAGGTGGACGAGATCGCGGACTCCCGGATGGCCACCATCTTCGCGCTGGCGCGCCTCACGGAGTCCCGGGACGACGAGACCGGCACCCACCTCGAGCGGGTCCAGTCGTTCTGTCGGCTGCTTGCCGGTGGGGTGCTGGAGCGCAGCGACCGCGCTCCGGGCCTCGATGAGTCGTGGGTGTCCAACATGGGCTACGCGAGCCTGATCCACGACATCGGCAAGGTCGCGATCAGCGACAACATCCTGCTCAAACCCGGCAAGCTCACGCCCGAGGAGTTCGAGACGATGAAGACCCACACCACCTTGGGCGCGCAGACGCTCGAGGCGGTGCAGGCGCACTATCCGCGAAACGCCCTCATCAGCATGGCGATCGGGGTGGTGCGGTCACACCATGAGCGGTGGGACGGCGCAGGCTACCCGGACGGTCTCGCCGCCGACGAGATCCCGCTGCCCGCGCGGATCATGGCGGTCGCCGACGTCTACGACGCGCTTCGATCCAAGAGGGTCTACAAGCCTGCGTTCACGCACGAGCGCAGTCGTGCCATCATCCTCGAGGGGCGAGGGACGCACTTCGACCCGCTGATCGTCGATGTGTTCGATTCCATCCATGGCGACTTCGATGCGGTCGTCGGATCTCACCAGGAGTGACCTGTTGTCCAACGACCGCATGAAGGCGATTCTCAACCTGCTCGAGCGTCTTCCCGTGCCCGTCGTGATCGCGAGCCCCGTCACCGCCAAGGTGCTGTGGGTCAACTCTCGACAGGTCAAGATGGCGGGGGCGACGCATCCCGACCAGTTGGTGGGCCGCACCCTGTTCGAGTTCATGAGCGCGTCCCAGATCTCCGAAGGCCTCAGGGATCTGGCGAAGGTCGCGCTTGGCCAGAGTCCTCCGCCGGTGGTCTACGAGCTCAAGGGCGTCGACGGCTCGGCGGCCGCCGGTCACATCGCATCGATCCCGATGATGTACTACGGACAGCCGGCGATGCTCAGTCTCGTCACTGATGTCACCGAGAAGGAGCGCGTGCTGCGCGAGCTCTCGGAAAGCGAGGAGCGCTACCGCATGCTGGTGGACCATTCGCCCTCGGGGCTTGTGGTCGTCGACGGCAGCACCGAGGCGATCGTGTACGCGAACCCGGCTCTGGTCAGGGCTCTGGGGTACCAGTTCGAAGATGAGTTGCTCGAGCGCTCGATGTACGACTTCATCCCCCCGAAGGATCGCACCTCGATCCGCGAGTCACGGCGGTCGGTGCTGCAGACGGGGCGACTCGCGACCTCCGGGCTCACGTTGGTGAGGGCCGACGGGACACGCCTTCACACAGAGGCGGTCTCAACGCGCGTGCAGTGGAACGGCGAGCCGGCGACCCAGACGCTGATGCACGACTTGGGCGGCACGATCGCGGGCTGAGCCGATGCCGTTTGGCGTCAGGCTCCGGCCAGCGTGTCGCGAAACACCTGCATCAAGAAGGTGGTGACGGGTCCAACCGACCCGTTGCCCACGGTCTGTTCGCCCAAACGCACGATGGGGACCACGCCGCGCGTGGTCGACGTGAGGAACACCTCGTCCGAGGCGAACGCCTGCTCCACCGTCACGTCTCCGCGAACCACCTCGAACTGACCGCGTGCGGCCTCCAGCACGAGCGAGCCTACCGTGCCGTGCAGCACGTCGGCCCCGGGGGCGAAGATGGTCGAGCCGTGAACGAAGTAGACGCTTGCGCTTGCGGCCTCGAAGACGCGTCCGTCTCGGTGGTAGAGCAAGTCGAGCGCGCCGTTCTCGGCGATACGCGAACGGTTTCGCAGCATGGTGAGGTAGTTGGTGGTCTTCGCCTCGGGCAGCTCGCGCAGGTGCTCCTCGACGAGCAGTGCGCCGCCCTCCTGGTAGAGGGACGCGGGGGGCTCGTGCAGCTCGTGGGTGAGGATGAAGAACGTGGGCGTCTCGGGGTCGAAGCCCATGCCGTCGGGGGAGACGCCGCCGGTGAGCACCAGTCTCACCGTCGCCTCGGCGTGACCGTTTCGCGCGAGCAGCTCGTCAATGGCGTGGGCGATGCGCTCGTCGCTCACCGGTACCCGAAGCCCCAGTCGTGCCGCCGACGCGTGCAGGCGCTCGAGATGCTCGGCGAGCAGGAACGGTCGGCCGTTCACCGTTCGAAGCAGGTCGAAGACCGCATAGCCGCGCAGCACGCCGATGTCACGGAGCGAGAGTGCGGCCTCGGACTCAGGGATGACGCGGTCGTTGAGGAAGACGTAGGTGGTATCCATGCGAAGTGTTCTACCACATCGGACGTCTCGCAGGGCGGCAAGCCCGCTTGGGCCCCGCAACCCCGCCTCCGTTTCGCGCCGAGTATCGGGGATAGGAGCGTTCGAGCTAAGGGCAAACCCGATGGTGACGGGCGCCCTCAGTGCGAGAGACTCTGACCACCGGCACACAAGTACGGAGGACTTGCACATGTCTCATATCGCGTGGACAGACCGCCTTGCGACGGGCAACTCGGTCATCGATCACCAGCACATGCACCTCATCTCACTCGTGAACGAGTTGAACGACGCAGCCGCCCAGCAGGGCGATGAGGCCACGATCCGCGCGATCCTGCTCGAGTTCGTCCGCTACTGCCGTGTCCACTTCGCGGCCGAGGAGGAGCTCATGCGAAGCGTCGAGTTCCCCGGGCTCGAGGCCCACATCTCCCAGCACGCCGAGCTCGCCGAGAACACCCGTGCGTTCGCCTCGCGCGTCCCGTTGCCGGACGCGAGCGAACTGCGGACGTTCACCTATGACTGGCTGATGCAGCACATCGTGCTGGAGGACATGGTCATGGTCGACTACGTCAACGCCATCGCCGCCCAAGAGGACGAGGCGGTCTCGGCCTAGTTGCCACTTCCGCAACGAATGTCGCTCGGCCTCTCGCGCTGACGGGCGCGCGGTCCTTATACTGCGGTGGACAACAGCCCGTTGAAGAGGCAGGTCCATCGTGAGGCACGTCACCCGCTCGCTACGCCCCGTCATCGCCATGCTCGTTGCGGTGGCCGTGGTGTTCCCGGCCGTTTCCGCATCCGCATACACGCCGCCTGCCGATCAGACCGGCATCTCACTGGGCCGCGGCCGCGTGCCCAACGACGTCTCGATAGCCGGCGTCAACCTGCGCGGCATGACCGAGCCCGTGGCCCGCGAGGCGATCAGGGCCGCGTCGCAGGTCCCCACCATGCCCGCCGTGGTCGCCGTCGCGTCCGGCACGACCTTCACCTACGACGCGCGCGCTGCCGTGGTGCCCAACGTGGACAGCATGGTCAACCAGGCCTACGCGGCCACCACCACGCCCAGCTTCACGATCACCCCGAGCTTCGTCACGTCCTCTGCCGTGGTGACCTCGTGGTCGAGCGCGATCGCGCGCAAGATCGACCGAAGCGCCGTCGACGCGAAGCGTACCGTCAAGAATCGCCGCCTCGTGGTCATCCCTGAGGTGCTGGGTCGCAAGGTGAACCGTACCGCGACCACTACCGCGCTCAAGGCGGCCATCGCCTCGCGCATCGCCAGCCCCACGGCGGTGCAGGCCAAGGTCACCGTGCCCGTCGCCGTCGTCAAGCCCGCCGTGATGCGCTCGAACCTGGGCAAGACCATCGTGGTGTCGCAGACCGAGTTCAAGGTGATCCTGTACAAGAACACGGCGATCGAGAAGGTCTACCGTTGCGCTGTGGGCATGCCTGCCTATCCCACGCCGGTGGGCAACTTCACCATCATCGCCAAGGTCGCCAATCCCACGTGGCGCAACCCGGGCAGCGACTGGGGCACCAACATGCCGTCGGTCATCCCGCCGGGACCCACCAACCCGCTGGGAACCCGGGCGCTGTACCTCAACACGCCCGGTATCCGTATCCATGGCACCAGCAAGACGAGCTCGATCGGCACGCGTGCCAGCCACGGGTGCGTCCGACTCGCCAACCACGATGTCGAGGACCTGTACCCGCGTGTTCCCGTCCCCACGCCCTGCTTCATCGTCAGGTAACGGACGTCTCGCCCCGCAACCTGTGAGCTCATCGAAAGGTCGCCCTGTGAACCGCACCTTCATGTCGATCGCCGCCTGCGCCGTGTGCGCTTTCTCGCTCGCCGCAACCCCTGCGATCGCACGTCCCGCGTCCGGCACTCCCCGCGCGGCCGCACGCCCCGCCACGGCCGCTTCGTCGCAGCGGGTCTTGGGTGCGATGAACACCGACATCCCCACCGCGGTCGCATTGCCGCCGAGCCCGGTGACCGGCACGCTCAACGACACCACCGTCAACACCTCCAACAACGACGCGGTGTACTCGGTCTATCTCAACGCGAACGACGTGCTGAGCCTGGCGCTGCAGCTCGCGCCCAGCGTCGAGTCGTCCTCGGCGAACCTGGAGCTCAACCTCTTTGGACCGGGCGCAGCCTCGGTGCTCACCTCCACGCCGGTCAAGCGCGGCAGCTATACCGGGTTTGCGCGCGGCTACTACCCCGAGCGCATGGTGTTCGTGGCCCCGGTGTCCGGCACCTACTTCGTGCACGTGTGGGACTACGCCGGCCCCTCGGTGGACTACTCGCTGTCGTGGGCCACGTGGGCGGCCGGTCCCGATGATGTCGCCCCCGGCGTGGCCTTGGGCGCATCGCCGGTCTCCGGCACGTTCGACGCGCTGACCGACCCCGATGACTTCTACTCCGTGACGCTCGCCGACAACGAGCAGCTTCAGGCCACCGTCACCACCACGCAGTCGGCGGACCTCGATCTCGCTGTCTGGAACTCCGCCCACCCCGTCACCGATAACCCCGTGGGCTCGGCGCTCGCATGGGACGCCAGTGCCGCCAGCACCGCCACGATCTACTGCGACCGCCTGCCGGGCGACCCGGCAGAGCAGTGGCTGCAGGTGGGGGCGTGGAGTGGCGCCGGCACCTATGAGCTCGCGTGGCGCGTGCTGCATACGCCGGGCTTCACGCTCTCGCTCAGCACGGCGTACCCCACGGCCTACAACGCAGGCATCTCCGCGAGCGGTGTCGTGACCGATCGGTTCGCATCGGTGCCGGTTCCCGGCATGCCCGTGACGCTGTGGACCTCCGCGAACGGCACGAGCTTCAAGAGCGTGGCCACCACGACCACCGACGGTCTGGGGGCCTACGCCTTCTCGGCGCGTCCCACCGTGAAGACCTGGTACCGCGTCTCGATCGACGGCGACAGCGTCGTGGGCCGGGGTGTGAGCACCCAGACCGTGACGGTCCTTCCCAAGGCCTATCTCTCCACGCCCTACGCGCCCACGACCGCGTACAAGGGCCGCGCATTCTCGTCGTTCGGCTACATCAAGCCGCGCCACACCGCGGGCGCGCAGTCGGTGAAGCTGCAGTGCTATCGCTTGGAGCGCCAGAGCTCGGGCGCCTGGGTGTGGGTGCTGCGCAAGACCGTCAGCGCCAAGAACGCCGACTACTCGTCCTACACCAAGTTCAGCGTGAGCACGTCGCTGCCCTCGACGGGCAAGTGGCGCATCCGTGCCGCGCACGCCGATGCCGGCCATGCCTCGTCCACGAGCGCGTTTCGCTACGTGACGGTCCGCTAGACCCGGTGTGACGAGCGCCCCTCTGGCGGGCAAGTACCGACACGGACGGTCACCGCGCACGCGGCGGCCGGGGTTCGGTTCTTCACCGAGGAGGCATCATGGCGCGGTTCGAGAACGATGAGAGCAAGAGCCACCCGCTCGTGACCGAGATGGGCGTGGGCACCTACTACTGGTGTCAGTGCGGCAAGACCCGCACGGTCCCGTACTGCGACGGGTCTCACCAAGGCTCGGGAGTGTCCCCGCTCGCGTTCGAGATCGAGAGCGCCGGCACCAACGCCATCTGCAGCTGCGGGCTCACCAAGAACCCGCCGTACTGCGACGGGTCGCATACCACGATCGAGTAGCCGGCTAGCCCTCGATAGTTGCCGGCAGGTCGCGCTCGTCGACGAACCACTCGGCGTCGAAGTCGCCCTCGGCGATCCGCTCGATGGGAAGGCGCAGGTAGCGTCCGTGAGCGGTGACGGCGACCGTGCCGTCGTCGAGCACGATCTCGCCGGTACCCTCGAACATCCGCCCGCCGTCTTTGGTGATGCGGGCGAACGCGCGGACGTCGCGGTCGAGCGGGACGGGCTTGCGAAACTTGACCTGCAGCTCGAGCGTCACTCCCCACGCCTCGTGATCCGAGACGTTGATCGCGCGCCCGATGGCCTCGTCCAGCAGTGTCGAGGCGATGCCGCCGTGCAGGCGTCCGGGGTAGCTCTGGTGCTGCTCCTGCGGGGTGAACACGCCCAGCAGCTCGCCGTCCTCCAGCTCGAAGAAGCGCGCGCCCAGACCCGAGTGGTTCTCGATGCCGCAGACAAGACACATGCGGCTCACGTTTTGGGCCTTGACGACGGCACGGCTCATGGACGAAGCGCCTCCTTGGGGCGAGGTGGGGTAGAGTTCGGTGGTCAGCGTAGCGCACTCATGAGGAGGCCGTGTCCTGAACCCCCAAGCCGTCGGTGAACTGATATGTCCGGTGTGCGCGAGCCCGCTCGCCCAGCGCGGCGGCACGCTCGCGTGCGACACGGGCCATTCGTTCGACATCGCCAAGCAAGGCTACGTCGACCTCACCGGAGGGCGCGCACACAAGGGCACCGCGGATACCGCCGAGATGGTGGCCGCCCGCGTGGCGTTCCTCGAATCCGGCCACTTCCTGCCCATCGCCAACGCCGTGGTCGAGGCTGCAGTCACGGCGGTCGGTGACCAGGAGGGCCTGATCGTGGACGCCGGCGCCGGCACCGGCTACTACCTGACCGCGGTGCTCGGCGAGCTCACGGGTAGCTATGGCATCGCCTTCGACCTCTCAAAGTTCGCGGCCCGCCGAGCAGCCCGGGCACACGAGGCGATCACCGCTGTGGTCGCCGACACGTGGAAGCCCTGGCCCGTGCGTTCTGCCTCGGCGGCTGTGGTGCTCGACGTGTTCGCCCCGCGCAACGCCACTGAGTTCCACCGTGTGTTGAGGCCGGGAGGCGGCCTGGTGGTCGTGACGCCCGAGGCTGATCATCTGCGCGAGCTCGTGGACGTCCTCGGCCTGCTCGATGTGGATGGCGCGAAGGATGAACGGGTCGCGGCCCAGCTCGACACGCACTTCGTTCTGGAGCGGGCGGACACGGTCCGGGGGATCATGCAGCTCACTCGCGAGCAGGTCACGCACCTCGCGGGGATGGGGCCCAGCGCCTATCACCGGGCCACAGCGCGTGACGAGGCGATCGGCGCCTTGCCGGAGGTGTGCGATGTCACGTACGCGGTGCGGGTCGCGGTCTATCGGCCTCGCAGGCTGGATCGCTAGACCCTCAGGCCGTCCATCTCCACGACGGTGACGGCGGCTTGGATCACCGTGGGGTCGAAGCGCGTGCCCGAGCCCTGCTCGAGCTCCATCAGCGCATCGGCGTCCGAGAGCCCCTTGCCGTAGGGGCTCGGCGCCACGAGGCGGTCCAGCGCGTCGGCCACTGAGAGGATGCGGGCGCCCAACGGGATCTCCTCGCCACCCACACCGCCGGGGCCGCTCCCGTCGAAGCACTCGCGGTACTGCTCGACGAGCGGCACCACGTTTCGCAGCAGCCCACCGGTGGGGCCCATCGCGCGGCGAGCCACTCGGATGCTTGCGAGGTCCTTCTCGGCTTCGTCGTCCACGCCGGCGGCTTTCCGCAAGACACCCATGCTGTCGTCGAGCTTACGGATGTCATGGAGCAGGCCCGCGACGCGGATGTTCTCGATCTCGGCGTTGGGAAGGTTGAGGATCACGGCGATCTTGGCGCCGATGTCAGCGACGCGCACCGAGTGGTTGTCGTCGTACTTGTCCACCGCGTCGATGAGCTCGGTGAGGATGTCGAGGATGCCGGCATAGGCGCTGTGCAGCTCGTTCATCGCGGCGGTGCGCGCCTCGTACAGCGTGCCCACCACGTACGCGGTCACGATCAGGAACGCGCCCCAGATGAACAGCGCCACCCCCGGGCCCCGATCGGCCGGCACCGTGAACACTGACGGATTGAGAATCGCGTAGATGCTCACCATCAGCACGGCGGACAGCGCCACCATCACGCCCTGGCGCCGGCCGAGGAAGTATCCGGCGACGAGGACCGGCACGTAGAAGAAGCTGAGGAATGCGAGCTTGTCGACGGCCACGAGCACCGCGAACGTCGTCGCCAAGACCAACACGGTGACCACAACCATCTCGCCATAGCGGCTGACGAGTCTCTTCGCTTCGGTCACCAGGTCCCCCTTGCGGGAATCGACTGCAGGAATGGTTCAGGACACGTAGTGGTTTTCGGCTCCGAAGGCCCGCTGCATTAGGGGCAATGAAGACCGACGTGAACCGCAGCGGGCTTTCCGGCGTCTGAGTCGGTGAAGATCCCATACGCCAAGGAGGAACGATGGCACCTGTCAGGTTCATCTCGATCATGATCGCCGCTCTCGCCGTAGGCGCCGCGGTGTCAGGCTGCGCCGCTCGCACGGAGCCGGTCGTCGCCCCCTCGACCGGCGATCAGCCCGCACAGGCTCCCGCAGGCGACCCCACAGGCGGACCTGCCGCGGGCATGAAGCTCGCGCCCGGTCTCTACGATCAGCCGGACGGTACCGTGCAGGCGATCGGCACGCTTGAATACCGCGACATCGAAGGCGGCACTTGGGTGATCCTCGACGGCACGCTGGCCGAGGGTGACGTGGGGTCGGTCGCCGCGGTCATCGCCAACGCAGACGAACTGAAGGCGCAGCTCGAGCCCCTGAAGGGCCTGGCCGTCATCGCCAACGGGACGCGCGTCAAGGGCGCATCGGTGCGGATGGCCGGTCCGGAGATCTCCGTCACGTCGATCAGCGGTGCGACCGACACCCCCGGCCCCGCCGAGTAGCGCGAGCTGGGGGCATCACCTTGGCGCGCACGTGCCGTCTCCGGACCTTCGGATAGAAATGAACCTCATGGGGTAACATTTTGTTCTGAGATCGGCACGACAGGAGGATTCCAGATGGAAGCCAAGGATCAGGTACTCGAGGTCATGAAGGCCGCCGGTGAGCCGCTCAACGCCGGCAAGGTCGCGGAGATGTCGGGGCTCGACCGCAAGGTGGTCGACAAGGCGATGGATCAACTCAAGAAGAGCGGCGAGATCGAGTCGCCCAAGCGCTGCTACTGGCAGCCTGCTTCCTAGGGTCGCCTCAGGCGGCGCGGCCTCCCGGTGCTACTGGGAGAGCCGTGCCGCCATCGCGTCACGAGCGCTGATGTAGGCCGAGCCGTACGTGGGGTACGCCGGGAACGTCGCGTGACCGCTTTGCACCACGGTCTTGGGCGGACCCACCACCTTGCTCACGTAGGTGAGCGTCGTCGTGCGGCCCACCTTCTTCTCAAGCAGCTTGGCGTACTCGTAGTCCTCGATGCCGTCGCGCAGTGCCTCGAACCGCAGGCTTCCCACGGGCGGCGCGCCCTGCACGGTCAGGCCGAGCGACGGATAGTAGCCCGGATAGAGCAAGGACCCGTCACCGTTGGCGTAGAGCGGTTTGCCGTTGTAGGTCGACCGGAACGAGATCGGGTCCTTGTACGGGTCGCGGTAGGTGCCTGAGCCGATACCCGGACGCCATGCGTTCACGTTGAAGTAGAGCAGGCCGCCGGCGTTGGTGTGGTAGGCGAACCAGCCCTGTGAGCGGGGGTCGGTGAGAGGCTTGTCCACCAGGTAGTTGGGCACCTGAGACTGCCACGAGCTGGCGTGGGAGTAGATCCACACGCTCTTGCCGCTCTTGCGCAGCGGGGCAACCCACTTGCTGTAGTCGCGATAGTAGAACTGCAGACGCTGCACGTAGACGTCCACGCCCGCGAGGGGCTTGTAGTTCCACGTGATCGGATCGGTCGTGATGAGGAACTTCACGCCCGGGGCGTACTTGTGAACCAGCTGGGTGTAGCGCTCGATGAAGGAACGCTTCGAGGCCACCGGCTCATCGATCGGATACACGTACGCCTTGGTGTAGTTGGAGCCCAACTGCGAACGCATGGTGCCGTAGTACCTGCCGGCCTGGTAGTAGGCCGCAGAGGAGCCAAAGGGGTTGCGGACGTACGACGGCGGGCAGTACTCGGGCATCTTGATCGTGTTGAAGCCGAAGCGCTCGCCCGCGTAGGTGGTGGCCGGACCCGTGCCGATGTAGTCGGCCAGGTAGCTGGACCTGATGACGTTGGTACCGTTGCTCGTGGGGGTGAGGCCGTTGGCCCCGGTCTGCCACGCGGGTGCAAGGGTCTGCGGTGACACGCGGTGCTCACTCAGATACCGGAACCATCCGCCGATCTGATCGGCCTTGAACGTTGTCCGCTCGGGGACGCGGCTCTGGTCGGGGGACGGGTTGTACCCCAACCACAGGTGCGAGGCGCTGCTGGCATACATCGCCCAGCGCAGGTCCACGCCGAACGACGTCTTCAGCGTCTTGGTCGCGATCGAGAACGGGTAGACCGTGAGCTGGACGGGGAGTTGGATCGCGGGCAGCACTTCGCCGTCGTCGCCGGTCGCCGTCACAGTCACGGTGCCCTCATACGTGCCCGGCGTCGTGCCCTCCGGAACGTGGAACAGCACGTAGTAGGGCTGTGCCTGGAGATTGGAAGCCGAGCGATACGACGCGCCCAGCCGGTTCCCGTTCGCAAGCGTCATCGGCAGCAGCGCGTCCGGCTCCCAGCCCACCCTCTTCTGGCCGTAGGACGGGTACTTCACGTACACGTAGTGGACCTTGAAGACCTCGGCCTCCGAGCCGCTCAGCGTGCTCACGTTCCCGCTCGCGTCGGTGCTCACCAGGTCGGATGACTGGATCCACACGTCTTTGATGCTGCCATCGGTGGGCTTGAGGACGATCTGGCGACCTTCGAACTCCGACTGCGCCGCAGAGAGCGTCATGGGCAGCGCGGTCTGGGTGGCGGTCGTGCCGGCCCACGCGGGGGCGACAGCGTTCTGATACACCTTGGCCTGCGCTCCCGAGTGCCAATAGGTGATGTCATGCGCGAGTGCAGGCGTCGCGCCCAGCGCCACGGCGATGGCGGCTGCCGAGACGGCGAGTCGGACTGCGGAGAGACGGGAAGCCATTGGATCACCTGTAGGGGGTCGTTCGCATACGGGTGCGAAGGTGGGGTGAGGAGTGTTTGCCACTTCTGTTATCGGTTGAAGCGTAAGGTTTCTCAAGCGTCCACGCGACGAAACGGGCCTGCGCGTTGTATCCTCAACCCACATGCCGAACACGTATCGGCGTGCGCGCGCCTGCGCGATGACGAGGAGCAAGGGTATGCCTTCGCCCGAGCCAGACATCACAGAGCTGTCCGCCACGACCGACTCCGCTGCCTATGATGCCGGTGCGGTCGAGGCCGATGAGCGCCGCCGAGGGCTCGGAATCGCCCTCATCATCTCTGCGATCTTGCTGGTCGTGCTGTGGTGGCTGCTCTCGAACACGGTCGTCGTGCCCGACGTGGTGGGCATGAGCCTCCTCGACGCGCGCACCACCCTGTCTGAGGCCAAGCTCAAGTCCGGTGCGGTGAGCCGAGTGGCTTCCAAGCAGTATCAGCCGGGCGAGGTGGCCGACCAGGCACCTTTCGAGGGTCGGCGCGTGTTCAAGGGCACGATGATCGATCTTGCCGTCGCAACCGGAGCCGAGGACTTCGTCGATGTGAATCCTGAGGCGATCCCGGGAGCCGGCAACGTTGGATTCGAGCCCGATACCGGATCCACGGGTGGCTCGGCGCTTTCCACGCAGCCTGCCCCGCGGACCTATGCCCCCGCTGATCTGGGTCCGCAGGTCCCCATGGTCCAGGCGCTCACCGAGAAGGCCGCGCGTGCCAAGTTGGCGGACGCCGGCTACCGCGTGACCGTCAAGTACGGTCCGTCGACGGCCGGCCCCGGCAAGGGCTACGTGTTCTACCAGAATCCCGCGCCCTACACCTACGAGAACCGAGGCACCACGGTGCTGATCTGGGTCTCGACGGGCGGCCCTGACGGCGGATACCCCTACCCACAACCGGTGCCGCAGTAGATGCGGGTCGAGTGGGACAGTTCGCTTGAGACCGGTGATGAGGTCGTTGACGGGCAGCATCGCTCGTTGTTCGCGCTGTTCAACGAGCTTGCCGACGCCCCCACGGGCCCCGGCGACGAGATCGCGGCGGACGCATTGCTTCGGCTCTGTGACTACGTGGGCACCCACTTCGCGTGCGAAGAAGAGTTGATGCGCAGCCACGGGTACCCGGATCATCTCGCTGACCCGCACCTGGCCCGGCATCGCGAGCTCACAGAACGCACCCGTGAGCTGGTCCTTGCGCATCGCGCGGGCGGCATGGACTCCATCCGTGACACCGTCTTGTTGCTCGAGGGGTGGCTGGTGGATCACATCAGCAACGTCGATCGAGCGCTCGTGGACTTCATCCGCTGCGCCGAACCCGGCCAGCAGGCACCGCGGTAGGGACGCGCGCTATCCCGCCAGCGGCCCGAACAGGCTGCGCAGGACGCGTGCGAGTCGGCCCACAAGACCCAGCCCCACGTAGGCGCCCGCGAGGTAGCCGGCGGTCGCAGCACGCGGGTCGGTGGCGAAGTCCGAGTAGTCCACGGTGATGGGGCGAGCCGCACCTGAACCGTCGTCGACGGTGACCACCGTCTGCTCGCGGGTCACACGTACTCCGCGCACAGTCGACAGCGCGGCCTGTGCGGCCTCCACGCCGGTGGCGGTGGTGCGGGAGACCAGCTCGGCGTTGGGGGCGGGACGGTCGAAGGGGTCGGAAGCGAAGGCGGCGGGTGCGAGTGCTGCGAGCGCCAGCGCGACTGCGCCGAGGATGAGTGTGAACCGCCGAACCATCGTGCACCTCCGTTGAGATCGGGAGTCCTGTCCTCCCGTACGCAGCCTTTATCGGTGGTGGGCTCGCATTTGACCGTGACGGATATCACAGCCCGTCACAATTGGCCGTGTGTGGTGAGCGTGGTCACAGCGGCGCGCCCCCGACACGGTGTCGAGGGCGCGCATGGTGAGTGCCTCTGCCGATCCGCGAAGACTACGAATCAGAGCTCGCCAGCACGGCGGCGGTCGCGTCGCAGATGTAGCTCGCGAGCCCCGGGGCGACCTTGTCGTAGGTCTGCGTGAACCGGGGGTCCGAGACATACATCGCGCCAAGCCCGGCATGCATCTCCTTCGAGCACGGGTAGAACCACGTGTCGATGAGCATGCGGTGGGCCTCCACGGCCTCCATCGCGCGGGGGTCGTCGGCGGGCACGCCCTCGTTCATGAGGGCCGCTATCGCCAGCGTCACCTGATCGGACTCGGCCTTGTAACGCTCCCAGTCCGCCTTGCTGTAGCGCTTGGTGCGCCGTGCCGACTCGCGGTAGGCGTCGGTGTCGCCCCAGCGCTCCTGTACCTCGTCCTCGTACTCGGCGGGATCGAAGTCGCCAAAGACGCCGAACATCTCCTCCTTGGTCATGCGGATACCTCCTTCCGATGAGATCAGTGTCGTGTCGATGAGGTCGAGCATGGCCTCGTAGCGCAGGACGCGCTCGGCGATCAGCTCGCGTTGTGCGATGAGCGCCTCGGTCCGATCGAAACCGGGGTCGTTCATCATCTCGGCGATCTCCTCGAGCCCAAAACCCAGCTCCCGGTAGAAGAGCACCTGCTGCAGCCGTTCGAGGTCACCGTGAGTGTAGAGCCGGTAGCCCGCCTCGGAGCGCTCCGAGGGCGTGAGCAGTCCCAGCTCGTCGTAGTGGTGCAGCGTCCGGATGCTCACGTGAGCCAGCTTCGCCACATCACCCACTTTGTAGGCCATGTCATCACCTCCGAGCGATACCGTAGGCCCTCACGTTACGTGAGGGTCAATACCCGATCGCGTTCACGCACGTGAAATCGCCGAGAAACATCGTGCTGTGATACTCGGCGGACCCGCACGCCCGCCCCGCGAGGAGGACGAACACGTGATCACGCCCGATAGTGTCGAGGTCGAGGTGGAGCGAGGTCCCGCGGTGGGGACATGGGAGGTCAGGTTCGTGGCACCCGCGCTGCCGGGAACGCTCGCGTTGTTCGCCGGAATCCTCACGCTGCACCGCCTCGATATCCTGGCCGCGACCATCCGCAAGCTGCCCGACGGTACGGTCCACGATGCGTTCGAGGTGCACCCCATGCCGGGCGCCTCCGTCGATTCCGCGCTCGCCGAGACACTGCGCGCCCAGGCCACGGCCGCGTTGGCCGGCAGGCTCAACGTGGCAGCGGCGCTGCGCGCGCTTCGCCGGGAGTTCGTTGCCGGTTCACACGATGCACCTGAGATCGTGTTCGAGACGGCAAGCGAGATCACCACCGGGGTGCGGGTGCGCACTCCCGACAGGCCGGGGCTGCTCCACGATCTCGCCTCCGCGCTCACGGCCCATGGCTTGAGAACGCGGTCGATCACCGTGCTCACCGTGGGGGGTGTCGCGCGCGACACGTTCCGTGTGGTCGACGCGGCGGGTCAGCCGCCCGTGTCGCCGGAGCTGTTCGACCGGTTGCGCCCCGCACTCGAACGGGCGGCCACGGGGTACTGACATCGTGTGAGCATCGGCCGCGCACGAGGCACGGCGTTCGCTCGCACGAGAGGGCATCATGACCTCGGCCAACGACAGAGCCTCGCGGGAGCGGTTGCCGGTCGCGGTGGCGTGGGCGCTCATTGGGTGTTCGCTCGCCGTCGCGGTGGGCTTGTCGGCGCTCGCGGTGTGGCACTACTCGGCGTTCTCGGCGAGGCTCAGGGCCTTCGACTACGTCGCTCGCACCCCGCCGGTGGCGGCCACCGAGTACCGCACCTTCTCCTTCCGCTACCACGGGCGTACGCGCTTCGTGGCCGTGCCGCTGGACGCTGACGAGTTGCGGGCGGCTCGCGAACTGGACGCCTCGGCGGTGTTCTCGACGGTGGGGCCGCTCAGGGCGGGGTACGTGCGCGCGCTTGTGCGCAGCCAGGCTCGATCGCGGACGGTGGGGGTCATCGCCGCTCAGCTGTTCGCCCTGCGCACGTCGATGGGGCTCGACTCCGATGAGTACCTGGAGCTGATCGCGCGGTTCGTGCAGGAGATACCGTACGGCGAGATCGACACGGAGGTGCGTCTGCCCGCCGAGATCGTGGCGTCCGGCTCCGGCGTGTGTGACGACAAGAGCGTCCTGCTCGCGGCGCTGCTCGTGCACGAGGGCTACGACACCGCGGTGTGGGCGTTCGACTCGCAGGCCCATGCGGCCGTGGGTGTCCGCGGCCTGGGCTCGGGGATGCTGGGCTCGGGGTATGCGTTCATCGAGACCACGCGGCCCAGTTACGTGGGGCAGATGGGCGGCACGCTGGGCAGCTACGCCGAATGGCGTCGAGAGCCCCAACTGGTGCGGGTGGGCGGGTCTCGGCGGTATCGCTCCGATCTCGAGGCCGCGTTCGTCGCCGGTGCGCTCGAACGCGCCCGTCGGCATGAGCGGCGGCTCAGTCCCTACCTGCGCTATGTGCAGTCCCCGCCGCCTCGCTGGGAGACGGCCTATCGCTCGGCGGCGATGCGCCAGACCGAGTCAGGCAGGATGGCCGCGCTCATCTCGGCGTCGAGCGATGAACGCGCGCGACTCTTCGAGCTCCTGACTCGGAGTGGTGGCCGCTGAGCCGCCCTACGCTCGCCAGTATCAGTTGTACCGGTCGGTGCATTGGTGATTCATGGTGCCGCATATACACTGCGGGCAGACCCGGAATCTATCGGGCACTGCGAAGGGTGGACCATGGGAGTAGTGAGCGACGCCGCTCGGTCGGCTTTGGAGCCGTGGGTGGGACCGATGGTGGCCGATACGTGCGTCCGCGCGACCGCGATCTCCCTGGGCAAGACCACCGATGACCTCAGTGCCGAGGACCTTCCGGCGCTTGAGGCCAGCATCCGCAGACTTCTGGCTCCCGTCGCTCCGGCAGCGGCGGTCAACGACGTGGTCACCACGTTGACGATGGGTTTGAGGGGGGTCGCATGAGCGATTTCGGACGCATGATCTCTCGCTACACCTGGGTTGTGTTCGGCGTCGCCATCGGCATCATCCTCGTGGCGTTCGCGCTCGTGTCGCTCCAGGTGGGCGGAGAGGCGGGCATCGCGGCTGCGAGCGACATCGGCGAGGTGCTCGTCGTAGGACTCGCCGCGACCGCGATACTGCGCTCCGCCAACATCCTCGGCATCAAGACGGCGCTTGGGCGTGCGTGGCTGCTCATCGGCATCGGTGCCGCGATGTACGCGGTGGGCGACGCCGTGTGGGCGGTCGTCGAAGTGGGTCTCAAGCAGGAGGTCCCGTATCCCGGCCTGCCGGACCTGTTCTACCTTGCGGAGTATCCGCTGTTCGCGGTGGGCATCATGACCGCGGGCCTCGCGTTCAAGGGACTCGTCGACCTCAAGCGTCCGGCGCTGATCGCCTCGCTCGTGGGGGTTGGGCTGTCCGTGATCGTGACGGCGTTCATCCTCATCCCCGCGGTGTTCGTCGAGGGCGTTGGCCCGGCGGAGCGACTGTTCTCCACGCTGTACCCCCTGGGAGACGTGATCCTGATGATCGCGCCTGCGGCGTTCGTGCTTGCCGTGGTGGCGCAGCTTGGCGGTGGCCGTCTTGCGTGGCCGTGGTGGGCCGTGGGCGCGGGCGCCTCGGTCATCGCAGTGAGCGACGCGGCCTACTCGTGGCTCTCGGCGTCGAACCTCTACGCGTCGGGCAACCCCATCGACTACGGATGGAGCCTGGGGCACGCGCTCGTCATGCTGGGCGCGCTGATCGCCCGCGACCTCGCGAGGCCGCGCGCGGTATCCTGACCGCATGACGCAGATACAAACCCCATCGACGGACGTTCACGGGCTCCGGCCGCGCCGCTTCGCACTGTTGCTGGCGTGCGCTGCGGTGTTGGTCGCGACCGCGGGCTGCGGCGCATCCGGAGTGCAGCCTTCGCCGGATGCCGGCACGGCTCCTACGACCACTCCTGCTCCGGGCGCAGGCGCGGCGGGCACGATCGTCTTCGACCGGGCGCACGGTGAGATCTTCCCGCCCGAGGACACGAGCCAGCTGGGCCAGTCGCAGGCGGTCGAGCGCATGCGCGCGGCCGGCTACGAGGTGCGCGTCAACACCGACACGATCTCGCCGGCGACCCTTGACGGTGTGGCGGCGGTCTACGTGCCCGGCCCCATGCGGCCCTTCACCGCAGCCGAGCAGCAGCTGCTCGACGACTACCTCGCACGCGGCGGCACGATCGTGCTGACCATCCACGTGCCCTACCCCGTGCTCTCGATCCCCGCGAAGTGGGGCCTGCCGGTGGGGACCGGCGTCATGGCACTCACCGCGCCCGGTGCTCCGGGCAACGATCCCAGCGTCTTCTACACCGAGAACATCGCCGCGAGCGAGATCACGCAAGGGGTCAAGCGAGTGGTGATCTTCTCGGGCTGGCCGCTCAAGACCGACCCCACGAGACTTGCCGAGGCCACGATGGTGGTCAGCGTGGACGAGGGTGTGGTCGCCGACACGAACAACGACCGCCGATTCGACTCCGGCGACGATCAGCCGCCCTTTGGAGTGGTGGGCATCGCGCCTGTGGGCAGCGGCCGGGTCATCATCATGAGCGACGACGCGATCTTCGCGAACGTGGGCATCAACGAGGGCGACAACGGCCGGCTGCTCGACAACATCCTCAAGCTCATCAAGGCTCCGCGCGGGGCCTAGCGCGCCCGCTTGCCGCCCACGCATCGCGGCGAGGCGCAGCTGGGGCAACTTCCCGAGCACCGCTCGAGCCACTGTCCGCACGCGCTGCAGCGAGCGCCGCCCGAAGCGACCGGTGCGCCGCACGACGGGCAGGTATCGGCGTCGTCGGCCCAGGTGTCGTGGGACAGGATCTCGGCGCCGGGCACGCGATAGCGCTCGCGGGCGTCGTTGCGCTGGTCTGCCTCGGCCATTCTCATGTCCTCCCGTGGCGCATCCTTCGGCCGGAGTATAGCGCGGCCGTGGCGTGAACCTTGTCTGGGGGCGGGTACCTACTTCAGTGGAAAGAGGAGGTGACCGGCGATGATCACTCGTGAAGACATCACCGCTCGGCGTGACGAGATGCTCGCTCGCCGAGATGAGCTCAAGGAGCGCGCCGATCAGATCCGCGAGAAGTTCGCGGAGAACGTCGATCGCGACACCGTATCCACCGCCGTGGGCTGGACGCTCATGAGCGGCGGCATCGCATTTGGCGTCACACAGTGGATCCGGGGGCGCCGCAGCGTGTTCGGCCTTATCGGGCCGGCTCTGATCGTCATCGGCGGCGTATCGCTTCTGGGCAACAGCGCGATGCACCGTCGCGGCATCCGCATCGACGAGGCTGAGATAGCGGTACGCGAGCAGCTGTCCGCGCTCGACCCCGTGGCGAGATTCCGCGTGTTGCGTGACGTGAACCGCGAATCGCTTCCCTTCGTGCGCCACTCACACAACTAGCGTCCATCGGTGACCAGAGGCCCTCGCCTTGGGGGCATCGAGAATCGAGTTCGACAGGCGTTTCGGGACAACCCGGGGCGCCTGTCCGCTATCGTGGACGCGTACCGCTCTCGATGGGGGGATCTTCGTGCTGCGACTCTGGACCACCGATAGGCTGGTGATCCGTCAGCTGGGCCCGGGCGACGCTTCGCTTGTGCGCGACTACGGGATGCGCAGCCGCGAGTACCATGCGCCGTGGGATCCTGTGCGGCCCGCGGACTGGTGGGAGCTGCGGACCATCGCTGACCGGCTGCGCCACGAGCTGGAGCAGGCGGTCGAGGATCGTGGGCTGGCGCTCTACATCGCCTTGTCCGAGGAACCTGACCACATCGTGGGCCGCGTCGCGCTCAACAACATCATCCGAGGGGCGTTCCAGGGGTGCAGTGCCGGCTACGGGCTTGCCCCCGAGGCCACCGGACATGGCTACATGACTGAAGCGCTCAGCGCAGCGGTCGACATCGCGTTTCGCGAGCTGCACCTGCATCGCGTCGAGGTGAGCGTCGTGCCGCGCAACACGCGCTCGCTCGCCGTGGCCGAGCGGTGCGGCTTCGAGCGGGAGGGCATCTCGCGCGCCTACATACGCATCGCCGGTGTGTGGGAGGACCACGTGCGCTTCGCTCGCATCAACGACGGGGAGACGCCGTGACAAGCCCCCTCAAGGCCGCCGATGAGCTCCTGAGCATCCGTGGCGCCGACGTGGTGCGCGACGGCCGCACGATCCTGCACGTGGACGACTTCGTGCTGCGCGCAGGCGAGCACGTCGCGATCCTCGGGCCCAACGGCGCGGGGAAGTCGACGCTGATCAACCTGCTGACCCGCGACATCCTGCCGCTGTGGGCCGATCCCTACCCGGTCCTCTTCCGAGGTCAGCCCCGTATCGAGCTCGCCGAGGCCCGCAGGCTGTTGGGCGTGGTGTCGAGCTCGTGGCAGGAGACGGTCCGCGTGCACCTGAGCGTGCGCGAGGTGGTGCTCGGCGGGCTCTTCGGCGCGCTGGGGGTGCCTCCGCATCTGGAGTCGTCGGTGACCGAGCGCGATCGTGCGGACACCGAGCGTGCGATGGCCGAGGTGGGTATCTCGGCGCTTGCCGAGCGCGACATGACCACGTTGTCGACGGGGGAGGCGAGGCGGGCGCTGGTGGCGCGAGCGCTCGTACACGACCCGTCGGTGCTGGTGCTCGACGAGCCGTGTGCCGGTCTCGACCCAACCGCCGCGTGGAACCTGCGGGGCGCGATGCGGCAGCTCGCCGATGGAGGCCGCACCCTCGTGTTGGTGACGCACCACGTCGAGGACATCGTGCGGCAGGTCGAGCGTGTGGTGCTCGTGCACGACGCGCGCATCGTCGCCGACGGGCCCAAGGCCGAGGTGCTCACCTCGGAGGGGCTCTCGGCGCTGTTCGGCATCCCGCTCGAGATCGCCGAACGTGATGGCGAGTATCGCCTCTGGTAGCTCGGGTACGTACCTGTCATGACCGGAGGACTGACAGGTGTGATGGAGTCGATCTCGGCGTTTTTCGAGGTCGCGGGTGTCGCCGTCATCTTGGGCGGGTTCGGCTACGCGCTCGAGCGGGCGTGGCGGGCGCGGCGTGGCGCCGGGTCGCCCGACGCCTATGACTCTTTTCGCGCGACCTTTGGCCGCGCCGTGCTGCTGGGGCTCGAGGTCTTGGTCGCAGCGGACCTGATCCGCACCATCGCGGTGGCGCCCACCCTCGACAACCTCTACGTGCTGGGGCTCCTCGTGGTGATCCGGACGTTCCTTTCATGGTCGCTCGAGGTCGAGATCGACGGCCGGTGGCCGTGGCAGCGCTGGAAGCTTGATCGCGCCGCCGCCGCGGACGCCGAGAAGGCCTCTCAATAATCTAAGAACTCAGTGTTTACTTTAATTCTGGGCATCAATACTATGCACTCGTAGAGCAGTTTCATTCGAGGAGCATCGATGCCGGTCAAGCACGCCATACTTGGGCTGCTCCATCAGCGCCCGCGCCACGGCTACGACCTGCGCGCCGCGTTCGAGGCGCTCGTCGGCGGGCCGTCGGTGTGGGAACTCAAGCCGGCGCAGGTCTACACGACTCTGCAGCGCTTGGAGCGCGACGGGCTCGTCGAGCCCTCCGAGCCCGAGCGCATCGGAGGACCTGATCGCGTCGTGTTCCGGCTGACCGAGCAGGGCAGGGGCGCGCTCGACGAGTGGTTCCGAGCGGGAGTGCACGGGCAGCACGCGCGCGACGAGTTCTTCGTCAAGCTCATGGTGGCGGTGTCGGCACCGGACGCCCAGCCCCGCGACGTGGTGCGGGTCCAGCGAACCACGCTCTACCGCGACCTTCACGCGATCACCGCGCGCCGAGCGAAGCTCGATAGGGGCACCGACCTCGCCCGCGCGATGCTGCTCGACAAGGCGGTCATGCACCTCGAGGCCGACCTGCGCTGGCTCGACATGGTCGAGGCCCGTCTCGCAGACATCGAGCGCCAGCCTTTGCCGCAGCCCATGCCCCGCCGCCGCGGCCGCCCACCCAAGACCGCAGACGACGCGGCCGACGCACTGGCCGCCGGCTAGTACCCACCCCGACAGGAGAAGCGACACATGGCGATAGTCGAAGCACACGGACTCACCAGGATCTACGGCAGCGGGGACACCGCGGTCACGGCGCTGGGCGGCGTGGACCTGTCGGTCGACGCGGGCGAGTTCGTCGCCGTCATGGGGCCTTCCGGGTGCGGCAAGTCGACGCTGCTCAACCTGTTGGGCGGGTTGGACACGCCCACGAGCGGCGAGATCCTCATCGACGGGCGCCCCGTCTCGGGGATGACCGACGACGAGATGACCAAGCTGCGCCGCCGCCGCTTCGGGTTCGTCTTCCAGTTCTTCAACCTCATTCCGGTCCTCTCAGCGGCCGAGAACGCAGCGCTCCCGCTCACGCTCGACGGCATGCCCATCAAGGAGAGCCGCGCGCGGGCCGAGGAGTGGCTTCGCAAGGTGGGGCTGGGCGACCGCATGCTCAACCGGCCCGATCAGCTCTCTGGCGGCCAGCAGCAGCGGGTCGCGGTGGCGCGCGCACTCGTCACCGATCCGGCACTCCTGCTCGCCGATGAGCCCACGGGCAACCTGGACAGTCGCTCGAGCGAGGAGATCGCGGGACTGCTCAAGACCGCCTCCGATGAGTGGGGCCGCGCGATCCTGATGGTCACGCACGACCCGCGTATCGCGGCGCATGCCCACCGCATCGTGTTCATGCAAGACGGCAGCATCACCGATGACACCACGATCGCCGGCTCGGACGACGCGCGCGCCGCCATGGAGAAGGCGGGACTGCTGTGAACGTGGCCACCACACTCGCGTGGCGCTACCTGTGGGGGCGCAAGCTGCGCACCATGCTCACCACGCTCGCCGTGGTCTTTGGCGTGATGATCATCTTCGGCCTCAACGGCATGCTGCCGGGCATGATCGACGCGTTCAATCGTTCGATCCTGGGGGCAGCCGGCCAGGTCGACCTCTCAGTGACCAGCGCGAGCGGCGGCATGTTCGATCCTTCGGTCGCCCGTGAGGTCGCCAACGTGCAGGGTGTCGCCGCCGCCACGCCGCTGCTGCGGCGCTCGGTGGGTATGCCGCCCGCGAGCAAGGTGAGCGTTGTCATGCTCGTGGGCATCGAGCCGCGCACGGCCACCAAGGTCCGCGACTTCCCGGTAGCTGCGGGGCGCATGCTTGCCGCGGGCGACTCGGGCCACGCGGTCATCGGCAGGGACACGGCGGACAAGCTTGGCGTGGGGCTGGGCGGGCATCTGGCGGTGCCCACCGTCTCCGGAACGCAGCAGCTCACCATCGTGGGCCTGCTGGGCAGCGGCTCGTCGCCCGGGTCGCCCGAGGTCTACGTGACGATCGCCGATGCGGGCCGGATGCTCGGCATGCCGGGCAAGGCGAGCGAGGTGAACGGCCGGCTCGTCCCGGGCGCGGATCGCGCGACGGTGGAGGCGGCAACGCGGCGTGCGCTTGGAAGTGACTACACGGTGGGCGGTCTCTCCACCGAGAACCAGCTCCTCGCCTCGATCAAAGTGGGCCAGTACGCGATGACCATGTTCGGCGTCTTCGCGCTGATCATGGGCGGGTTCATCATCCTCAACACTTTCCGCACCCTTGTCTCGGAGCGCCGTCACGACATCGGCATGCTGCGCGCCATCGGGGCCGACCGTCGCACCGTGCAAAACGTCTTCTTGATCCAGAGCCTGATCCAGGGCGTTCTTGGCACCGCGGTGGGGCTGTTCTTCGGCTACCTGCTCGCGGCGGCCGGCATCAACGCGATCGCTCCCATCTGGCGAGACACGCTCAACATGGACCTGGGCGTCATCAAGCCGCAGTTCACCGCCGCCAACTGGGCGACGGCGATCGTGCTGGGCATCGGCGTGACCGTTTTGGGGGCGCTGATCCCGGCTCGTCAGGCTGCGCGCATCACACCGCTCGAGGCGCTGCGCCCGCAAGTCGCCGAGGTCGCCGAGCGCGGACACCGCAAGGCGGTCTGGGTGGGGTGGGGCATGCTCGCCGCCTCGGTGCCCATGCTGCTGATCCGCCAGCCGTCCTCGGTGGGGTTGGGCGCGGTGGCGTTTCTTGTGGGGCTGATTCTCATCGCGCCCGCGCTCATCAAGCCGCTCTCGGGCGTGCTGTCGCGCGTGATCTCGCCGGTGTCGCCGGTGACGGCGGAGCTTGCGAACTCGAACCTCACCCGACAGCCGGGCAGGGCGGCGGCAACGGCCTCGGCGATCTTGATCTCGCTCGCGGTCGTCGTGTCGATGGTGGGGCTCATCGCCTCGATCTACGCGGGGTTCTTCGACTACATCGACAAGTCGCTGGGCTCTGACTTCGTCACGATCCCGCAGGGGTTGCTGATGGGCGGCAGCCACGTGGGCGCCGATCAGGCGCTTGTCGACCGCATCGCCTCAACGCCGGGCGTCTCGGACGTGGCGACCATGCGACTGGGTATCGCGAGCATCAACAACGGCCAGATCCAGCTCGTGGGCATCGACCCCAAGACCTACCCCAAGGTGGCATCGTTCACCTTCTCGGGCGACACGACGCAAGCCGACCTGGCCAAGCTGGGCAGTGGACGCGTGATGATGGTCAACGGCATCTACGCCGCCCAAAACGGCGTGAAGCCGGGTCAGCGGCTCACCGTCGAGACGCCGTCGGGTGCAAAGGAGTACCTGGTCGCCGGCATCGCGACGGACTACCTCAACGCTAAGCTGGCGACAGGCTATATCTCACAGGAGAACCTCCAACAGGACTTTGGCATCACGAGCAACGCCATGGTGCTCGCCAACGCCCAGCCGGGTGCGTCGATCGCGCTGGTGAAGGCCAGGCTCGACAGGCTGATGTCGGACTACCCGCAGTTCATCCTCTACGACTCGCAGTCGTTCAAGAACTCGCAGATGGCCATCTTCGACCAGACCATGGGCATGTTCTACACCTTCATCGGCATGCTCGCTCTGCCCACGCTGCTCGCACTGCTCAACACGCTCGCGATCAGCGTCTTGTCGCGGACGCGCGAGATCGGCATGTTGCGGGCGGTGGGAGCGACTCGCCGACAGATCCGCGGCATGGTCGTCGCCGAGGCGCTTCTGCTCGCGGCGGTGGGTGTGCTGTTTGGGATCACCGGCGGCGTGGCGCTGGGCTATGCGCTGGTGTACGCGATGAACGCGACCGGCTTCGTGATGCCGTACTTCTTCCCGTGGGAAGGCATCATCGTCGCGGTCGTGGCAGGGTTCACCTTCGCGTTGCTTGCCGCACTCATCCCGTCGCGCCAGGCCGCTCGCCTCGACATCGTCGCCGCTCTTCACTACGAGTAGGGGTCAGGTGATCCCCAGCCGAGCGCGGACCGCATCAGAGCGCAGCTCGCGGAGCGCGTCGCGGGCGATCCAGCGCGCCGAGCGCGAGTCCGCGTGGTGCGCCAGGATCGACTCGGCGGTGGCGATGGCGTGCGCATTGAGCGCGGCGTTTCGCTTGCCCACCTGCCGAAGCGCCCAGTTGACGCCCTTCTTCACGTCGTTGCGGTCGTCCTCGCACTCGCGTTCCACCAGCGCGAGGAAGGGGAGGAACCGTGCGTCCTCGGCGGCTTTGTCCTTGACCGCGAGCTGGGTGGCGACCACGAACCCGGCTCGTTTGACGTAGGTCTCAGGCCGAGAAGACCAGCGCGCGGGTAGCTCCCACGCGAAGCTGGTGCGCCACAGCAGTGCGCCGCACAGTTGATCGCACGTGTCCCAACTATCCAGGTCGAGCGCCCAGGCCTCGGCCTGCTCGGTGGTCACGAGCTCGGGCGCGTCGACGATCGCGGCCATGATGCGGGCCTCGTGGATGCCGCTTGCCCACAGCAGGGAGGCGAGCTCGTGCCACGCGGGTTTGTCTCGGCCCAGCTCGCGCTTGCCGCTCGACGCCAGCGCGCGCACCGTCGGCATGCTCGCGCCCAGCGTGCCCACGGGGCTGATACCGAAGCGCGCCATCCCGGCGACGTTGTCGGCGTTCTCGTGCGTGCGCAGTTCGGCGAGCAGCCTCTGTGCGACCTGGGCGGATGTCGTCTCCATGTCTGCAGTATCCCCTTGCCCCAACGAATCCGCGGGTTCACGTGCTGTCCTGCGATATGCTACTCGCGAAGTGGCATATAATCACCGTTGTACGGCGCGCATGCCGGACGCGCCGTAGTCTCACGAGGAGCCGCACATGATCAGGATCGAATGGGACGGGACGCTCGAGACCGGGGACCCGATGGTCGATGGGCAGCACAAAGAGCTCATCGACATGTTCAACCAGCTCTACGAGCACTCGCGCGGGGGCGGGGACGACAAGTCGGCGGTCAACGAACTGCTCGTCAGGCTCTCCTCCTACGTGTCCACTCACTTCGCTGCCGAGCAGGCGCTCATGGCGCGCACCCAGTACCCGCCCGCGGAGGTCATGACGCACGTGCGCGAGCATCTTGAGCTGAGCGATCGCACGCGTGAGCTCGTGGTCGAGTACAGCAAGGGGTCGCTCATGACCATCCTGCCGCTCGCGTCGCTGCTGCAGACCTGGCTCGCCGATCACATCCGCAAGCGCGACCGCGCGTTCGTGCAGCACGTGCAGGCGTTCGCGCTCACGTGAGGTCGCGCGAGCCGGGTCACCCGACACCTGCCCGTAACACCTCTCTGCTAGGTTAGTGCGATGGCACGCAACGATGTCCCCACACCCAGCACCGTCCCCGAGGAGCGCCGAGCCGAGTACGAGGGGCTCGTCGCACTGCTGATGGCGCACGCGGTCCCGGGTGACGAGGACGCCGAGCGCGTCGCCCGCGAGATGGCCGCGGCCGCCTTGGGGCCCGCGCACCTGTGGCACGACATGGGGCTTGCCTCCCGCGGCGCGCTGCGCGAACTGTTCGAGCGCCACTTCCCCGACTTCGCGGCCAAGAACACCAAAGACATGCGCTGGAAGAAGTTCATGTACAAGCAGCTGTGCGGATGGGAAGGGTTCCACGCTTGAACCAACCCGTCATGCCGCGCGTGCGCGAGCTACGAAGAGTGTTTCGGTCCTGAGGAGTAGCGGAGTACCATGGCTCTCGTCGTGTAACTCGAGCCAGTCAGGGGCCGCCGAATGCGCGTTCGACCTCAAACCATCGCTCTGTCGGCGTTGCTATCTGTCGCGGTCGCCTTCGGGGTCGCCCCGACGCTCGCCGTCGGCGCCGCTGTTCCCGGCCGGGCTGTGCAGGTCGCCCACGCCTCGCGTGACCGCGCATCCCAAGAGACCGGCAGGGTCATCGTGGGTCTGCCGAGCATGCGCAGCGCCTCGGCGCTCTCGGCGGCTGCGGATCTTGGCGCCCGGACGCTGAGCGTCTCGAGCGCCGCCGGCTTCGCCGTGGTCGATCCGCCCGCAGGCACGTCTCCCCAGCAGCTCGCCGCTCAGCTCTCTGCCGAGCCGGGCGTGCGCTTCGCCGAGCCGGAGCGCTACGTCTATGCGGCGTGGGTTCCCAATGACCTGATGTCAGAACAGTGGGGGCCGATGCGCATCGGCCTGCCTGCCGCGTGGGACTACAGCCGAGGCTCCGGCGTGAAGATCGCGATCATCGACACCGGGATCATGTCCACGCACGAGGATCTCGTGGGTTCGGTCGTAGGCGGCTACAACTTCGTGGCTGACAACTACGCCTACACCGACGACAACGGGCACGGCACGCACGTGGCCGGCATCGCTGCGGCCAGGACCGGCAACGGAATCGGGATCGCCGGCGCCGCCGGACAGGCGAGCCTGCTCGCAGCCAAGGCGCTTGACGCCCAGGGCCGGGGGACGGATGGGGACCTGGCAGATGCGATCCGTTGGTCTGTCGACCAAGGCGCCGGCGTCATCAACATGTCGCTGACCTCGCCCGAGTACAGCACCGTGATCGCAGAGGCCGTGAAGTACGCCGAGGCAAGAAACGTGATCGTCGTCGCGGCTGCAGGCAACGACGGGTGCAACCAGATCAGCTTCCCGGCCGCGTTGCCGGGCGTCGTCTCGGTGGGCGCGATAGACAGTGCGGGCGTATGGGCGGCCTTCTCCAACGCCGCACCTGAGCTCGATATGGCGGCCCCGGGGGTCGGAATCTGGTCCACCGTGCGCTACATGGCGTTCCCGTTTGAGAACAACTGGTACGCGAAGTTCGATGGCACCTCCATGGCCGCGCCGCACGTCGCGGGATCCGCAGCGCTTCTGCGCGCATATCGCCCTGCGTACTCCGCAGATCTCGCGGTCGCGGTTCTGCGCCGTCAGGTCGAAGGCGTGGGGCCGGCCGCTCCCGATGGCTTCTACGGGTTCGGCATCGTGCGCCCTGACTCCGCCCTGTGGTTCAACACGGCCGGTTACAAGCCGTGGAGCGAGATCCCCGGTCTTCCGCTGACGGATTCGCCGGTCTTGTCGGCATCCCCGCTCAGCAGCGCCGACCCCACCCGTGTCTACGAGGTCATGATGCTCGACGGTCAGACGCTGAACGCGAGCGCGCAGGTGGACGCGAGCTGCACCGCGGATCTGAGCGTCTTGAGCCGCGGTGCGTGGCCCGCGGCCACGGCCATACCGGCGGTGCATGCGGCGACCGATGCATCGGGTGCCGCAGCCATCACCTTCAAAGCGCCGTCGACCGGCAGCTACTACCTGTGCGTCAAGCGCACGGGCGGCACCGGCGCCTACAGCCTGTCGCACACGATCACGGACTCGTCCGAGCCCGACGATGACATCCCGGGCGTCGCGCTGGGCAGCTCACCACTCGCGGGCACCGTTGACCGGGCCGGGGATCGCGATGACGTGATGTCCATCAACCTCGCCGAGGGAGAGGGCCTGAGGGCCGCGATCTCGGGCATTCCATTGACCGACAACGATCTGCTGCTCTTTGGCCCCGGTACCGGTCCGGGCTTCACCGCCGCGCCGGTCGCGATGTCGGCAGTGGCGGGCAGCGATGAGGCGTTCGAGTTCACCGTGCCAGCCGGGCAGGCCGGCACGTACTACTTGGCAGTTGACGCGTATCGGGGCACCGGCCCCTACACCCTCACGTGGCACAAGGCCGCGGGCAGCTCGGTGTCGCTGGGTGCACCCACCACGTGCTCGTGGGGCGGCTCGGCTCGGGTCTACGGGAAGCTCAGTGGCTCCGACGGCTCGGGTGCGTTGGCGGGCAGGTCTGTGCGCATCGACGCGCTGCCCTACGGTGCGCCCACCTGGACGCTCAACGTCGCCAGCGCAACCAGCGCTTCCGACGGATCCTTCGCGGCCTACGTCAAGCCGTCCAAGCAGACCAAGTATCGCGCCCGCTTCGCGGGCGAGGCCGAGCGTATCGGCACCACCAGTGCCATCAAGACCGTGACCCCCAAGGCGTATCTCACCACGCCGAGTGCACCCTCCACGGTCTACAAGGGGCACACCTTCTCGGCGTACGGGTACCTCAAGCCTCGGCACACCGCCGGCGCCAAGAACGTGAAGCTGAGCTGCTATCGCCTTGAGAGCGGCCGCTGGGTCGCGCGCAAGACCGTGTACGCCACCAACTCGAACTACACGCTCAACGGGGCGTCAGCGACCAAGTACCTCGCGAAGTACTCACTCCCGTACGCGGGGAAGTGGAAGATCGTCGCGAGCATCACGGGCGACTCGGTGCACGCGAGCACCACCTCGGGCACCCGCTACGTGACGGCGAGGTAGGTGACGTGCGTACTCGTCTCATCGTTGCAGGTGTCATCGTGGGCGCGGCGCTTGCGCTGAATGCGTGCGCGCCGGCCGCAAGGGTCGAAGGTCCCGAGACCACGCCCACCACGCCCGCGGCTGCGGCGATCGCCACCTCCGCAGCAGGGGTCGAGGCGCTCTCACCGGACGCCAAGGCCGCGACCATCGACCCCTCGTTTCCCGTCGAAGTGCCCGTACCACAAGGTGACTTCACGCGAGCAGAGACCCAGGGCGGCGATGCGTGGGACTACACCGTCGAGGTCGCCGCGGCACCTCGCGCGTTGCTCGATTGGTACGTCGCGGCCTACGGGGCGCGCAACTGGCAGCTCGTGGACCAGAAAGCGACCGCCGACGGGAAGGGCGTGACCATCGTGTTGCGCAAGAACTCGGCTGAGTCGCGCGTGACCGTCTCGGCGGACTCTGCGGCTGGCCCCAGCGTTGCTGAGGTGGTCGTGGGTGTGGGAGCGCCTGTCATCCAGGCCCAGTGATACGCCTCACACTCAAGGAAAGAAATGGCTTCCCGCTACTTATCGGCAAGCCGTTCGGTGCGTATACTCCGGAACTGTCACAACACACCTGAGGGGAGAAACCTGCATGAAGTTCTCTGCAAAGACCGTCGTGCGTGTTGCGCTGGTGTCAGCGCTTGCGGCGTCGCTCGCCGTGCCGGCGACGGCGGGGGCCGTCTCGAAGCCTGCCGTCAAGCACGCCCTGCGGGCTGCTGCGCCGAGTGCGCGCGCCGCTTCGATCGTCAGTGATGACAACATCCCGGGCATTCCGGTGACGTCTTCGCCCATCACCGGCGAGCTCAGCTACGTCAGCGATCTGGACTTCGACGGCGTCGATGTGTACTCGCTCGACCTGGTCGCGGGTCAGGCGTTCACCGCGCGCGTGTCCGCCGCCAACACCGCCCTTGACTTCGATCTCGAGCTCTACGCACCCGGCTCGACCACGATCGACTACTTCTCGAGCTCCTTCGTCGAGCCGGTCGCCGGCACCTGGACGAGCAAGAACCCCGACGTGCTCACCAGCTACGCGAGCATGTATGAGGACACCTACGTCGCTCCCGTCTCAGGTACGTACTACCTGGTCGTGTGGGACATGAGCTTCGACTACTTCCCCAGCACGGGCTACACGGTGGACTTCGCCACGGGCGTCAACCCCACCGCGACCATCAAGACCTCGGCGACCACCGTCGCCTACGGCCAGCCCGCGACCATCTCGGGTTCGATCGTTGGCACCGACTCGGTGGACACCGCGGGTCTGCCCGTCGAGCTGTGGGGCTCGCCCGATCCCACCTCCTACGAGTACCTGCGTGTGGCGACTTCGGTCACCACGACCGGTGGCGCCTACAGCTTCGCCGCGAGGCCCTCGAGCCGCACCACCTACATCGTGCGCTCCTCGGCGGCACCGGCGGGCTACTCGTTCGCTCAGACCGGCCGCGTGACGGTCAAGCCCAAGACCTACCTCACCACGCCCAGCGCGCCTTCGACCGTGTACCACAACAAGGCGTTCACGGCCTTTGGCTACCTCAAGCCCAAGCACACCAAGGGCGCCAAGACCGTGAAGATCGCGGCGTACCGCTACGAGAGTGGCAAGTGGGTCCTTCGTAAGACGGTCTACGCGACCAACTACGACTACACGCTCAACGGCAGCACCTACACCAAGTACATCGCCTCGGTGTCCCTGCCCTACGCCGGCAAGTGGAAGCTTCTCTCCTCCACCGCCGATGACGGCGCGCACGCCTATACGCTGAGCGGCACCCGCTACGTGACCGCCAAGTAGCATCTGGTCACATCGCACGAAGCCCGCGGGGCGGTCGGATCATCCGGCCGCCCCGTTCGCGTCTTGGCACGGGCTTCGCGCATGATCGCTGTGCCGATGCGTGCGCGGGCAGCGTCGGTGCTACCATCGACGTGACGCTCAGCCCGCCTCGGAGGACCCTATGACCCTCAGCCGACTGACGAAGCGCGCGGCCGTTGCCGCCCTCGTCGCCGTGATGGCTCTGCCTGCTGTCGCGACCGCCACGCCCGTACTGCGTGACCGTGGTATCGCGGCGCTGCGCCCGTACACGACCAGCGGCATCTCCGCGAACTTCTTTGGCGCCGACGACGACATCCCCGGCGTCCCGCTGCCCTCCTCGCCGGTCACCGGCACGCTCGACCCGATCACCGCCAACGACTGGGACGACGTCTACTCGGTGCCCCTCAAGTTCAACGAGCTCCTGACCGTGAACATGACCGGCGCACCGCGCACCGACTTCGAGCTGTGGCTGTGGAAGCCCGGCAGCAAGACCGTCTACGCCGAGAACTACCAGTCGTACGTGGTGCAGGCGTCGAGCAACGAGAACACCTCGACCGAGTCGTTCATCTACCCCGCGGCCACCACCGGCACGTTCTATCTGGACGTGCTCGCATATCCCACCAGCGCGGCCGGCGCCTATACGCTCACCTGGAACAAGACGCAGCTGCCCACGCCGGACGTGACGTTCACCGCGCCGCCCACTACGGCATGGGGTGGCTCGGCGAGCATCGCCGGCACGATCACCCTGGGCGGCGAGCCGCTCGCCGGCACCGGCGTCCTTGTGCAGGCCAAGCCGTACGGCGCCACGGGGTGGACTACCGTGAGCCCGCTGACCGACAGCCCGAGCCTCGAGACGACCGCAGACGGCACCTTCACCTTCTCGGTCAAGCCCGCCAAGCAGACGCTCTACCGCGTGGTCGCATGGCCCTCGAGCGAGGTGGGCTGGCAGTACAGCTCGGCTCGGACCATCACGCCCAAGGCGTACCTGACCACGCCCTACACCACGTCGCCCCAGTACCTGAACCGGACCTTCTCGGTGACCGGGTACCTGAAGCCGCGGCACACCGCCGGCACCAAGCCGGTGCGGGTGAACTGCTACCGCCTCGAGAGCGGCGTCTACAAGCTGCGCAAGACCGTGTACGCCACCGCCGCGAACTACAGCTCCTACACGAAGTACTCGGTCAAGACCGCGCTGCCTTACCGAGGCACGTGGAAGCTCGTCGCCTACGTGCCGGGGGACAGCCTGCACGCGGCGACCTACTCGGCGGCACGGATCATCTCGGTCAGGTAGCGGCGACACGTCGGTGCCTTCGGGTGTTAGGCGGCGTGGCGCTACGGCTACGTACCTCAAGAGGGGTGCGAGCGACGCGCCCTGTCCTCGCCTGACCAAGGAGGTCCCGATATGCGTTCCGCGCGTCTTCTCACCTGGCGGGCGGCGCTCTGTGTAGCGCTCTTGGGTGCGCTCGCACTGCCCGCAGGCGCCTTGGCTTCTCCCGCCTCAAGGGTGGGTCCGTTTCCGCGACTGGGGGCCGGGGCCCATTCGGGTTCCCTGCTGACCGCGCTCGCGGCCGATGACAACATTCCCGGTGTCACCATTCCGGCCTCGCCCGTCACAGGCACGCTCGATCCGGTGACCGACATGGACGATGTCTATGCGATCACGCTTGCCGCCGGCGACAAGTTGGCGGTCCGTCTCAACGGCGACGCCGGCACGCTGTTCGCGGTCGGCCTGTTCCCTCCCACCGCGACAGATGTCGTGGTCGACGAGCCGGTCGTGTGGGCGGGCGACGGTGTCTATCCTTCCGAGTTCACGTACGTGGTGCACACTCCGGGCGTGTACTTCATCGACCTGTATGCGGCCGGTGGACTCGCCGGTTCCTACACGCTGCAGTACGAGATACAGCCCATCGGCCCGGATGATGAGATCCCCGGAGTCGCACTTCCGTCATCGCCGGCCACCGGCACGCTCGCCATGTACGGTGACATCGACGATGTGTTCGCCGTACCGTTGTCTTCCGGCGAGAGCGCGCGTTTCACCATGACAGGTGACCCCGGCACCGACTTCGACCTCTACGCGTACGGCACCACCGCCACGGTGGTGTGGTCTGACCCGCCCATCGCGGCCAGCGACCAAGCCAATATCTATCCGGAGATCCTGACGCTCAGCCCGGGCGCAGCCGGCACCTACTACTTCGACGTGCACGCATTCAGCGGGACCGGCGAGTACACGTTCTCGTACGAGCGGGGCGCGCTGACCGCCATGAGCATCTCGGGTCCCAAGAGCACCGCGTGGAACACGAGCACCGCGATCAATGGAGTCCTGACCGAGGTGGGCGTGGGGACGCTCGCGGGCCGAGAGGTCCGTGTCGAGCAGATGGCGGCCGGGGCCTCGGCCTGGACGCTCGTCGCCACGAGCACCACCGACGTGAGCGGCGCGTGGCGCCTGAGCGTGCGGCCGGCCAGGCAGACCCGGTATCGGGCTGTGTGGGCGGGCGAATCGCCGACGCGTCTGTCGGCGACCAGCAAGACCCTCATCGTCACGCCGCGAGCGGTCCTCACCGCTCCCACCGCGCCCTCGACCGTGGCCCGTGGGGTCGCGTTCACGAGCTACGGGTTCATCACGCCCAAGTACAAGCCGGGCGACAAGCCCGTCGCCATCAAGGCCTACCGCCTCGAGAACCACAAGTGGGTCTTGCGAAAGACCGTGATGGCCACCTATACCAACGCGGCGAGTTACGGCAACGCGACCAAGTACAGCGCGAAGTTCGCGCTTCCCAGCACCGGCAAGTGGCGCCTGCTGGCGTACAGCCCCAGCACCATCTACAGCTACGGCACGCAGTCGGCATCGCGGTATCTGACCGTGAGGTAGGCGCGCGCCTCATCGGAGTCGCTCTCGGCGGCGCGGGGTTTCCCGCGCCGCCGTCGCGTTGCGGCGGTGGACACGAGGGGGCCACACGACCACCATGACTCACGAGAAGGCCTGCGCGGCCCTTCGGTTGGCTCGGGTCTCGCTATCTCACGGATGTGGAGCTTCCTGTGGCAAAGAGCATGAGGGTGTGGCTGGCGATCGTGACGGCGTTGACCGCCGTGACGATGGTTTCGCCTGCGCCGGCCTCAGCCCAAGGTGTTCCGTCCGCCCAGACGGGGAGAGTCGTCATCGGCTACTCGTCTGCGAGCGATGCGCCGTCGGTCCGATCGTGGGTGGCGCACAGCGGTGCCCGTGTTGGCGGCCACCGGTTGCGCCGCGCCTATGTCGCGACGCCTCCGCCATCGATGACGCCCGCCGAGTTCATCGCTCGCATGAAGCGGGTCCCGGGCGTCGCGTACGCCGAGCCCGAGCGGGTGATGCACGTCTCGTACGTGCCCAACGACCCCATGTACGCGCCGTACCAGTGGGGCCCGCGCCGCATCGGAGCGGAAGCCGCGTGGGACGTGCAGCGGGCCACGCCGTCGGTGACCGTCGCGGTCGTCGACACGGGCGTCGACTACGCCCATCCCGACCTCGCCGGTCGCATCGACAGCGTCAACGCGACCGACCTGATCGACGGTGGGACCGCTCAGGACCTCTTCGGGCACGGGACGCACGTCGCCGGGATCATCGCGGCGAACGCGAACAACGCGGCCTTCGTCGCGGGCATCGCGCCCAGCGCCACGATCATGCCGGTGCGGGTGCTCGATGCGCAGGGCAACGGCACCGATGCGGGAGTGGCCGCGGGCATCGAGTGGGCCGCCGACCACGGGGCGGACGTCATCAACCTCTCGCTGGGCGGTTCAGCGCCGTCATCGGTGCTCGCTCAGGCGTGCGCGTATGCGCGGGCGAAGGACTGCGTGATCGTGGCCGCTTCAGGCAACGCCGCTGCCAGCCCCGGGTGGGTGTGGGGCGCGATCGAGTATCCGGCAGCCTATCCCGGCGTACTGTCGGTGGGCGCTGTGGACAGCAACGACACGCGGGCGCCGTTCTCGGAGTACGGGGCCGATCTCGACCTCGTCGCGCCGGGCGTGAACATCCGCTCCTTGTACCCGGGCCAGAAGTACGCCGACATGCAGGGCACCTCGATGGCCACGCCGCACGTGGCCGCGGTCGCTGCGTTGCTGCGCTCGCAGAACCCCACGTGGACCGCGGTGCAGGTCGAGCAGCGCTTGGTCGACACCGCCGAGGATCTTGGCGCTGCCGGCAAGGACTACTACTTTGGCAACGGGCTCGTGCGAGCCGACCTCGCGCTGGGCGTGGGAACGCCGCCTGCGCCGCGGCCGTCCGACAACGTCATCCCGGGATCGGCGCTGGGTCCCAATCCGGTCGTTGAGTCACTCGACGCCAACGCCGACCAAAGCGACGTCTACTCGGTCTTGTTGGGAGGCGGGGAGACGCTGCGCGCCTCGATCCAGGCGCCGGGCCAGACCGACTTCGGCCTGCGCGTGTTCTCGAAGGACGCCACGTCCGTCGCTGACCTGAGCGGGGTCGTCGCGACCGCAACGAGCGGTGCCTACCCCCGCGAGCTCAGCTTCACGGCGCCGGCGCTTCAGGGCGGCACGTACTACGTGCAGGCGTTCGCGACCTCCGGGGCGGGACAGTACTCCGTGGCGTGGCAGCGCGGCTACCTCACCACCGTCACGGCCGTGGCGCCAGCCACGGTGGCGTGGGGCGGCTCGACCGCGATCCAGGGAGCGATCACCGAGGCCGCGGGGCCGGTGTCCGGCGCACTCGTGACCGTTGAGGCGCTGCCCGCCGGCGACACCGTGTGGACTCCCGTGGCATCCGGGGTTTCGGACCCCGCCGGGGCCTTCTCGGTAAGCGTCAGGCCCGCGCGGCAGACGCGCTACCGGGTGTCGTTCGCCGGAGGCGGCGGCTATCTGCCGGCGACCTCGACCGAGACGCTCGTCACGCCCCGTGCGTATCTGACGACACCCGGCGCACCCACCTACGCGTCGCACACCGCGTACTTCACGAGCACCGGACTTCTCCTGCCCCGGCACACCGCCGGACACAGTGATGTGAAGCTGTACTGCTACCGCCTCGAGTCGGGCGCGTGGAAGCTTCGCAAGACCGTGTGGGCGCGCAACGCCGACTACTACAGCTACTCCAAGTACTCGGCTCGCTTGTTGCTGCCCGCTGTGGGCAAATGGAAGATCGTTGCCGGCATCACGGGCGACACGGAGCACGCGACCACATACTCGGCCCCGCGCTATCTCTCGGTGCGGTGACGTTGGCTCGGATGCCGTAGGATATGCACGTGCGCGCCTCATCACCGAGAGGCGCCGATGAGGAGGTCGACCATGCCGTTCTCGGCACGGAACATGATGCGCGGCACGCTCGCGCTGGTGCTGGCGCTGACCGTCGCTTTGCCGGCCATGGCCGCACCCGCGATGGCCGCGAGTGACGATGACATTCCCGGCGTGCCCATCCCGGCGTCGCCCATCGCCGGCGACCTCGACGGCGTCGCCGATGTGCATGACGTCTACGCCATCTCGCTGACGCAGGGCGATCGCATCACCGCGACGCTCACCGGCGCGGACGGGACCGACTTCGACCTGTCGCTGTACGGTCTTGGCGCCACCTCGGTGGATGCGAACGTCCCGCTCGCGTACTCCGGTACCGGCACCTACCCCGAGCAGATCTCCTACGACATCCCCATGTCAGGCGTCTACTACCTCGACGCGGACGCGCTGTTCTCGGGCCCCGGAACCTACACCATCGACTACTCGGTGGGCCCCGGCGTGATGCCGGAGGCGGACCGAGACATCCCGGGCGTGACGCTGCCGGCCTCGCCGTTCAGCGGTTCGCTCGACGCTCTCGCCGACCAGCACGACGTGAACAAGGTGCACCTGCTGCCGGGCCAGAAGCTCATCGCCCAGCTGACCGGTGACGCCGGCACCGACTTCGACCTGTACCTCTTTGGGCCCTCGGCCACGAGTGTGATCACGGCCGCCCCCGTGCGGTGGAGCACCGAGGCTAAGTACCCCGAGCTCATCGCCTTCACCGCCACCGAGGAGGGCGACTACTATCTCGACCTGTTCGCTCTTGATGGGGCCGGCGGGTACACGGTGTCCTACACCATCCAAAACGGCGTCTCGCTCGACGGTGACGGCGACGTCCCCGGCAAGCCGCTACCCGTGTCTCACACGGTGACGAGCACGCTCGACGCGCTCGACGACCTCGACGACGTGTACGCGATCGACCTGGTCGCGGGACAGTCGATCCAGGTCACGATGACCGCGGATGCGACCACCACCGACTTCGACCTGCGTCTCTTCAAGCCCGGCACCGAGACGATCTATGGCAACGAGGCGTTTGTGGCCTCGTCGGTGTCCTCCGGCTATCCCGAGGTCTTGACCTACGAGGCGGGCGTCACGAACAAGTTCTTCCTCGACGTGAGCGCCTACGCCGGCGCAGGTGAGTACCAGCTCCAGTGGGAGAAGGGTGCCGCCGCCACGCAGGTCACCTTTGGCGGCCCGTCGACGTGTGTGTATGCGGGTAGCGCTGTGATGACCGGCACGGTGAGCCGCGTTGTCGACAAGGCGGTACTCGCCTCGAAGACCGTGAAAGTCCAAGCCCTGCCCTACGGTTCCAAGACCTGGACCACCGTCACACAGGCAACCACCGATGAGTTCGGCCGTTTCAAGGCGACGGTGCGCCCCACGCGCCAGACCGTCTACCGCGTGCTCTTCGACGGCGACCGCGACTACAAGCCCGCCGAGAGCCTGGGCCGCATGGTCACCCCGCGCGCGTACCTGAGCGCGCCGAGCGCTCCGTCGAGCGTGGCGAAGGGCACCTACTTCACCAGCTCCGGGTTCCTCAAGCCGCGGCACACGCAGGGCCAGCGGACCGTCAAGATCGTGGGCTACCGCTACGAGAGCGGCAAGTGGGTCGCGCGCAAGACGGTGTACGGCCTCAACTACAACTACTCGACGTACACGCGCTATATCGTGCGCTTCTCGCTGCCGTCCGCCGGCAAGTGGAAGCTCGTGGGCTCCGTCAGCGGCGACACGCTGCACGCACCCACCAACACGAGCCCGCGCTACGTGACGGTCAAGTAGACGCGCGGCACCCATCACCACCAGACACGAAAGGCCCCGCCGATGAGCGGGGCCTTTTACGTTTGTGTTGTGAAGTGGGTTCCGCCCGCGGGCGGCGACCGCCTACCGGCGTCCGCGACGACCCATCACTCGACCGCCGAACGCCGAACGCTGCTGCTTCTTCACGGGCCGTCCCTCGAACGGCACGATGCGGCCGTCTCGGTAGGGGAAGCCCTCGAGGTCTTGGACCGGCAGGATCTTGCCCAGCAGGTACTCGATCTCGCGGAACTGCGTCATCTCGTCGGGTCCCAGGAGGGTGAGCGCGTAGCCGTTGGCCCCGGCGCGGCCCGTGCGGCCGATGCGGTGCACGTAGTCCTCGGGGTTCTCGGGGACGTCGTAGTTGATGACGTGGTCGATGTCGGAGATGTCGATGCCGCGGGCGATGATGTCGGTGGCGATCAGCACGTCCACCTTGCCGCGCCGGAAGTCCTCGAGCGCGCTGTCACGCTGCGACTGCGAGCGGTCGGCATGCATGACCGCGACGTTGAAGTTGTCCTTGCGAAGGATCGTCTCCACCAGGTCCGCACGGTTCTTGGTGCGGGTGAAGACGAGCACGCGGTCCGCGCCGCGCTGGCGGATGAGCGCTGCGAGCAACTCGGGCTTCTGCGACTGCTCGACCGGCATGATGCCCTGCTCGATGCCCTCGGCGGTGGTGCCCTTGCGGGCGATCTCGACGTAGGCCGGGTCGTGCAGCATGCGGCTCACGAGCTGTGTGATCTCCTCGGCGAGCGTGGCCGAGAACAGCAGGTTCTGGCGCTCCTTGGGCAAGAAGCCCAGGATGCGGCGGACGCTGGGCCAAAAGCCCATGTCGAGCATGCGGTCGGCCTCGTCGAGGACGAGCACGCGCACCTGCGACAGGTCGACGTCCTTGCGCTCGACCAGGTCGATCAGCCGGCCCGGTGTCGCCACCAGCACGTCGACGCCCGCCTTGAGCTTGGCCACCTGCGGCCCGTACTTCATGCCGCCGACCACCACCGCGACCTTCTGGTCCGTGTGCTTGGCGACGGCTGAGGCGACGCGCTCGATCTGCGTGGCGAGCTCACGCGTTGGCGTGACCACCAACGCGGTGGGTGCCTTGGCGCCCGAACCGATGCGCTGCATGAGCGGCAGCGCGAATGCGGCGGTCTTGCCGGTGCCCGTCTGGGCGGCGGCGACCACATCGCGGCCCTCAAGGACCAGCGGGATCGACTGCTCTTGTACCGGCGTCGGAGTGGTGAATCCCAGCGCCTCGACGGCGGCCAGGATGTCTTCTGAGAGTCCCAATTCACTGAATGTCATGTGCTCAGTATAGGGCCGCGCCCACAATCGTGCTCGCGAGGGCCCCGCGCACGTGCCGTCAGGTAGACTCGCAGGCAGATGTTCACCGGCGCAGGGGGCTCCCGCGTGACGCTGACGTTAGTGCAAGATCTCCAGATCCTGAGCGTGGTGTTCTACATCGCGGTCATCGCCATCGTGCTCACGCTCATCTATGAGGAGCGTGACCCCTCCACCACGCTCGCGTGGATCCTCGTGTTCATCATGCTCCCCGGCCTGGGGCTCGTGCTGTACTTCCTCTTTGGCCGCAACTGGCGTCGGCTGGGGCGTCGCAACCGGCGCCGCCAGGAGTCGCGCGAGCGTGGCCACCGCGTGGTCCGCCCGCTGTACGAGCGCTTCGCGCAGCAGGCCACCGCCGCGCTGGCGGACTATCCGCTGGCCACCCGCATCGCACGCGCGATCCAGACGCAGAACGGCACGCGCCCTGTGCCCTGCGCACACCTCGAGATCCTGGCAAGCGGCGCCGAGAAGTTCGAGCGGCTCTACAAAGACATCGAGTCCGCCAGCCACCACGTGCACCTGGAGTACTTCATCTGGGAGGACGACGCGCTCACCAGGCGCTTTTGCGACCTGCTCGAGAACAAGGTCGCCGAGGGCGTCGAGGTACGTGTCCTGTACGACTGGGTGGGCTCGCTGCCGTTCTCGAAGCGTGGGCTGCGACGGCTCGAGGCGGCCGGAGCGCACGTGCGCGCCGACGCCGCGCAGTGGCACAAGATCAACTATCGCAACCACCGCAAGATCGCCGTCATCGACGGATCGGTCGCCTACACGGGCGGCATGAACATGGGCGCCGAGTACGTCGACGGCGGTTCGCGTTTCGAGACGTGGCGCGACACCCACCTGCGGTTCGGCGGTCCACTGGTCCTGGAGATGCAGCGGCTGTTCTGTCAGCGCTGGTACGAGGTCACCACCGAAGACCTCTTCTCGGAGGCGTACTTCGGGGAGCCGGAGGCGGCCGACCCTCGTGAGCTCGTGTGGGCGCAGGTGGCGATCTCGGGTCCCGAGAGCCAGTGGGAGGCGATCCGTCAGGCGTTCGTGCTGGGCATCGCGTCGGCGGACTCGCGGGTGTGGATGCAGTCGCCGTACTTCGTGCCCGATCAGGGCGTGATGGATGCGATGGTGTCGCAGTCGCTCGCAGGCGTGGACGTGCGGTTCATGATGACCGCGCATCCCGACAAGAAGCTCGCGTGGTACGCCGCGTTCTCGTACCTGCACGCGTTCACGCACGCAGGTGGGCGCGCGTACCAGTACGAGGCGGGATTCTTCCACTGCAAGGCGCTCACCATCGACGGCCGCATCGCGGTGCTCGGCACCACCAACGTCGACATCCGCAGCTTCATGCTGCACGACGAGCTCTCGGTGTTCTTCTACGACGAGGGCGTGGCCGCGGCGCAAGACGCGCTGTTCGAGGAGGACCTCGCCCGGTGCCGCCGGGTCACCTCCGACTCGATGCACGACGAAGGCCGGCTCGTGCACTTCCGCAACGCGCTCGCCCGGCTCACCTCGCGGATGCTCTAGTCCGCCGGGTCATCGCTTGACGGTCGCGGCTTTCTGCAGCACCTCGTCGGCCGCCTGGGCGGTGATCGTCCACTGCGCCTCGGGGCTGATCGTCGCCGCCGAGTCACCCGGCTGATCGCCGTACGACCCGAACTGCGCGTGGTTGGCGCCCTCCACCTGCTTGAGTGAGTCCGGCGGCAGCAGCGACTCGGAGTCGCGCCACGCGGCCTGGTCGAGCACCGTGTCACGGGTGCCGGCAAGGCTTACGCACGCGATCCCCAGGCCGCTCAGATCCTCGGTGGGATAGGACGCCATGAGCACGAGACCGCCGACGCGGTCGTCTTTGGCGGTGAACGCCGAGGCCATCACGCCGCCCAGCGAGTGCCCGCTCATCGCCCAGGTCGCGACCTCGGGATGCTCGTCGATGATGCGCCTGGCAGCACCGGGCTTGAGCACTGCGAGCGACAGCGGCATCTTCGCGATCACCACGAGGTAGCCGTCTCGTGCGATGCGCGTGGCGAGCGGCGCGTACGATCGGGCGTCCACGTGGCCGCCCGGGTAGAACAGCAGCGCGCTCTTGGCGGCGCCCTCGGGAGCGAACTCGATGGAGTGTCCGGTCTCGGTGACCGAGACCCCGCCGCCGCCCTTCATCGCCGCGAGCGCCTGTTCCGAGGGACCCAGGGGCGTGAGACCCCAGATCACGAAGGCGCCCAAAGCGACGGCAGCCACGACCGCCAACGCGAGCGCTATACGCCGGATCCATACACGTGCGGTGGGACGGGACGCGGGCTCGGCTTCGTTCACGAGGTCTCCTCCGGGATGAATCTGGCGACTTCCAGACCACCGTGTCCGGGGGTCCAGCGTCCGTGTGTGCCCACGCTGCGCGCACCAAGCTCAGCGTGCAGCATCGCGATGCCGCAGTCGAGCGACTTGGTGACCTTGGGAGTCTCGAGTGCGTTGTCGCGCGCGACGACCAGCGCTGTGTCGTCGAGCCTCAACCGCCACGGCTGGCGGTTGACCGCCGACGGGGCGAGGCGTGCGCATTCGGCTGCCGCCTGGGCCCACGCGGGCCACGCAGCGACGCCTTCGGCTATCTGCTCGAGGGGCTTTCTGCGATGCGAGCCGGCCATGCCGCGCATGGTCTTGTCGGTTCCGCTCATGGCGGCGGTCGCATGGCCCACGGGTGAGACCGCCACGATTCGCTCGGTGGGTGTGAGCTCGACCAAGGCGGTGGCCTTGCGCTGGTCGAAGAAGCCGCCCACCCAACACGTGTCCAGGCCCAAGACGGTGGCCTCCAAGATCGCGGCCTCGCCCGCGTATCCGGCGTGCTGCTGGGACTCCCTCGACGCGGTGTCGGCGATCACGACCAGCACGTGCGGAGCCCCGCTCACCTTGCCGTAGCTGCCCATGATGCCGGTGAACACGTCGGCGCCCGGGTCGGGGATGAGCTCGACTCGGGCGTCAGGATAGGGACGGAATCCCTCACACGCTTCGGCCAGGGTGTCGAGGAGTCGTGCGTCGACGTGGTGCCCGTCGTAGGTCCTGCGGGAGCGTCGTTTCGACACCGCCGCGAACCACTCGGCCATGCGGGCCTCATGCGCGGAGGATGAGTAGGTGTTCACGTGCCGCCTTCCACTGTTCGTCGGTTCGATAGCAATCTACCCATACCGGCCGAGTGGGACCGGCCATGCGGTATGCTCCCCGTACTTCAGCCCACTGTCCACGGAGCCCGTTCATGGATCTCATCGCCAACCTGTTCAACATGTTCCTGCACCTCGATGTGGTGTTGGGCGATCTTGCTGCGCAGTACGGCGTGTGGATCTACGCGATCCTCTTCGGCGTCCTGTTCGCCGAGACCGGCCTCGTCGTCACGCCGTTTCTCCCGGGCGACTCACTCCTGCTCACCGCCGGTGTGCTGGCCGGCGCGGGCACGCTCGACATCAGGATCCTGCTCGCTGTCTGCCTGATCGCCCCCATCGCGGGCGACAGTTTCAACTACCTGATCGGTCGCACGCTCGGCGCCAAGATGGTCGCGTCGGGCCGCTTCGTGAAGCGCGAGTACGTCGATCAGACCGCCGCGTTCTTCGACAAGCACGGCGGCAAGACCATCACCATCGCCCGTTTCTTCCCGATCATCCGCACCTTCGCGCCGTTCATGGCGGGCGTGGGCCGCATGTCGTACCCGCGATTCCTCGCGTTCTCGATCGCGGGCACCTTCGCGTGGGTGGGGCTGTTCCTGGGCGCCGGCTACTTCTTCGGGCAGATCCCCTTCGTGCGCGAGAACCTCGAGTTCGGCGTCATGATCGTGCTCGCGCTGTCGCTGATCCCGGCCGTGTATCACTGGTTCCAGTCGCGGCGCGCGGCCAAAGCGAAGCCGGCAGTGCAAGACCCCGCCGAGGAGCTCGCCCAGATCGAGGCGGCGGTCGAGGCGGCCAAGCGCGACTAGGCAGCACGCGGCGTTCATCGGTTGTTCACGCCGCGTTCAATCGCGGTGCATGCGCGCGCTCTATCGTCCCCTCTGAAGACGAACGGCCGAATCCACGGCCGAGACGAAGGGGGATTCCTCGATGGGTGCCACCCAAGGCAGGTCTGCCAGCCGTGCGCGTTTCCACGTGGTGAGATGGTCGGTGCTGCTGACCGTGCTCGCCGTGAGCACGGTGATAGGACTGCTCCATCAGAAGGCGCCTGAGCTCAGGCTCGTGGGTGTCGACGCGCTGTGCCCGTTTGGTGGCGTCGAGTCGCTGTGGGCGCTGCTTGCAAGCGGCGAGATGTTCAAGCGGGTGGCGGTGGGCAGCTTCGTGCTGCTGGGGCTCGCGGTAGGGGTCAACGTCGTGTTCGGCAGGGCGTTTTGCGGCCAGTTCTGCCCGCTGGGCACCCTCCAGGAGATCTTCGGCGTACTTCGCGACAAGCTGGGCTTCGTGCGCCGCGAGATCCCGCGGGCGGTCGACGTTCCCGCCCGGTTCATCAAGTACCTGGTCTTTGGCGTCTTCACCTGGCTCGCGTGGTTCACGGGTTCGCTCATGATCAGGCCGTACGACCCGTGGGTCGCCTACCATCACCTCACCTCGGCCGAGCTGTTCACGTCCGTGGGCGTTGGCACCCTGGTGCTCGCCGTCTCGCTCGCCGGCTCGTTCATCTACGACCGCTTCTTCTGCAAGTACCTCTGCCCGATGGGCGCGTTTCTCGGGCTCTTCAACAAGGTGGGCATCTTCCGAGTGGTGCGGCACGCCGATGCGTGTGTCGACTGCGGTGCCTGCGACAAGGCATGCCCCGTCAACATCGAGGTCAGCACCGCCGATGCGGTGGTCGACTCCGAGTGCATCTCCTGCGCGGAGTGCGTCGCGGTGTGCCCCAAGGCCGACGCGCTGCGGTTCGAGAACCGGTCCGGCGCGTCACTCGCGCCGGCGCGGCTCGCAGGCGTGACCGCCGGCATCATCGTGGGAGTGGTGGCGTTCTCCGTCGCGGTGGGTGCGATGGAGATCGTGAAGCCGGCGTTGGCCGTGCAGGCGGGGGTGGCGCCTGCTGCCACCGCGGGGGAGGCGGGCGCGACGCCGTCGACCGCCCCCGTGTCCGCCGGCGGCACCGGCACCTTCGACGTCGCGCTCATCAAGGGCTACATGACGATGGCCGAGGTCTCCCAGGCGACCGGGATCCCGGCGCAGGAGTTCGTGGCGCAGTTCGGCGTCACCTCGGCTGAGCTCGCGCAGCCCATCAAGGAAGTGAAGAACGGGTACTCGTGGGACACGCAGGCCGTACGCGACTGGGTGGCGGACCGCACGGGTTCGCCCCGCGCGCAGGGCGAGGGTGGATGCGAATAGCCGGACTCGCATCGGCCCCTGGAACGCGGACAGGCCGCCTTTCCGGGCGGCCTGCCTCGTGCCTGCGCCGCGTCCGGACGGGGGTCGCGGCGCGTGCGGTGATCGCTAGTAGCGGAACACGGCCGCAACGCCGTGGACGGGTGCGTCCTCGCCGGTGAACGCGTGCACGTCTCCGCCGTGCAACGCCGTCTCAGCGGCGGCCAGGTCGATCAGGTCCCACCCGCAGTCGCCGGTGCTCGCCGAGTCCATCGGCTGGGCGCCCTCGCGCAGGAACCGTGGGGCGTCGGCGCACAACGCCTCGACGGTGAACGCATCTCTGTCGAAGGTGCCAAACGGCCCCACGCCGTCGTCGAAGAACAGGGTCTTCACGCGCCCGGACGCCGCTGCGGAGACGATCTCGACCAGGTCGTGGCTCGCGAGCGGCGAGCCTTCCTTCTCGGTGAGCTCCATGAGCTCGGTCTGGACCATCGCGGCGAATCGGGGCTCGAGCGCCTGCAGCACCGCGGCGTGGATCTTGTACGGGGTGAGTTCGTCGGTCGCGCCGATCACGCACTCGCTGGCAAGCGCCGGGCACGAGCTGAGTCCGCGGTACGCGGCGACCTCGTAGTCCACGCCCAGAAGCACGAGCGGAACGGGTGTCTCGGCGGCGCAGATCTTCGACACGGCGGCCTCGACTTTGCGCAGGTAGCGCTCGAGGTTGATCTTGTCGGTGTCCTTCTCGCCTCCGTGGCCGTGGAAGATCGCGCCGGTGGGCCGTCCTCCGCCCGCTGCCTGCGCGGGTGCCGGCACGCTCGAGTACTGGATGGACTGCTGGGTCTCGTCGAAACGCAGCTCGTCGGCGAGCGAGCCGGGGACGCCGTCGAGCGCGATCTGCTCGATCGAGGCGCCGTCGCCGCGGAACAGCCGCGAGCCGTTGCGGTCGATGGCGAGCGCGAAGAAGCGCTGGTCACCTCGGTGGGCAGCCATGAGCGGGCGCAGGTAGAACCGGTCACCCACCACGGAGTGCTCCGGGACGCGCGCATCGAGCTTCATGACCTCGAACAGGTCGGCCGACAGGAAGATCGCGAGGCCGTCACGCGCATCGCGCCAAAACGACGAGTCGTCCACGAGGGCCATCACTCGTCCGCAGAACGAGTCCACATCGGCGGGGCGCATCCCGGAGTCCGCCAGGCGATCGCAGGTCGAGCGGCACAGGTTCTTGAGCCGAATGCGGTCCTGCTCCTTCTCGACCCCTGATCGGTGGGTGGGCAGGTACATCGAGACCGAGGGCCAGCCGGTGTGGCTGGCGAGAGCCATGAGCGTATCGCGGTCGAACATGTCCATCGAACGCCTCCTTGCGTGAAGGGATGGACGATGGCGCCCGGCGATTCCCCCACACCAGGCGCGTCTGTCTATTGGGGGAGTGTTCCCACCGAGCGGCGGTAGCGGCGTCATCACGCGACGGGCGGTACCGATGGCGGAGTGGACGGGTGACGCTGGGCTCTCGGGCGCGTATACTGTGCCCTCGCGTGAAGCGCGTCGAGCGGGTTCGGACGGCGGTATGTCGTGAACCTGGTCAGGGCCGGAAGGCAGCAGCCATAAGCGGCCTCTGCCGAGCGTCCGGGCCCGCTCGGCGCGCTTCGTTGCGTCTTTCGGTGTCTGTCCTCGGCGGTATACTCCTCGGCAGACCTGTCACCACTCCACCAAAGGGGACCGCGGCCTGATGGCGCACCAGTCTCTGTACCGAAAGTACCGCCCGGCCACGTTCGACGACGTGGTGGGTCAGCAGCACATCGAGCGCACCATCCGCAACGCGGTGGGAGAGGGCTCGGTCGCGCACGCGTACCTGTTCACGGGCCCGCGCGGCACCGGCAAGACCACGTCGGCGCGCCTGCTCGCCAAGGCGCTGCTGTGCGAGCACGGCCCCACCGCCGAGCCGGACGGCACCTGCCAAAGCTGCATCGACATCTCCGAGGGGCAGCACCCCGACGTCCGTGAGATCGACGCCGCCTCAAACACCGGTGTCGACGCCGTTCGCGAGGAGATCATCGGCCGCGTGCAGTTCGCGCCCACGCGCGGCAAGTACAAGGTCTACATCATCGACGAGGTGCACATGCTGTCCACGGCGGCGTTCAACGCGCTGCTCAAGACGCTTGAGGAGCCGCCGTCGCACGTGGTGTTCGTGCTGTGCACCACCCATCCGCACAAGGTGCCCGACACCATCCACTCGCGCTGCCAGCGCTTCGACTTCCACCGCATCAGCCTCGACGAGATCGCAGACCGTCTGCGCTTCATCGCCGAGAGCGAGGGCTTCAAGGTCGACCGAGGAGCCTTCACGCTCATCGCCCGCCACGCCGACGGCGGCATGCGCGACGCGATCACCACGCTCGAGCAGCTCGCCGCCTTCACGGGCGGGGAGGTCACCGTCGACGACGTCGAGGGGCTGTTCGGCGAGGTCGACTCGGCGCAGCTGTTCGAGATCGGCGGGCTCATCGCTCGGCGCGACATCGCCGGCGCGTTTCGCTGGGTCGCGGTCCAGGCCGAGTCCGGGACCGACCTCGCGGAGCTCGTGCGCGAGTTCACCGCACACGTGCGCGACCTGTTCGTCGTGGCCGCCATCGGTGACGCCGACGGCGTGGTCGACCGCCCTGCCGACGAGATGGCACAGCTCCATGCCCAGTCCGCCGAGTTCGGCGGCCCTGACCGGCTCGCGCGCGTCATCGACCTGCTGGGCGAGCTCGCCTCCGAGATGCGCTGGTCGAGCGACCCGCGCCTGTCGATCGAGGTCGCGCTCACCCGTATGGCGCGCCCGCAGGGCGAGATGACGATCGCGGCCCTCGCCGAGCGGATCGAAGCGCTCGAGCTGGGTGGCGTCACCTACGCCGCGGCGGCTCCGGCACCCGCGCCTGCCGCGGCGGCCGCACCTGCACCTGCCCCGGCGCCTGCGCCCGCCCCTGCACCTGCGCCGGCGCCCGCCGCCACACCTGCACCCGCCCCGGCGCCTTCGCCGGCGACCGCCCCCGCACCCGCCCCCGAGCCCGCCGCCGAACCCGAGCCCGTGATCGCGCCCGTGCGCGACGCAGGCCCGCTCGACCGCGCATCGGCGCGCCGCAACTGGCAGGCGGTGCTGCTCGAGATCAAGCGCATGAAGCCGGCGCGCGCCATGGCGTTCTCGAGCGTCGAGGTCGACGTCGACAGCGACGGGACCACCCTGGTCATCGAGTTCCCGGCCGACCAGGCCTTCGCGCTCCAGATGGCCGAGGACCCCGAGAATCGCGACCTGCTGCGAAGCGCGCTGGGCCGCGTGTTCGGCACGCCGCCGGCGTTCCGCTTCCAGCTTGGCCGCGGCGGCGTTCGTCCCGCGATGCCGGTCGAGCCCACGCCCGCGCCCGCTCGGGTGGACGTGGCGCCCGAGGCCGCACCGGTCGACGATGGTCCGCTCCCCGAGTACTACGAGACCGCGACCGGCATGAACGAGCCCTACACCGAGCACACCCCGTCGGCCCCGGCACCCGCGCCGGCCGCCGGAGGCGTCGAGAGTATGCTCCAGTCGCTTGGCGCGAGCGTCGTCGCCGAGCTGCCCCACGAACCGGAACCTGAAGGAGAGGACGAGTAAGTGAACTTCCAGAAGATGATGAAGCAGGCCCAGCAGATGCAGACCAAGATGGCTGCGGTGCAAGAGGAGCTCAAGAGCGAGACCGTCGAGGCTTCGGCCGGCGGCGGCACGGTCAAGGTCGTTCTCACCGGCGACATGCAGCTCAAGAGCGTCAAGATCGATCCGTCGGCCGTCGACCCCGCCGATGTCGAGCTTCTCGAGGACATGGTCACCGCCGCGGTCAACGAGGCGATCCGCTCGGCGCAGGAGCTCGCCAACCAGAAGATGGCTGCGGTCACCGGCGGCGTCAACATCCCGGGGCTCATGTAACCCATGCGCTACCCGTCGCCCATCGCGCGTCTGCTCGAGGAGCTCGAACGCCTCCCCGGCGTGGGCCCCAAGAGCGCGCAGCGCATCGCATATTGGATGCTGACCACCGACGTGGCGACCGCCGAGCGCCTGGCGGCCGCCATCGTCGAGGTCAAGCACGCCATCCACTTCTGCCCGCGCTGCTTCAACTTCGCCGAGGGCGACCTGTGCGAGATCTGCTCGGACTCCAAGCGGGAGCCAGGGGCGATCTGTGTGGTCGAGGAGCCGCGCGACCTTGCGGCCATCGAGCGCACGGGCGAGTTCCGCGGCACCTATCACGTCTTGCATGGCGCGATCTCGCCCATCGACGGCATCGGTCCGGAGCAGCTGCGCATCCGTGAGCTCATCGCGCGCCTGGGCACCGAGGAGGTCACGGAGGTCGTCCTCGCGACCAACCCCAACGTCGAGGGCGAGACCACCGCGCTCTACCTTGCCCGTCTCATCAAGCCATTGGGCATCCGCGTCACGCGCATCGCGAGCGGTCTGCCGGTGGGAGGAGACCTCGAGTTCGCCGACGAGGTCACCCTCGGCAGGGCACTCGAAGCACGCCGCGAGATGTAGAGGCAGGACTTCTCGCGCTCGCGTCGTAGCAATCATGCACGGCGCTCGAACCCTCTCAGAGATGGATTTGGCAGTTTCTGTCTGCCGTTCACCGAGACTCGGACGCCGCACACCGCCACCGGTGTGCCGTACGCGGCTTGGGGCGAGGGTCGCCTCTATCCTGTACGAACCCCTGTCGCACCCGTGACGGGGTCACGTATTCGTGAGTAGGAAAGGGGGCGCCATGCAGAAGCTGACGGAGATCCGTTGGCACGCGCGCGCCGGACAGGGAGCCGTCACGGCCGCAAAGGTCGTCGCGGAGACCGCCCTGTCGGCGGACCAGTACATGCAGGCCATGCCTGAGTACGGTCCGGAGCGCATGGGTGCGCCGATCAAGGCGTTCACCCGAATCAGCGACCAGCCGATCGAGATCCACAACAACATCGAGTTCCCTGACGTCGTCGTCGTGCTCGATGAGTCGCTCCTCGACGTCGTGGATGTCACCGAGGGCCTCAAGGACGATGGCGTGATCATCGTCAACACGTGTTCGCCGGCCGCCGACGTCAAGCGCGTCCTCAAGGTCGCCGACACCGTCAAGGTCGCAGCCGTCGACGCGAGCGGTATCGCGCTCGACACCATCAAGCGCGACATCCCCAACACCCCCATCGTGGGCGCCATGATCAGCGTGGCCGGCGTCATCGACGTCGAGGTCTTCAAGGGCCTGCTCGCCAAGAACCTCGCCAAGAAGTTTGGCCAAGAGATGATCGACGCCAACTTCGCGGCGGTCGACCGTGCGTTCCAGGAGGTGACCGTGGCATGAAATGGGACATCTCCCGTGTGAATGAGTGGAAGGCCGATGAGTTCCCGCGTGGCGCCGTCATCCCCGAGGGTGGCAACAGCCACGACTACAACGTGGGCGGCTGGCGCAGCGAGCGCCCGTACCGCGACGACGCGGTGTGCACCCAGTGCATGCTGTGCTGGATCTTCTGCCCCGACTCCTCGGTGATCGTCGAGGACGAGAAGGTCGTCGCGTTCGACTACGACCACTGCAAGGGCTGCGGTATCTGCGCCCAGGAGTGCCCGACCAACCCCAAGTTCGGCAAGAGCGCCATCGAGATGGTTCCCGAGGGCTGCGAACTCAAGGAGGTGGAGTAGATGGCGGATCAGAAGACGGTAGCCACCACCGGTAACGTCCTCGTCGCCGAGGCCATGCGCCAGTGCGCCCCCGACGTCGTTCCCGCGTACCCCATCACTCCCCAGACGACCATCGTCGAGGAGTTCGCCAAGTTCGTGGCCAACGGCCGCGTGCACACCGAGTACGTCACCGTCGAGTCCGAGCACTCCGCGATGAGCGCCGCCGTCGGTGCTTCTGCCGCCGGTGCCCGCGTCATGACCGCGACCTGCTCGCAGGGCCTCGCGTACATGTGGGAAGAGCTCCACATCGCCGCCGGTCTGCGTCTCCCCATCGTCATGGCCAACACCAACCGTGCACTGGCCGCGCCGATCAACATCCACTGCGATCACGGCGACATCATGGGCGCCCGTGACACCGGCTGGATCATCTACTTCGCCGAGACCGCGCAGGAGGCCTACGACAACACGATCATGTCCGTTCGTGTCGCCGAGCACCCTGACGTGATGCTGCCGGTCATGACCACGCTCGACGGTTTCATCACCACCCACTCGATCGATCGCGCCGAGGTCATGGACGACGAGTCGGTCAAGGGCTTCGTGGGCGAGTACGTGCCGGTCAACGCACTGCTCGACACCGACACCCCCGTGAGCCACGGCAACTTCGCCGGTCTGGGCGGCCCCTACTTCGAGTTCAAGAAGCAGCAGCGCCAGGCCATCGACGCCTCGCTCGCCGTCATCAAGCAGGTGGGAGCCGAGTTCTCGAAGCTCTCCGGCCGTCCGTTCGACGTTGTCGAGGGCTGGGGCATGGAGGACGCCGAGATCGCGATCGTGTGCATCGGCTCGACCGCCGGTAACGCGCGCCACGTGGCCCGCCAGCTCCGCAACCAGGGCGTGAAGGCCGGCGTGCTCAAGGTCCGCGTGTTCCGTCCCTTCCCGGCCGCCGAGCTGCGTGCCGCCCTCAAGGGCGTCAAGGCCGTCGCCGTGCTCGACCGCTCGGAGAGCTTCGGCGCCGAGGGTGGTCCGCTCTACCTCGAGGTCCGCAGCGCGCTCTACGACGCCGCGGAGCGTATCCCGGTCGTCAACTACGTCTACGGCCTCGGCGGCGCGGACGTGCGCCTCGAGCTCATGGAGAGCGTGTTCGCCGACCTGTCCGACATCGCATCGGGTGCTGCTCAGCCTACGGGCATGCAGTACCTCGGCACCCGATAGGAGGGACGCACATGGCAACGCTCAAGGAGCTCACTCACATCCCTGACCGCCTCGCCGGCGGCCACCGCCTGTGCGCCGGTTGCGGCGCGTCGATCGCGGTGCGCCAGGTCCTGCTCGCCGCGGGCGAGAACCCGGTCGTCGCCGGGTGCGCGACCGGCTGCCTCGAGGTGTCCACCACGATCTATCCGTACTCGTCGTGGAAGACCCCGTTCATCCACAACGCCTTCGAGAACTCGGCCGCGACCGTGTCCGGCGTCGAGGCGGCCTTCAAGGGCCTGCAGCGCGCCGGCAAGATCCCGGCTGACAAGAAGGTCAAGTTCGTCGCCTTCGGCGGCGACGGCGGCACCTACGACATCGGCCTGCAGTCGCTGTCCGGCGCCATGGAGCGCGGGCACGACATGGTCTACGTCTGCTACGACAACGGTGCGTACATGAACACCGGCATCCAGCGCTCGAGCGCGACGCCGCTGGGTGCGTGGGCCACGACCTCCGAGGTCGGCTCGGCGCAGCAGGGCAAGCTCCAGCGCCGCAAGGACCTCACGTCGATCATCGCCGATCACGGTGTGCCCTATGCCGCTCAGGCGTCCGTGAGCCACTGGAAGGACCTCACCGCCAAGGCGGAGAAGGCCTTCAACACCGAGGGTGCGGCGTTCATCAACATCCTGTCGCCGTGCCCGCGTGGCTGGCGCACCCTGCCCAACCAGTCGATCCAGATCGCCAAGCTGGGCGTGCAGACCGGATTCTGGCCGCTGTTCGAGGTCGAGAACGGCGAGTGGAAGCAGACCGTCAAGGTCGCCAACAAGAAGCCGATCGAGGAGTTCCTCAAGCCGCAGGGCCGCTTCAAGCACCTGTTCAAGCCTGAGAACGCCGAGCTCCTCGAGCTGATCCAGGCCGAGGTCGACCGCTATCTCGCGTACGTGGAGAAGCGCTGCGGCTAGACGCCACACGCTATGCACTTCAACTGCGGGCTCCGAGGCTACCTCGGGGCCCGCAGTGCGTATAATCAGCCGGAGGTGCGGCGAAGCGAGCAGGACAAGGGGGTGGCGGGGTGAAGGTCGTCAACTCGATACTCCTCGCCGCACTGGTGCTCGCGGCCCTTCTGGGCACGCAGGGTTGCAGTGCGAGCACCTCCGACGTGCCGGCCGATCGCCCGGCCGTCCGCATCTCGGGCTCCGATCCTTCGCTCGAACTCCTCAAGCAGCTCGCTGCGGTCTACCCACACAAGGATGACGTGCGCTTCGTGTTCCTCGAGGGTGTCCCGTCATCGGGCGGTGTCCTGGGTGTGCGTGATGGCGCCATCGACATCGGCGCGGTCTCACGCACGTTGGAGGGGCCGGAGCGGCTGTACGGCTTGCGGTATGTCCCGCTGGCCACTGATGCGATCGCCTTTGGCGTGCACCCCGGCGTTGGCATCGACACCCTGACCGTCGGGCAGCTGCGCGACATCTACTCCGGCCGGATCGACAACTGGCGCGAGCTTGGCGGCCCCGACCTCCCGATCGTGGCAATCGACCTCGCGTCGGACAACTCGGCAAAGGACGTGCTTACCGACGACGTGTTCAGTGGCGTCACCTATTCCGACGGCACGGTGATCCTCTCTAATGAGGGTGACGTGCATGAAGCGATCGCGCGCACCCCGGGGGCCATCGGCTACTTCTCGGCGGGCCATGCGATGGTCGATGACGCGCGCGTCGCGTTGATCGCGATACGGGGAGTCAAGCCGAGTCTGGATTCGCTGTCGGCGCACACGTATCGTTTGTCGCGTGAGCTTGCGGTCGTGACCGGGCCGCATTCGAACCAAGAGGCACGCAAGTTCATCGAGTGGGCCATCCGGCAGGATGCCGCTCGTGCGATGGAGAAGGCAGGGTATGCCCCGATGAATACCGCGGGGGATCGATGAAGCGAAAGTCGCTCTTCGGTTCACACCTGTATGGTCAGATCGTCTATCCGCTGCTCGCGGCCTCGGTGGTCGTGGGTATCGTCGCCACGTTCGTGGCCGTCTACTTCCTGCAAGACCTCACCGATCGGTGGGTGTCCGAGGTCGCTCGCGACTCCACCGACACGCTCGCCGTCAGCGTCTCGGAGTACGCCACCCAGATGGAGCGCATGGCGCGCATCGCGGTGGCCGACGGCGGACTTCGGTCGAGCGTCGCCCAACTCGATGAGCCTGCGATGCGGGCGGCCGTGGTCGTCGAGAACACGAACCTGGGATTCGACTCGATGATGCTGCTCGACCCCCAGGGGCGGGTTGCCGCCATCACGGGCGCTCCGGGCGTCAACTACGGCGCGCGACCCTTTGGGGACGACGGGGCATGGGGCTATGGTCGGCCCCGCACCACGCTCTCGCGCCTGGGCGATGACGCGGCGCTCTCCGTGCTCTACCCGGTCTCATCGGGGCGCGACGGGTACACGCTGGTCGTCTCGCGGGTCATCGACGATGCGTTCCTCGAGTCGCTGGGCGTGGGCGAGGGGAGCGCGTACTGCATCTACGACGCTCAGGGCAACCGGATCGCGTGTGCGATCGGCCCCGGTTTCAATCGCCAGCAGCGCGCGCGCCTGTCGTCGGCGTTGACGGCGCCGGCGCCGGAGATCGGCGGCATGCTGGGCCTGGCGTCGCGCGAGCAGAGTGCGTCGGCGGGGCTGCGCGTGCCGGGTGGCCGCTACCAGCTCTGGTCCGAGCGGGTCCGCCTGCCCGGCGAAGACAGCGGTCGACGCTTTGGCTACGTGGTGGCCGCGGTCAGCCAGAACGTCTCGGCGCAGGCCGGGGCCACGACCCGCAATCTCATCGCCATGTGGTCGATCGTCGCCGTGGTCGCGCTCGTGGGCCTGGGCGGTTGGGTCGCGCGCCGCGTGTCAGACCCGCTGGTCGAGCTCGCCGCCGGTGCGCGCCGCATCGCCGACGGCGACTTCAGCACCAAGGTCGAGGTGGCGGGCGCGAGCGAGGTCGCCGAGCTCGCGGACAGCTTCAACGTCATGACCGACTCCCTGCGAGAGCGTTCCGAGTCTCTCACCAAGAAGGTCCTCGAGCTCGCCACTCTCTACGAGATGAGCCGAGCGCTGGGGTCCACGCTCGACATGGACGAGCTGCTGGGCTCGGTGCTCGACTCGGCGCTCAGGATCTTCGACCTCGACTTGGGCTACGTGGTCCTCCGCGACAAGGAGACCGGTGAGCTGGGCATCCGCGCCCTGCGCGGCGTGGCCTCGGCCGCCGACGGCGCGGTGCGCTCGTCGATGTCGGAGTGGGTGGTCCGAGAAGGGCGCCCGCTCATCTTCAATCCGGACGCCGGCTCGGGCGACGGCCAGATCGACGCCATCACCGGCGCCAAGGCCGCGCTGTGCGTGCCGCTCGTCTCGGCGGAGGGGACGATCGGCTCGATCACCATCGGGTCGAGCGACCCCACGTACCGGCTTACCAGCGACGACGTCCGCCTGCTGTCGACCATCGCGAACCACGTCACCATCGCGGTGGGCAACATCGAGCTGTTCTCGAGCTTGCAGGAGGCCTACCTCGCCACGGTGCGCTCGCTTGCCGCGGCGGTCGACGCCAAGGACACCTACACCCGCGGCCACTCCGACCGCGTCGCGCACTACGCCGTCCGTATCGCCGAGCGCATGAAGCTCTCCCACGATCAGCGTGTCGCGCTCGAGATGGCCGCCTACCTGCACGACATCGGCAAGATCGGCGTCGCCGAGGACATCTTGCTCAAGCCGGGCCGCCTCGATGACGACGAGATGACGCAGATGCGGCACCATCCGCTCATCGGCGCGAACATCTTGAAGCCGGTCGCGTTCCCGTGGGCCATCACGCCGGTGGTTCGCCACCATCACGAGGCCTACGACGGCTCGGGCTACCCGGCGGGTCTGCGCGGCGAAGAGATCCCGTTGCTCGCGCGCATCCTCACCGTCGCTGACTCCTTCGAGGCCATGACCGCCGATCGCCCCTACCGCAAGGGGATGTCGGTCTCACTCGCGCTGCAGGAGCTCGATCGGTGCTCCGGTTCGCAGTTCGATCCCCGCGTGGTGGGCGTGTTCAGCACCATCGCGCAAGAGGAGGTCGACGCGCTCGCGCCGCTCGAGGACATCGCCACCGACGAGGTCGCGCCCGAGGAGGCACGCGCCATCTTCGCTGCCCTCGTCGACGGCGTCTTCGCGAGCTTCCGCCGTCTGGGCGGACCGCGGTTGGCCGCCAACGTCGAGGCCGAGCTCGATTCCTACTTCGCCGACCAAGACACGCCGTTTCGCGTGGTCAGGGGCCGGCTCGTGTTCGAGTCGGACACGAGCAGGGACTTGTCCGGCGAGCTCGATGTCATGCGCGATGCGCTCCGACGCATGGACGCGGTCATTGGAGAGCTTTCCGGCGGCACGCTGGTCGAGCACTTCTACAACGATGCGCTCGCCGGGCTGTCGGCGAGGATGCGCGAGACCGCGCGCGAGCTTGGTTTCTACCGGGTCTGAGCACGCTCGCGGTGGCGCCCCCACGCGTGACCCACTACTATGGGCAGAAACCTTAACGAGCGCGGCACAGGCACCCGCATACCCTGAGGTGGGTGGACGGCCGCACGAGGGGCGCGCATGGCACTGGTCGTCACCAAGTTCGGAGGCACGTCGGTGGGCACCACCGACCGTATTCGCGCGGTCGCCGCGCGCCTCATCGCCCGCAAGCAGGCGGGTGACAGCGTGGTCGCGGTGGTCTCGGCGATGGGGCACGTGACCGACGAGCTCGTCGAGCTCGCACGCGCTGTCTGTCCCGAGCCCCCCGAGCGCGAGATGGACATGCTGCTGTCCACCGGTGAGCAGGTGTCGATCGCTCTGCTCGCGATGGCGATCCACGGCGCCGGGCACGAGGCGATCTCGTTCACCGGGTCGCAGGTGGGCATCGTCACGGACTCGGTGCACAGCAAGGCGAAGATCACCGAGGTGAGGGCAGACCGCGTGAAGGCCGCCCTGGCCGAAGGCAAGATCGTCATAGTCGCCGGGTTCCAAGGCTCAACCGCCGATGGCCAGATCACCACGCTGGGCCGAGGCGGCTCCGACACCACAGCCGTGGCCGTCGCCGCCGGCGTGGGTGCCGACGTCTGTGAGATCTACACCGACGTCGACGGCGTCTACACCGCCGACCCGCGCATCGTGCCCTCCGCCCGCAAGATCGACCTCATCTCCTACGAGGAGATGCTCGAGATGGCCGCGAGCGGCGCCGGCGTGCTGCAGATGCGCTCCGTCGAGTTCGCGCGCAACCACGGCGTGGTCATCCACTGCCGCTCTTCGTTCACCGACGCACCCGGCACCATCGTCAAGGAGGCCGACGACACCATGGAACAGGCGATCATCTCCGGAGTCACCCACGACACCTCGGAGGCCAAGCTCACCATCCGCGACGTGCCCGACCACCCCGGTGTGGCCGCCAACGTCTTCGGCAAGCTGGCCGAGGCCAACGTCAACGTGGACATGATCATCCAAAACGTCTCCGAGGACGGGCTCACCGACATCTCGTTCACCGCACCCAAGGACGACATGCCCCGAGCCAAGCGCGCGCTTGAAGAGCTCGTCGCCGAGTTGGGCGCACGCACGTGGCTCGTGGACGACTCGATCGCCAAGGTCTCGCTCGTGGGCGCGGGCATGCGCACGCACCCGGGCATCTCGGCCAAGATGTTCAAGACTCTCGCCGACGCCAAGGTCAACATCGACCTGATCTCGACCTCGCCGATCCGCATCAGCTGCGTGATCTCGGCAGACCAGGTGGCCACCGCGGTCAACGCGCTGCACGCCGCCTTCGAACTCGACGACACCGAGGTCTCCTCGGAGTCCTCGCCCGCCTGCGGACAGGGAGCGTAGCGCCATGGCCTGGGACAAGAAGATGCCCGAGCGTCCCGTGGTCGCCGTCGCCGGTGCCACCGGCGCGGTGGGCGTGGAGATGCTCAAGGTTCTCGAGCAGCGCGACTTCCCGGCCGAGCGCGTGATCGCGCTCGCCTCGTCCCGCTCGGCGGGCAAGCGCCTCCCGTTCAAGGGCGGGGAGCTCGAGGTCCAGGAGATGACCGAGGCGAGCTTCGAGGGCGTCGACATCGCCCTGTTCAGCGCCGGCGGTGACATCAGCAAGGCGTTTCGCGAGGCGGTCACCTCGGCGGGCGCCGTGATGATCGACAACTCCTCGGCGTTTCGCATGGACGAGGACGTGCCCCTGGTCGTGCCGGAGGTCAATCCGGAAGACGTCGCATGGCACTCCGGCGTCATCGCCAACCCCAACTGCTCGACCATCCAGATGGTGGTGGCGCTCAAGCCGCTGCACGACATCGCCCCCATCACGCGTGTGGTCGTGGCGACCTACCAGGCCGCGTCGGGCGCCGGACAGGCCGCGATGGACGAGCTGTACACGCAGTCTGCCGACTACCTGCGTGGCCAGGAGATCCGCGTGGAGCAGTTCGCCCACCGCATCGCCTTCAACTGCATTCCGCACATCGACGTGTTCCTTGAGGACGGGTCGACCAAGGAAGAGTGGAAGATGGTCGTCGAGACCAAGAAGATCATGCACGCGCCCGACATCGCCGTGAACGCCACGTGCGTACGCGTGCCGGTGCTTCGCTGCCACAGCGAGGCCGTGAACGTCGAGTTCGCCGGCCCGGTGTCGCTCGATGCGGCCCGCGCGGCGCTGTCCTCGGCCCCCGGCATCACGATGCTCGACCAGCCCGCCGAGAAGGTCTACCCCATGCCGGCGATGCTCGAGGGCACCGACGACACGTACGTGGGCCGACTGCGGGTCGACCCCACGGTCGAGAACGGTCTGTCCATGTGGGTCGTCGCAGACCAGATTCGCAAGGGCGCCGCGCTCAACGCGGTGCAGATCGCGGAAGCGCTGCTTGGGTGAGCTCCCCGTCGGGGAGAGAAGAACTGGGAATGTCAGGGAGCGACCGTAAGGCGGAAACGATGACCGAGAGCGCCAAGATCCTGGTGGTCGAAGACGATGCGACCATCGCTCGCTTCGTCGAGCTCGAGTTGGGACACATCGGCTATACCGTCATGCGTGTCGGTGACGGTCCGGCGGCGCTTGCCGGTGCCGCCGAGTTCCGGCCGGACCTGATCATCCTCGACATCATGCTGCCCGGGATGGACGGCATCGAGGTGGCCCGTACCCTGCGCGCCGGAGGCGACGACACCCCGATCCTCATGCTCACGGCGCGTTCCGAGACTCAAGACGTGGTCACCGGCTTTGATGCGGGCGCCGACGACTACCTGCGCAAGCCGTTCGAGATCCCCGAGCTGCTGTCGAGGGTCCGCGCCCTGCTCAAGCGCTCCGAGGGCGAGCGGGTCACTCCGCAGTACAAGGCGGGCAACATCGAGATCGATCCTGCCTCGCGCAGCATCTTCGTTGGCGGAGAGCCGGTCAACTTCACCGCCAAGGAGTACGACCTGCTCGAGTTCTTCGTTGCCAACGCGGGCCGCGTGATCAGCCGCGACGAGATCCTCGAGAAGGTGTGGGGCGGACAGCACACCACGGACAGCAACGTCATCGAGGTGTTCGTCTGCCACCTGCGCAACAAGATCGGTGATGCGGACAACCAGATCATCCGGACCATCCGAGGCGTGGGTTACTTCTTCTCGAGGACCTAGATGCGCGACTGGTCGCTCAGGGGATGGCTCTTGGCCGTCTCGGTCTTGTTCGCCGTGTTGGTCGTGGGCGGTATCGCACTCACGACCTACGTCATCGTCTCGGACGGCATGCAGGTCGTCGCCTCGGACACCGCGGAGCGCATCGCCACCACGGCGACCACCGTGCTCCAGGAAGCGGTGTCTGAAGCCCAGTTGATGGCGCAGTCTCAGGGGCTTTCGGGCGCCGAGCGAGACGCCACCGCCGCGCGCACCCTCACCAACAAGCTCGACGGGCTCTTTGGCGGTCCCGGTCTGGCCGAGGCCGAGTTCGCGCTGTACGGCAAGGACGGCACTCTGCTGTGGGCGTCGGGCAATCGCGCGATCCAGCCGCAGTTCGACGGTGACCGCCGCCGAGCGATCGCTTCGGGCATGATCGTGCGTTCGTTCGAGCCCAAGGGCGGGCTCGCCTCCGGCCTGATCAACGAGGCCCGGCTGGGCTCGACGGTCGCCCACGCTCCGGTGCAGCTTCCCGGCGGCGAGGCCGGTGTGCTCGACATCACGTACGTCCCGCGCAACGAAGAGCTCGTCATCGACGCCATCCGCCTGCCGATGACCCTGCTCGCGCTCACCGCGATGCTCATCATGGTCGTGCTCATGCAGACCTCGATGGTGTGGGTGCTCAACCTGGTCGACGACCTGCGCAAGGCGGCCGACTCGATCGACGCCGGCCGCCTCGAGGATCGGCTGCCCGAGGGCGGCCAGAACGAGATCGGCGAGCTGGCGCGTTCGATCAACAACCTGCTGGACCGGCTGCACCGCCGGGCCGACGCCCAGAGCCGCTTCGTGGCCGATGCCTCGCACGAGCTCGCCACTCCCGTCGCGGGCATTCGCGGCTACACCTCGATCCTGCGGGCGTGGGGCGCGGAGGATCCGCGAGTGCGCGACGAGTCCATCGACGCCATCGACCGCGAGTCCCGGCGCATGGCCCGCCTCACCAGCGACCTGCTCAACCTGCTCCACGCCGATCAAGGTGTGCGCCTCAAGACCGAGAAGTTCGACCTCAACGCGCTCGTGCGGGAGCGGCTCGCGAGCTCGGCGAGCCGCTACATCGAGCGCGACATCGAGTTCGAGGGCCCTGAGGACGAGTCGCTCCCCATGGTGGGGGACCCGGACCGCGTGGAAGACGTGCTCTCGATCCTGCTCGACAACGCCGGCAAGTACACGCCGGAGGGCGGCACGGTCGCCGTGCGCACCCGGCGCGACCGCGATGATGTCGAGATCGTGGTCTCGGACACGGGCAAGGGCATCCCGCCCGAGGATCTGCCGCGCCTGTTCGATCGCTTCTTCCGCAGCGAGGCCGCGCGCGCCGAGGGCGAGGCGGGCTTCGGCCTGGGGTTGGCGATCGCGAAGAGTATCGTCGACTCGATGGGGGGTACCATCGAAGTGGAGAGCGTCGTGGGGGAGGGAACGACGTTCACGGTCACACTTCCGCGCGGGAGAATGTGATCGGAAGTCTTCAGGAACGCGTCGCGGCGTCCGATACATGATGCGGTAGTGTGTTGCTGCTGACGGGGGAACGCCCAAGTGCCGGTGAGAGATCGTGACATAGCGCTTCGCGCCTTCTCCACTCCTGAGTGGAAGAGTGCTGCTGACGCGCTGTTCCAAGCCACCGGCATCACCGTCTCGGTCATGGACTTCGCCAAGTGTGACGTGCTCTCCGGTGGCCAGCGTTGCGCCTACTGCCACCTTGCCACCGACATCCCCGCGGCAGGCCCGCTCCACTGCTTCGACACCTGCCCCGATGCCCAGGCCATGGCCGGCCGCGTGATCTGCCGGGCCGGCATCGCCGCACTCTACTCGCCCGTCATGCGCGACACGCACGCCGTCGCCCACGTGGTGGTGAGCGGGTTCGTGACCTCTACCCGCGAGCGCCGAGGCCTCTACGAGCACCTTCTCTCGCGCGGCGTGAACGAGGACTCCGCTCGCCGGGCCGTCAAGACGCTCCCGGTCATCGCACGCCGTCAGGCCGAGTCCTACCTGCAGATGGCGGTCGCCAGCGCGCGTACCGTGTTCGATGCAACGCTCGAGCGGATGGTCGCCGCCGAGAGGGTCGAGGAGCTGCGGCTGTTCGTCTCGGCTGGCCAGCAGGTGGTCTCGACCGATCGTCTCGACGCCGACACCCTCGGCGGCATCACCGAAGAGGCCGTGAGCATCATCGGCGGTGAGGCCGGTGCGATCCTGCGGCCACGCGGCAAGGTGCTCGAGGTCGTCGCCCGTACGTCGGACTGGCGTGGCCCGGTGGGCGCGCTCGTCCCTCGCCAAGCGACCGCCTCCGGGCGTGCGGTGGAGACCAACCGCAGCGTGCTTTCTCCTGCCAAGACCGGCACCGCGACGCTTGCGATGCCGCTGGCTCTGTCGGACCGGGTCGTCGGCGTGCTCGAGGTGCGCCTGCCCGCATCCGCAGTGCCGTTGCCGCCCGAGCGCGTCGCCCGTCTGGGCCGCTTTGTTCAGTTCGTCGCGATCGCTCTTGAGCGCGAGGACGAGCGCGCGGCGGTCGAGCGCGCGATGGCCGGCTATGCCCAGCTCAACTCCCTCGCCGCCGCGCTTGGCGGCCAGACCGATATCGATGGTGTGGCCCAGCTCGTGGTGAGCGTGCTCGAGAAGGCGTTCTCCTTCGGCCTGGCCGGGCTCGTGCTCAACGGCTGGGGCCGCGATCTTGCCCAGGTCGTCGTGTCCGGCGACGTGGGGAGTGCCGACATCGACCACGTGCTCGAGGTCATCTCCGGCCGTGACGTGAAGTTCGACCCGTTCTCGAGCGTGAGGCTCATCACCCACTTGGGCGAGATCGTCGAGCGCGCCGAGATCGCCGAGTGGGCGCTTGCGGCGGTCGAGCTCTCGTACGGCGATCTCACCGTGGGCTGGCTGTTCGTCGCGCGCTCGGACGGTGAGCGCTACAGCGCCCAGGACCGCGCGCTGCTCGACGGCATCGCGACCCATGCCGGCGCGGCCTTCGGGCGCTCCGCGCTGTTCAGTCGCATCCGCGACGACTACGCCAAGACCATCGCCGCCCTCTCCGCGACGCTCGACTTGGGCGAGCGTGTCTCGGCGGGGCATGCGAGCAGGGTCATGGACTACTGCATGCTCATCGGCGAGGAGCTGGGACTGAGCTTCGACGAGGTCGAGCAGCTCCGCTTCGCCGGCCTGCTTCACGACATCGGCAAGACCGGCGTGGCCGAGGAGATCTTGCTCAAGCCCAGCAAGCTCACGCCCGAGGAGTTCGCCAAGGTCAAGCAGCACGCCGAGATCGGCGCGTCGATCGTGGACCAGATCGAGTTCCTCAAGTCGCTCACCCCGGTGATCTTGCACCATCACGAGCGCTGGGACGGCAAGGGCTACCCGCACGGGCTCAAGGGCGAGAACATCCCGCTTCTGTCGCGCGTGCTTGCCGTCGCGGACTCCTTCGACGCGATGACCGCCGCTTCGTCGTACCGGCCCAAGCTCACCATCTCGGCGGCCCGCGCGGAGATCGAGAGCGCCGCGGGCACCCAGTTCGACGCGCGCGTGGTCGCTGCGCTGTTCGAGGCGCTGGATCGCATGGCACTCGCAGGAGGAACCGGCCTGCTCGCTCCGAAAGAAGCGTGGGGCCGTCCGGATCTGCCCGCATAGCGCCCGCCTCGCAGCTTTGCTAGAATCGCCACCTGCTGAGCGGCACAGCGCTCGGAATAGCACCCATATTCCATGACGCTGAAGAAGGGCATGCCGTGAATCGCACGCGCTACATCGTTCAGGCCGGCTTGATCGCCGCC
>CAYOHY010000002.1:78625-90088 GCA_964403885.1 uncultured Eubacteriales bacterium
AGGGCATGCCGTGAATCGCACGCGCTACATCGTTCAGGCCGGCTTGATCGCCGCCATCTACGCCGTCCTCACCATCCTCACCAACTACCTGCCGTTCGCCATGGGGTGGCAACTCATCCAGTTCCGCGTGAGCGAGATCTTCACCGTGGTGGCTCTGTTCACGCCGGCCGCCATCCCCGGGCTGACCATCGGCTCGGTCATCGCCAACACGCTGAACCCCTCCGCCGTGTGGCCCATCTCGCTGCTCGACGTGGTGTTCGGGTCTCTTGGCACCTTCATCGGCGCGGTGTGGATGTGGCGCTTCCGCTCCAAGACCGCACTCGCGCTTGCGGGTCCCGTGATCGCCAATGCGCTGATCGTGCCGGCCTACCTTCCGTTCATCTTGGCCGGGGCAGGCCTGTATAAGGTGCGGCTCTTGGGTATCGACCTCGAGGGCGCGTGGTTGCCCATGTACCTGTTTGGGGTGGTCGCCATCGGTATCACCGAGGCGGTCGTGGTCTACGGTGGCGGGGGGCTGCTCGTGCTCGCACTGAGGAAGCTCGACTTGCCGTGGACTCTGGGGAGTGGCGAGTAGCGACACGCGGGGGGACCGTGGGGCAGACCGGGGGGCATGAGGGCGAAAGGGGCGCGGCGATGCAGCCGGCCCTGCTCATCACGCGCGGCCACGAGGGATGCACCGAGTGCTGGGCGTGTATCCGGCACTGTCCCGCGAAGGCGCTGCGCGTCGAGGACGGCCGAGCCCTCGTGATCGAGCAGCGGTGCGTGAAGTGCGGTGCCTGTGTGACCGTGTGCACGCAGTCCACCCACCGTGTCCGAGACGACCTGCCGCGCGTCCGCGAGTTGCTCGCCGGGCCGCTGCCGGTGGTCGCGCTGCTCGCGAGCGAGCACACCGCCGCGCTGCACCCCAACGAGCTCGCCGAGGTCGAGCGCGCCTTGCTCGAGCGCGGGTTCGCGAGTGTGGAGACCACCGTGCTGGGCGAGGAGCTGGTGGCCGCCGCCTACGAGCAGGTGCAGGCGGCGTCGCCGGCCGGGCTTCCTCGGCTGCGCTCCACGTGTCCGGTCGCGGTGTCGTGGGTGCGTCGGTTCCATCCGCAGCTCACCGGCGCGCTCGTGCCGGTGGTGCCGCCGTACGTGGCTCACGCCCGGCTGGTGCGCGCGGTGAACACGCGCGAGGTCGCGGTGGTGTACGTGTCGCCGTGCTGGGCGCGCAAGGACGAGGCGCTCGAGCCCGCGACGGGCGGCGAGGTCGACGTCGCGATCGGCTTCGACGAGCTGCGCCGCCTCATCGACGAGACGCCCTCGGAGGGGTCTCGGGCGCCCGCTCGCACGCGCCGCCGCGCGACCAAGCAGCTCTCCGCGACCGACGGGTTCCCTCGCCGGGTGCTCGCTCAGAGCACGCTCGCGGACCGCGACCTGCTGATCGCACGCGGACTCGACGAGATCGACCGCGCGCTCACCGCCATCGAGCGAGGCGAGGTCGCCCCGTCGGTGGTGGACATGCTGTGCTGTGAGGGCTGCATCGACGGCCCGTGTGTCTCGCCGGAGCTTTCCGTGTTCGCGAAGCGCAACATCGACGCGGCCCAGCGCGAGTCGCAGCTGCCGCCGCCGGTGAACCCGCGCGACGTGTTGGCCGCGCTGCCGCACATCGAGCTGCGCCGGTCGTTCTCGCCCCAGCCGGCGCCGGTCCGTGAGCCCACCGACCAAGAGATCGACGCGGTGCTGGCCGCCGGCGAGTTCGCCAGCCGCGCAGAGGCGATCGACTGCGGAGCGTGCGGACACGCGACCTGCGTGGAGCACGCCGTGGCGATCTGGCTGGGCAACTCGAGCTGGTCGCTGTGTTTCCCGCTCGAGCGAAAGCGCCTCATGCGCGAACGCGAGCACCTCTCGGAGGCATCGAACACCGATCCGCTCACCGGGCTGCTCAACCGCCGGGCCTTTGACGAGCACTTCGCCCAAGAGATCGCACGCGCGGAGCGCTACCACTCGGCGCTGTCGCTCGTGGTGCTCGACCTCGACCACTTCAAGGAGGTCAACGACGGCCAGGGTCACGCCGCGGGCGACGCGCTCCTGCGTGCCGTGGGCGTGCTGCTGCGCTCGGAGCTGCGCACGGCTGATCGCGCGGTGCGCCTGGGCGGCGACGAGTTCGCGCTCCTGCTGCCCGGCACCTCGAAGACCGACGCCTGGGCCGTCGCCGAGAAGGTCCGCGCGGGGATCCGCGGGATGGCCGCCGTCGTGGCCGAGGACGAGTCGCCGGCGCCTCGGGAGCCCAGCTCCGGACCGCACCACGCGCGCCGAGAGGTGGGCGCGACCTGCTCGGTGGGCGTGGCGAGCTTTGGCGAGACGCACGTCACCACCGCACAGATGCTCGAGGCCGCCGATGAGGCCCTGTACGCGGCCAAGCGCGCGGGTCGCGATCGCGTGGAGCTCGCTGCGGGGTAATCACTTGGGGTGGGGTGCGCCGAGTCCGTCGGTGCCGCGACTCCAGAAGGTGACGGCCGTGCACGACGCGCTGCTGCAGACCAAGGAAGGCGACCGGGTCCGTTGCGGGCTGTGTCCGCACGCCTGCCTCATCGCCGAGGGATCGCGCGGCTGGTGCGGCGCCCGCGGCGTCGAGGGCGGCATGCTCAGGGCGCTGACCTACGGCCTCGTGAGCTCGATGGCCGCCGACCCCATCGAGAAGAAGCCGGTGTTTCACTTCCATCCGGGAAGCCGAGTGCTGTCGGTGGGCAGCGTGGGGTGCTCCATGCGTTGCGGACACTGCCAGAACTGGCAGATCTCGCGCCCAAAGGGCGACGACGGCTCGGTCTCTCTGAAGACGGTCGAGCCACAGCAGCTGGTCGACTTGGCTCGCGAGACCGGCTGTACCGGCGTGGCGTGGACCTACAACGAGCCCATCATCTGGCTCGAGTACGTTCTCGAGTGCGCGCGCCTCGCCAAGGAGGCGGGGCTGTACACGGTGATGGTCACCAACGGCTACGTGACCCAGGCCGGCCTCGACCTGTTCGCGCGCGACGTGGACGTGTGGCGCTGCGACATCAAGGGATTCACCGAGGAGCCCTTCAAGCGCCTGTGCAAGGTCTCGCATCCCGAGGCGGTGCGCGAGGGCGCCGAGCGTGCGCGTCGCGTCCACGGCATGCACGTCGAGTGCGTGACCAACGTGGTGCCCACCATCAACGACTCCGATGACGAGCTGCGGGCCATCGCCCACTGGATCGCCACCGCGCTGGGTCCCGACACCCCGTGGCACGTGACGCGGTTCATGCCGTACCTCGAGTTCGCCGCGCTCGACCCCACGCCGCTCGAAACGCTGCTGCGGGCCCGCGCCATAGCCGCCGAGGAGGGTTTGAGCTTCGTGTACCTGGGCAACATCGATGTGCCCGGCGGCGAGGACACCGTCTGTCCCAGCTGCGGGTCGGTGGCGATCGCGCGCACGGGCTTCGCGACTCGCGCGATGCACCTGACCGACGACGGCCACTGCGCCGTGTGCGGATTCGACCTCAACGTACGGCTGCCCCACGTCTCGTCCCGGTGACCGCCTAGGAGCGCACATGCCCGATGTCCACGAGCACTACGTGACCGACGACGACCAGGCGGGCTCCGCTGACGAGCCGCGGCTCTACGAGCGGCCGCGCGTGCTGATCTTCTTCGACTACGCGTGCCAGTTCTGCTATCTGGACTGGCCGCGCTTCAAGCGCCTGCGCGAGGAGCACGAGGCCGATCTGTTCCTCGTGCCCTACGAGCTTCGTCCCACACTGCCCGCCCAGGGCGTGGACATCGACCAGGTGGGCGGGCGCCACAGCGAGCGCGTGGAGGAGCACATGTATCGCATGGCGCGTGAGAGCGGGCTGGCCCTGGTGCTGCCCGACTTCGTGCCCAACACCCACTTCGCGCTCGCGCTGGGCGAGTACGCCCGCGACATCGGCGAAGAGGCCCACGAGGCGATCCACGAGGCGATCTTCGAGGCGTACAACGCCCACTCGACCGACATCGGCGACGAGGCCGTGCTCCTGCGCATCGCCGAGGACCACGCGATCGACCCGGATGACGTGGCCGCCGCCTTCGCCGAGGGACGCTACGACGACCGCCTCCACCAGTTCGCGCACATGGCGCTCGCCTTTGGCGTGACCGCCACGCCCAGCGCGCTCATCTGCAACGAGCTGTTCATCGGCTCGAGGCCGTATCAGGTGCTGCGCGAGTCGCTCGAGCGCTGCCTCATCACCGAGCACAACATCGCGCACCACGTGGCGGTCGTGCCGCATCAGCACGAGGCGCCGCCGCAAACCGGCTCGCCGGAACCCAGCGCCGAGGAGGTTGCCGAGGAGGGCGCTCCGCCCAGCATCACTCGGTAGCAATCCGTCGGCGGCGGGCACGCTGTCGTGTGAGAGCGGTATCATGTGGGGCGGTGCGTGCATACGCCCGCGAAGCTGTTCCCGACACAGGAGTCGCTCACACACGTGGAACCCGTCGTCGTCATCCCAACGTTTTGGACCCGCCGCCGCGGTGGCCGCAACCGTGCGACCGTCGATGAGCGCGCCGCTATCTACGATCACCCCACGCCGCTCGACGAGATCGAGCCCTCGCTGATCCCGTGCCTGCGCTCGTTGCAGCAGGTCCGCGGGCTGGGTCGCGTGGTGGTCATCGTCGCCGTCACCGATGAGTCCATCGCCCATCAGGCCGAGGACCGCGTCCGCAGCATCGTGGACGAGTTCCCGGACATCGACGCCTTCGTCTTCGGCCCCGCCGAGCTGGGCTCGCTGCACCGTCGCCTCGAGCAGCTCGAGTTCGCCGACATGATCGAGGGCGTCACGCTCACCGGCTACGGCGCGGTGCGCAACGCCGGCCTCATCGCCGCCGCAGTGCTGGGCCACGAGACGGTGGTCTTCCTCGACGACGACGAGATCGTGCTCGACGCCGACTTCCTCGAGCGCGCGCTCTACGGCGTGGGCGCCCAGCTGCAGGACGGCACGCCGCTGCTCGCCAAGTCCGGCGTGTACGTGGACGAGCAGGGCCGCTGGCAGCGAAACGACCCCGCGCACTGGAGCGACATGTTCTGGCGCCAGCGCGACGCGTTCAACGCCGCGTTGGGCGTGGTCATGAAGCCGCCGCGCATCCAGCGCGCCAGGATCGCCTTTGGCGGCATCATGGCGCTGCACTGTGACATGTACAAAGCCGTGGGCTTCGACCCGTGGGTCAGCCGCGGCGAGGACATCGACTACGTCATCAACGTCCGCATGCACGGCGGCGACGTCTTCATCGACGACGAGTGGATCGCCTGCCACATCCCGCCGGAGCCCGTGAGCGAGGCGCTGCGCTTCCGCCAGGACGTGTACCGCTTCGTCTACGAGCACCGCAAGATCGAGTTCGCCAAGTCGCAGGTCGACCTGCGCCAGGTCACGCCCAAGTCGATGGCGCCGTACCCCGGCGAGTTCATCGACTCCTCGGTGGGCTGGCGTGCGTTCGTGACCGGCATGCTGCGCGCGGTCGCCCGCCCCGAGAAGTCGCTGTACTTCAAGTCGGCGCTGCACGCCGTGCGCGACGCGAGCGACTTCGCCCGCGAGCACTGCCAGCACTACTTCGAGTTCCAGCGTCGCTGGCCCATGATGATGGAGCGCCTGTGGGACGACGTGGCGCTCTCGTCGCTGTTCACCGGCGAGCGTCGCGTGGACCGCACTGCGCTCACGGGCCGCTTCCCGGTGGTTCCGCCGGCCGAGTAACCCGATGAGCCACTGGCTGCTCGCCGCACTGATCGGCTTCATCTCGGGCGTGCTGTCCGGCGCGTTTGGGATAGGCGGCGGCATCATCACCACGCCCGCGATCCGGTTGCTGCTCGACGCACCGGCGCTCGTGGCCGTGGGCACGCCGCTGCCCGTGATCTTCCCCAGTGCGATCACGGGTGCGCTGCAGTACCGCAAGGCGGGCCAGCAAGACATGCGGGCCGGCGTCATCATCGGGCTTTCCGGGGTGGCGACCGCGGTGCTGGGCGCGTGGCTCACCCGGCTCGTCGGCGGCACCACCGTGCTGCTGGGCACCGCTGTGCTGATCCTGTGGGCCGCGGGCGACATGATCGCGCAGGTCTTGCGCCCGCCCAAGGTGCGCGCCGCGTTCGAGACGCCTGTGGCGGCGGACCTGGCTGCGGAGAGTGCCTCTGAGGCCGCCTCGTCGCCTGTGCCGCCCGCTACGCCCGTCAAAGCGCCCGTCATGCCCCTGGTGGCCATTGGGGCGCTCACGGGGCTCTACTCGGGATTCTTTGGGCTGGGTGGCGGCTTCGTGGTCGTGCCCATGCTGAGCCGGTGGGTGGGCTTTCCGGTGAAGCGCGCCGTGGGCACCTCGCTCGTGGCGGTGGCGCTGCTCGCCATTCCCGGCACCATCACCCACGCGCTGCTGGGCAACATCGACTGGGCGATCGCGCTGGGCCTTGCGGTGGGCGTGGTGCCCGGCGCGTTCACGGGCTCGAAGCTCAGCCTGCGCTCGGGTGATCGCGCGATCCGGATAGGGTTCGCCACACTGCTCGTGGTCACCGCCGTGTGGCTTGCCGCGAGCGAGATCGTGGGGCTCGCGCGATGAGCGAGCTGCTGCGTCCGGCCCGCGATGATGAGGTGGCGCGCGTCTGGCCGGCGGTCAAGGCGGCGCGGCTGTTCACCACGATCGACGAGCTCTCGGCGTTTCGCGCCGGCGGGCCGTGGCGGATCCGCGTGAGCGACTCCGGTGAGGCGATGCTCGTTGCGCCGTGGCGAGCGCACCTGGACCTGCTCGCGATACGCGGCGTGTGGTCCGCCACGCACCGCATCCCGGCGCTCGTCGAAGACGCGGTCGCCGTCGCGCGGGCGCAGGGGTTCTCGCGCGTGCTCTCGCCGCTCATGCCGCGCAGCGCGCTCGCGCCCTACCGCGTCGCAGGCATGACCGAGGTGGCGAGCATCGTGGCGCTGCAGGGGTTCTCGGCGGAGCTGGCGGCGGGGCGGGTGCCGGAGGGCGTGCGGCTGAGGCCGGCTGCGAACAGCGACTTCGACGCGCTGCTCGAGATCGATCACGCCTGCTTCGACGAGTTCTGGCGATACGGCCCCTTCGAGCTCGCGGACGCGCGCTCACGAGAGCGCATGACGGTCGCCGAGGACGACGCGGGCGTGATGCTGGGCTACGCGACCTGTTCGCTGCACGGGGCGTCCGCCACGCTGGGCCGCCTCGCGGTGGCGCCGGCTGCTCGGCGACGGGGCGTGGCGCGGGCGCTCATCGCCGACTCCGCGCTGTGGGCCTCGCGCGCCGACTGCTTCGCGTTCACGCTGTGCACGCAGGAGGACAACGCCGCGTCGCGCGCGCTGTACGCGTCGGTGGGGATGCTCGAGCTGGCCGAGCCCTACGCGCTCGCGCAGACGTCGGAGTAGGGCCACCACCGCCACTCACCCCCTCGCACACCACCGCCCACGGCGGCATCTGTGCTCTTTCTGTGATTCTCGCTACACTGACCCTTGGGGCACGCGTGTGTTCGCTTCGTGCGAGCGCGGGGGCGTGCGGGTGAAGGGCGCGCCATTCGAGGAGGCGTGGATGCTCAAGGCACTTGTGGTCGATGACGAGGCTCCGGCGCGCTCAGAGCTTCGCTATCTGCTGGGCGAGGCCGGCGGGGTAGAGGTCGTTGGTGAGGCGGGCAACGCGATCGAGGCGCTGCAGCTCATCAAGGCCATCCCGTACGACGTCATCTTCCTCGACATCCACATGCCGGGTCTGACCGGCGTTCAGCTCGCCGAGGCGCTCACCGCACATCCGCGGCCGCCGGCGATCATCTTCGTGACCGCGCACTCCGAGCACGCCGTCAAGGCGTTCGAGGTCAAGGCCACCGATTACCTGGTCAAGCCCGTCGAGCTCGACCGCCTCAAGCAGGCGATCAGCCGCCTGACCCCCGTGGCCGAGCAGTCCGCCGCCAAGGTCGAGCGCATCCCGGTCGAGAAGGCCGGCAAGAAGCTGCTCGTGAGCGTGGAGGACATCCTCTACATCATGGCCAAGGACGACTACAGCTACCTGCACACGGCGTCGGACCGCTACCTGTCCACGCTGTCGCTCGCCAACCTCGAGGTCAAGCTCGAGGCGGCCGGCTTCTTCCGCATCCACCGCCGCTACCTGGTGAACCTCTCGCGCGTGAAGGAGGTCGTGCCCATGTACGGCGGCACGCTCCTGCTCACGCTCACCGATGAGGCCGCGACGCAGATCCCCGTGTCGCGCCGCCGCGTGCCGGCGCTCAAGAAGGCGCTCGGCCTCTAGGTTGGCCGGGGTCATCGCCCGCATCGGGCTCATCTCCGACACCCACGGTGTCCTCGACGACCGCGTGAACACGGCGCTGGCCGATGTGGACGCGATCGTGCACGCGGGCGACGTGTGCAACGACGAGGTCATCTACCTGCTCGAGACCATCGCGCCGGTGACCGCGGTCGCGGGCAACTGCGACGGGCGGGGCGGCAGCGCGTTCGACCTGCCCTTCGTCGCCCGGGCCACGTTTCACGGCGTGCGGGTGCTCGCCATCCACGACTTCAGCGATCTGGGACCCATCCCCGACGACGTGGACGTGGTGGTGTGCGGACACTCGCATGCGCCGCGCAACGAGTGGCACGGACGCGTGCTGGTGGTGAACCCGGGCTCGGCCTCTCAGCGCCGACGCATGCCCAGCAGGAGCGTGGGCATCCTCGAGATCGCGCAGGACGGCACGTTCGCCGCGCGCATCGTCATGCTCGACGACATCGCCGCGCCGGCGTAGGCGCCACCGCGCCGCTAGTCCTCCAGCACGACCCCGCACGCATCGGCAAGCGCCGAGACGAACATCGCCAGGCTGTCCTCGGAGGCGTCCTCCAAGTCGACGCGCAGTACGCGGCGCTCGTTCTCGGCCAGGGTGACGAGGTCGCCCTCGGCCTGGGCGCGGTGCAGGGCGGCGAGGCCCCACGTCTGGCCGGGGACCGGCAGGTCGGTCTCGTCGCGCGTGGTCACGAGCATGAACACGCCGCGGTTGGGGCCGCCCTTGTGGTACTGCCCGGTCGAGTGCAGGTAGCGCGGGCCGATCTCGAGCGTCACGGGCACACCCAGCTCCGCCGAGATGGCCGGAATCGCCTGCGAGAGCGGCGCGAGCAGCTCCTCATCGGCGGGGAGGTAGGCGAGGATGGCGAGGTAGTCGTCGGTCTCCAGGGCAGCGATGGCGTGGCCCAGGCCGGTGGCGAGCGACGCCTCGGTGTGGGCGGGGTCCGGCAGCGTGCCCGCGAACGTGAGGCCCACGCCGCTGACGGCCGCGGTAGGCTGGGGCGGCATCACGCGACCCTCGAGCACCTCGGCGGTGGCGGCCTTGGCGGCCGCGACGTTGGGCTGGCCAAAGGGGTTCACGCCCATGAGCGGCCCCATGAGCGCGACCGCGTGCTCCCAGCGCACGAACTCGGCGCCCAGATCGTACGGGTCGCGCAGAACGATCTCGTGCACCGGCACGTGCTGGGCGAGGTCCTCGGCCCATCCGGCGAGCCGTGCGTCGCTTTCGAAGCGCACCGCCACCACGCAGCGGTCCGGCCCGTAGCCGATGGGCTTGCTGGGCGAGAGCTCGACCACCGGCAGGATGCCCGTGTGGTGCTTGCCCAGCGACTCGGCCACCAGCTGCTCGACCCACAGCCCAAACGACTCGAGGCCGGGCGAGGAGACGATCGTGAGCTTGTCGCGTCCGGCCTCGCACCAGTCCGCGGCAAAGGCGGCGAGCGCAGCGGCGGGGTTGTCCTCGGCCGGTGCGGCGCAGGCACGCTCGACCGGCAGCGCGCGCTCGATGAGCGCGTCGACGTCGACGCCCAGCAGCGCGGCGGGCAGCAGCCCAAAGACCGTGAGCGCCGAGTACCGCCCGCCCACCGTGGCCGGCGAGTTCACCACGGCACGAAAGCCCTGCGCGGCGGCGAAGGTCTCGAGCGGGGTGCCCGGATCGGTGACGGCGATGAAGCGGCGTCCGGCCTCGTCCACGCCCAGCGTGTCGTCGGCGGCGCCTCGGAAGATCGCGTAGAGCGAGAGGGGCTCGATGGTCGTGCCGGACTTGCTGGAGACCAGGAACACCGAGGACTCGAAGGGCAGCGACTTCACCGCGTCCACGATCGAGACCGGCGAGGTGGTGTCGAGCACGTGCAGATGAGGACCGGCACCGTCACCCGCGAGCACCTCGCCGATGACGAGCGACGCGAGCGAGCTGCCGCCCATGCCCAGCAGCACCACGTCGGTGAGGCCTTCGTCGCGCAGCTCCTGTGCGAGCGGGGCGATGCGTGCGAGCGCCTCCGGGGCGTCTGCGGCAAGCGCGGTCCAGCCCAGGTTGGCGGTCACCTCGGCCTGCTCGGCGGGGGTTTCTGCGAAGAGTGACGCGTCGCGCGCGGCAAGGCGGGCGGGTGCGTCGAGCGTGGTGAGTGTGTCGAGTGCGGACATCTCATGCCTCCGAGAGGGGAGTGGTCTGGGGGGTTTCTACCCCGTCGTCTTCAGTGGGACGTTCATCGGTGCCGGCTGCTTCGAGCGGGACGGTCTCGACGCCCTCGCGCGCCTCGAGCCGGGCGACCACCACGCCGCCCGCGACCACCATCGCACCGCCGATGACGGTGGGGACGGTCAGCTGCTCGCCCAAGAACAGCGCGGCGAAGAGCACGGCGCTCGCCGGTTCGACGTAGGTGAGGATCGCGGCGTGATCGGTGCGCACTCGGCGCAGGCCGCCCAGGAAGAAGAAGCCGGCGGCCGCGGTGTGCACGGTGCCAAGCGTCACGAGCGCCGCGTACGCCTGCCAGGAGGTGGGGCCGTCGCCGCGCGCGTAGGCGGCGACCACGAACGGTGCGAGCACGAGCACCGCGACCCCGTACTCGACCAGCATGAGCGCACCGCTCGAGATGCCGCGCAGGATCTTCTTGGAGCGCAGCAGCAAGGTGGCGTAGGTGAGCGACGAGGCGAACGCGAGCACGGCGCCCAGCAGCTCCTGGCCGCCGGTGATCCGAAGCCCCTGAGGAGCGAGGATGGTGATGATGCCGCCCAGCGCAAGCACCAGGGGAGCGACCACGCGCACGTCGAAGCGCTCCTTGGTGATGAACGGCGCCAGCGCGGCGACGAACACCGGCCCGCAGTACGCGAGCAGCTCCGCGGTGGCGACGTTGGTGAGGTCGAGCGCGGTGAGGAACAGGAACCAGTTGAGCGTGAGGATCAGGCCCTGTACCGCCACCTGACCCAGCTTTCGCCGAGACAACCCGCGAAACTCGCCCAGCCGCCCGGTGAACAGCATCCACGCGCCGATGACGAGCCCCGCGCACCCCATCCGGAAGAACACGGTGATGACGCTCGCGCCGTCGGCGACCCGGATGACCAGCGGGATAGTGCCCCAGACCAAGCCCGCGATGGCAACGCGCGCGAGTCCCGACATCCGCTCACGCGGGTCTGTGGCCATATCCGGAGTCATGGTCTGTGATGATACTGGAACGGGGCGGGCGGGGAGTG
>CAYOHY010000003.1:0-6524 GCA_964403885.1 uncultured Eubacteriales bacterium
GACCCGCACCTTGCCCGGCCCGAGCATGCCGCGCTGATGCGCCAGGTCAAACGAACGTTCAAAGCCTCTTGGGAATGGGTGAGCGCGGGATGAGGATCGTGGCAGGCGAGTTCCGGGGCAGGCGTCTGACGGCGCCCAAGGGCGATGCAACACGCCCCACCACCGATCGTGTCAGGGAGGCGCTCTTCTCCACACTGGCCTCGATCGCGGGACCAAGCCTGGGCGGCGGCGTCGTGCTCGACGCGTTCGCCGGCAGCGGGGCGTTGGGGCTCGAGGCCCTGTCGCGAGGCTGCGCCTCCGCGGTCTTCGCCGAGAAGGACCGACACGCGCTCTCGGCGCTCAGGCGAAACATAGCGGAGCTGAACGTGGGCGACCGCACCACCGTTCTGCCGGTCGACGCCTTCTCTTTGGGTACCCGCACCGCGGCGTCTGAGCCGTTCGCGTTGATTCTGCTCGACCCGCCATATACACTCGACCAGACCAAAGTGTCTGACCTGCTTGAATCGCTCGCGAGCAGGGGGCTTCTCACCGCCGATGCGGTGGTGTCATGGGAGCACGCGAGCGGCGTGCACGCGCCATGGCCCAAAGGCTTCACGCCCGTGAAGCAGAAACGCTACGGCACCACCGAGGTCGATGTGGCCATATGGGAAGGGGGGACGGGGGAACTGTGAAACGCGGCGTCGTACCGGGCACGTTCGATCCCGTCACCTCAGGCCATCTCGACATCATCGACCGCGCTGCCGCTCTGTTCGACGAGCTCGTCGTCGGAGTCGCGCTGTCGGCCGACAAGGGAGGCGGTCCGCTGTTCTCGGTCGAGGAGCGAGTCAAGCTCATCGAGGGAGCGACCACCCATCTTCCCAACGTATCGGTGCGTCCATTTGATACGCTATTGGTGAACTTCGCCAAAGAGGAGGGTGCGTCGGTCATCGTCAAGGGCCTGCGCGTGGTCACTGACTTTGAGCGCGAGTTCCAGATGGCGGCGCTCAACTGGCGTCTCGACGCCGCTGTTGAGACCATGTTCATCATGGCGGTACCTGAGTACATGTATTTGAGTTCGTCGGCGGTCAAAGAGATCGCGCGACACGGCGGGTCCGTACGCGGACTCGTACCTGACCACGTTGCTGAAGCGCTCGAGCGCAAGCTGAGTAAGGCCCGTTAGGGAGGACCTCCATGGACATCATGGCCCTGATCGACCGCATCGAGGAGATCGTGGACAACGCTCCCGGTGTCCCGTTCGTCAAGGACAAGCGTGTCGACCCGGACGCTGTCTACGAGATCATCGATGAGATTCGTGCGCAGTTCCCCGACGAGCTGAAGCAGGCTCGCTGGATCGTCAAAGAGCGCCAGGAGATGCTCGAAGAGGCCGAGAAGGAGGCGAACCGCGTCCTCGAGGAGGCTCGCGAGCGCGCCCAGGCCATCGCGAGCGAGCAAGAGGTCGTGCGCCTCGCCGAGCAGCAGGCCGCCGACATGATCGACAAGGCACGCCAGCAGGAGCGCGAGATCCGCCTCGGCGCAGAGGACTACGCCGATGAGATGCTCGCGAACCTCGAAGTCAACCTCGGCAAGCTCCTGACCGCCGTGCAGCGCGGACGTGACCGCCTGCAGGGTAAGGTCTCGCAGCGCCAGTAGCGATCATGGACCCCTATCGCGTCGACGTGCGGTCGATCCTCGAAGAGATCGGCGGCTCTGTGATGGTCTCCGATGCCCTTGCCATGGGTGATCTCGTGGTGGGCAACGAGACCTTCGTGCCAACCGCGCCTGCGGACGTGTCCGTCATGGTCACCAACGCCGGCGGCGGTCTGGTGGCCACCGGCTCCATCGTCGCCCACGTCAAGACCACGTGCTCGCGCTGTCTGTGCGAGTTCCCGCTCGAGATCGAGGGGGAGGTCTGTGGCTTCTACCTGCGCCCGGGCGACGAGGCAGCGGAAGGCGAGGACGACGTCGAGGCCGTCGACAATGACGGCGCGATCGACCTCGCACCTGCCTTGATGGCGTCGCTCGTCATCGAGGCGCCGTTCGCGCCGCTGCATGACGAGGAGTGCGCAGGGTTGTGCGTGACGTGCGGAGCCGACCTCAACACCGAGTCGTGCACCTGCAACGACGAGCCCGCGCCGGACCATCCCTTTGCCGGCCTGAAGGATCTGCTCGGCTCAGACGGTTCCGAGACGGACGGCGACTAGCCGGCCGCTTTCGCGGGAAGTATTTCCTACACACACGCGTCCGGGCGTGCTATCATTGCCGCTCGTGCGGCTGAATGGCTGCGCCTCATTGACCAGTAGAACACGCGTCACCACGACGCACACGAACGGAAGAGGAACGAGAAGAGATGGCTGTCCCGAAGAGGAAAACCGGTCGAGCCAAGACCAACTCGCGCCGCTCGAGCCACAAGCTCACCGCGTCGGCGGTTTCGACCTGCCCGCAGTGCAACCAGCCCAAGCTGCCGCACCGCGTGTGCGGGGAGTGCGGTTACTACAACGGCAAGGAAGTCATCGAGACCGCCTAGGTCATCGTGATCTGACGCCCCTGTAACTGATACACGGAGGAATTGGACATATGTCCGAAACCAGTCCGGTGAGAATCGCCGTCGACGCTGTCGGCGGCGATTTCGCGCCCGGAGAGATTCTCGAAGGTGTCGCCCAGGCGCTCTCGAGAGACAGCGAGCTCCACGTCATCCTCACGGGCCCTGCCGACGTGGTGGAGCCGTTCTCGGCCGCGCACCCCGGTCGCGTGACCGCCGTCCCCACGACCGAGATCATCGGCATGGACGAGCATCCCGCCACCGCCGTGCGCTCGAAGAAGGACTCCTCCATCGTCGTGGGCTGCCGTCTGGTACGCGAGGGAGAGGCCGACGCCTTCTTCTCGGCGGGCTCCACCGGGGCGGCGATGGCGGCTGCGACGCTCGTCATGGGTCGCATCAAGGGTGTGGCGCGCCCTGCGATCGCGACGGTGCTTCCCACCGCCGGAGACCCCACGGTGCTACTCGACGTGGGCGCGAACGCGGACTGCAAGCCTGAGCACCTCCTCCAGTTCGCTCACATGGGTGTCGCCTACGCGCAGACGATCCTGGGCGCAGACGAGCCTCGTGTCGGCCTGCTCAACATCGGGGAAGAGCCCACCAAGGGCTCGCAGCTCGCCCAGGACGCACACGTGCTCATGTCCGAGCACGTCGACGGCTTCATCGGAAACGTTGAAGGCCGCGACGTGATCACCGGCCACGCGGACGTGATCGTCACCGACGGCTTCACCGGCAACGTCGCCCTCAAGCTTCTCGAGGGCACGAGCAAGGTGCTGCTGGGCCAGGTGAAGTCCGCGATGACCTCGTCGGTGGTGAACAAGGCTGCAGCCGCGGTCGTCGCACCCTCGCTGCGACGCCTCAAAGACCGGCTCGATCCTGACAACTACGGCGGCGCGCCGCTTCTTGGCGTCAACGGCGTGTGCATCATCGGGCACGGTTCGTCCAACGCCACCGCCGTCGCGAACGCCATCCGGGTCGCCTCCCAGGCGGTTCGCGGCGACCTCACCGGCCGCATCGCCACGGCGGTCACCACCCTGTAGATGCGCATGGACGCGCGCGGGGGCATTCGGTACACTTCCCCGACCACGCGCGTGGCGCGTCTTCACGCCTGAGACGGGAGTCGTCCTCCACATGCAACGCTACGCACAGATCGCCGGTGTCGGCTCGTACCTTCCTGAGAAGGTCATGACCAACGCCGACTTCGAGAAGCTGGTCGACACGAGCGACGAGTGGATCACCACGCGCACCGGCATCAAGGAGCGCCACATCGTCGACGAGGCCGAGACCACCTCGGATCTCGCCGCCCGCGCCGCACGGATCGCCATGCAACGCGCCGGCGTCGAGCCCTCGGATGTCGACCTTCTCGTCCTTGGTACGACCAGCCCCGACTACATCATGCCGTCCACCGCGTGCCAGACCCAGGCCAAGCTCGGCCTTTCGTGCCCGGCCGTGGACATGATGGCGGCGTGCTCGAGCTTCATCTACGCCCTTCAGTACGGGGCGGCGGCCATCGAGTCGGGACGCGCGAACACCGTGATCGTCATCGGCGCAGAGGCTCTGACCCGCCTCGTCGACTTCACCGACCGCACCACCTGCGTGCTGTTCGGCGACGGCGCGGGTGCTGTCGTGCTGACGGCAGGGGAGCAAAGCGGTGTCGAGGCGATCATCCTCGGTGCCGACGGCTCCGGTGGCGAGCACCTGATCGTTCCCGCAGGCGGTGCCGCAAGGCCCATCACGGCCGAAGGCGTCGAGGCACACGACCAGTTCGTGAAGATGAACGGCGCAGAGGTGTTCAAGTTCGCGGTGCGCGTCATCCCGCGTGCGACCAACGAGGCCCTCGAGGCGTCCGGACGTACCCTCGACGACCTGCGCTGGCTCGTTCCGCACCAGGCCAATCAGCGCATCATCGCAACGGTCGAGGAGCGCTTGGGTATCGAGGACGAGCGCGTGTATCTCAACCTCGACAAGACCGGCAACACGTCGGCGGCTTCCATACCGCTGGCTTTGGACGACCTGTATACTAGCGGGCGACTCGCGCCCGGCGACCTGCTCGCCCTCGTCGGTTTTGGCGCGGGGCTCACGTGGGGTGCCGCGGTCGTCCGTTGGACCATGGCTACACCGAACGAGGAGGCATAGGTTTCATGGCGCTTCGCACCCGGCTCACTGAGCTGCTGGGAATCGAGCACCCGATCATCCAGGGCGGCATGGCATGGACGGCGACCGCAGAACTTGCGGCAGCGGTGTCCAACGCCGGCGGTCTTGGCATCATCGGCGCGGGCCACATGCCCACCGATCTTCTCCGCGAGCAGATCCGCAACGCCAAGGCGGCGACCGACAAGCCGTTCGGCGTCAACCTGATGTTGCTCACCCCCCATATCGATGAGCTCGTCCAGCTTGTGCTCGACGAGAACGTACCGGTCGTCACCACCGGAGCCGGAAACCCCGGCAAGTACATGGACGCGCTCAAGGCTCAGGGCATCAAGGTCCTGCCGATCGCGCCGTCCACCGCGCTCGCCAAGCGCCTCGAAGCCGTTGGCGCTGACGCCATCATCGGCGAGGGCATGGAGGCCGGCGGCCACATCGGTGAGCTCACCACCATGGTGCTCACCCCGCAGCTCGTCGACGTCGTGAGCATCCCGGTCGTCGCCGCCGGCGGTATCGCCGACGGGCGCGGCGTCGCGGCTGCGTTCGCGCTGGGCGCCGAAGGCGTTCAGGTGGGCACGCGCTTCATGTGCGCCGAGGAGTGCACCATCCATCCGGACGTCAAGGCGCAGGTCGTCAAGGCCAAGGACCGCGACACCGTGGTCACGGGCCGCTCGACCGGCCACCCGGTGCGCGTTCTCAAGAACAAGCTCGCCAAGCAGATCATCGAGCTCGACCGGGACAACAAGCCCGAGGAGATCGAGACGCTCGGCGCCGGCAAGCTCGCGGCCGCCATGCGCAACGGCGATGTCGAAATGGGCTCGCTGATGGCGGGACAGGCCGCGGCGCTCGTGTGTGAGATCCAGCCCGCTGCAGCCATCGTGGCTGAGATGATGGGCGATGCGGAGGCGATCATGCGTCGTCTCGGCTCGGTCCCCACCGAGGCCTAGCTCATGACCACGCGTACCGCATTCGTCTTCCCGGGGCAGGGTTCTCAGCGCCTGGGCATGCTCGACCAGCTTCCCGAGAACGACGATCTGGTCAGGCTGCTCGACGCCGCCGAGGCGCTGTCGGACCTGCCGCTTCGCACCATCGCGACGCTGGGACCCGAGTCGGAGCTCTCCGACACCCGTGTCGCCCAGCCCTTGCTCTACCTGTGCGATCTCGTGTGGGCGACCGCACTGACCGACAGCGGCGTCACGCCATCGTTCGTCGCGGGACATTCACTCGGTGAGCTGGCTGCCCTTGCGGTCGCTGGGGTGTTCTCGATCGAGGCGGGCCTCGAGCTCGTGGTCGAGCGCAGCAAGCTGATGGCCGCCACTGCGATCTCCACCCCCGGCACCATGGCCGCGATCCTGGGCATGGACGGCGCTGCGATCGCGTCTGCCATCGACGGCATCGAGGGCGTGTGGGTCGCCAACGACAACGCCGCCGCGCAGGTGGTCATCTCCGGCACTCATGAGGGTGTCGCCGCGGCCTCCGAGGCGTTGCAGAACGCCGGCGCCCGCAAGATCGTGCCGCTCAAGGTCGCGGGTCCGTTCCACTCACCGCTCATGGAGCCGGCCCGGGTCGCCTTCGCCGAGATACTGGCCGAGGCCGAGTTCGCCGATGCGCGTATCCCCGTGCTCCAGAACACCGATCCGGTGCCCGCCACTGACGCCGAGACCATCCGCCTGCGCCTCATGGACCAGATCACCGCACCGGTGCGCTGGACAGAGACCATGGCCGCGCTCGCCGCCGACGGCCCCATCACGCTTGTCGAGGCAGGACCGGGCAACGTGCTCACCGGCCTCGCGCGCAAGCTCGAGGGTGTCTCGGCCATCTCGGTGGAGCAGTCCGGTATCGAAGTCGTCCTCGAGGAGGTCTC
>CAYOHY010000003.1:6624-86906 GCA_964403885.1 uncultured Eubacteriales bacterium
GTCAACAACGCGGGCATCACGCGCGACGGTCTTCTCGTTCGCATGAGCGACGAGGACTGGTCCGCGGTCATCGACACCAACCTCTCGGGCGTCTTCTCGATGACCCGTGCTGCCGGCAAGGTCATGATGAAGCAGCGCACCGGCTCCATCGTCAACGTGACCTCGGTCATCGGGCTCGTGGGCAATGCCGGCCAGGCCAACTACGCCGCAGCCAAGGCCGGCGTCATCGGCCTGACCAAGTCGGTCGCTCGCGAGCTCGCGGCCCGCAACGTACGTGCGAACGCGGTCGCCCCCGGCTTCATCGAGACCGACATGACCGGCAAACTCAGTGAGCCCGTTCGCGAGGCGGCCAAGGGCCAGATCGCGATGGGCCGTTTTGGCACCGTCGCCGACGTGGCCAAGGCGGTCGCGTTCCTTGCGAGCGACGATGCTGCGTACATAACCGGCCAGACCCTCGCCATCGATGGCGGTATGACTTTCGTGTAACTTGCCGAACAGGGACATGCTGTTCGCGGAAGTGAGAACACTTTCGGAAGGAGGTGTGTGTATGGAACGCGATGAGATCTTTGAGAAGGTGAAGGGCGTCATCGTCGAGCAGCTCAACGCAGATGAGCAGGACGTCGTCGAGGATGCTTCCTTCATCGACGACCTCGGCGCCGACTCGCTCGATATCGTCGAGCTCGTCATGGCCCTCGAGGAGGAGTTCGGCATCTCCATCCCCGATGAGGAGGCCGAGAACATCAAGACCGTCTCTGACGCGATCGCCTTCATCGAGGCGAACTAGCATCAGTGATTTGATCGGTGGTCGGCGGCGGTGAGGCGCAAGCCAACCCGTCGCCGGCTTCCGCAACGCAACGCACCGACCCGTGAAAGGCATACCTCAAGTGGAAATGCCCTCGTTGACCATCGGACAGCACACCGCCCGCCTTCCCATCATCCAGGGCGGCATGGCGGTACGCATCTCACTCTCTCCGCTCGCGGCAGCCGTCGCGGAAGCAGGCGGTATCGGCATCATCGCCGGTAGCGGCCTGAGCACCGAGGAGCTGATCGCCGAGATCCGCCATGCGCGCTCGCTCACGAGTGGCGTGGTCGGCGTCAACATCATGGTCGCGGTTCGCAAGTTCAGCGAGCTCGTCCAAGCCGCCATGGCCGAGGGGATCGACCTCGTCATCGCCGGCGCGGGCTTCTCTCGCGACGTGTTCCAGTGGGGCCGTGAGTTCAACGTCCCCGTCGTACCCATCGTCGGAAGCGTCCGTGTCGCCAAGCTCGCCGAGAAGTTCGGTGCGGCCGCGGTCGTGGTCGAGGGTGTGGAGGCCGGCGGCCATCTTGGCACCGACCGCCCCATGCGCGACCTGCTTCCGGAGATCATCGAAGCGGTCTCCATCCCCGTGATCGGCGCCGGTGGCGTCGTCAACGGGGCGGACATCAAGGCCGTTCTCGACATGGGCGCCGCCGGCGTCCAGATGGGTACCCGCTTCGTCGCCACGGTGGAGTCTTCGGCTCCCGAGGCGTTCAAGCAGATGTATGTGAATGCGACCGATGACGACATCGTCATCGTGAAGAGCCCGGTGGGACTGCCCGGTCGAGCACTTCGCAACCCGTTCTGGGAGCGTACGCAGGCCGGCGACTATCCGCCCATCGAGCGTTGTGTGGCCTGCCTGAAGGAGTGCCACAAGGAGTACTGCATCATGCGGGAGCTCGAGATGGCCCAGGGCGGAGACGTCGAGCAGGGTCTCGTCTTCTCCGGTGCCGCCGCAGCCCGCATCGAGGATGTCCCCAGCGTGGCCGACCTCATGGCCCGCCTGGAGTCAGAGTGGCGTGAAGCGGAAGGGGAGCGCTAGATGAGACGAGTCGCTGTCACCGGCATCGGCGTCGTCACCTGCACAGGTGTCGGCACCGACGCGATGTGGGACTCGCTGTCCAACGGGCGCAGCGGTATCACGCCGATCACCCACTTCGATGCCTCCGAGTACTCCAGCCGGTTCGCCGGATACATCCATGACTTCGACGCAAGCTCGCTTGTCGACAAGAAGGAGCTGCGCCGCATGGCGCGGTTCCAGCAGTTCGCCGTGGTGGCGGCAGACGAGGCGCTGCGCGACGCGGGACTGAGCGAGATCGATGACGACCTGGCGCCTCGTGCCGGCTGCATCATCGGCTCGGGCATCGGCGGCCTTCAGGTGATGGAGGAGCAGACCGCTCTGCTTCTCGAGCGCGGACCCAGCCGCATCAGCCCGTTCCTCGTCCCCATGATGATCGTCGACCTGGCCGCAGGCCTCGTCTCGATCCGCTACAACCTCAAGGGCATCAACTACGCGCCCGTCTCGGCGTGCGCCACGGGCAACCACGCACTGGGTGAGGCGTTCGAGGCGATCCGCCGCAACGACGCCGACGTCGTGGTGGCCGGAGGCTTCGACTCCGGTGTCACCCCGCTTGGCGTCGCAGGCTTCTGTGCGTCTCGCGCGCTGTCGACCAACAACGACGACCCCACCGGCGCGAGCCGTCCGTGGTCGGCCACCCGTGATGGGTTCGTCATCGCGGAAGGCGGCGCGGTCCTCGTCCTCGAGGAGTGGGAACACGCGGTCGCCCGCGGCGCCCACATCAGGGCAGAGCTCGTGGGCTATGGCGCGTCGGCCGACGCCTATCACATCACCGCGCCCGCCCCTGACGGCAACGGGGCCATGCGCGCGATGCAGGCCTCGCTCGCACAGGCTGATCTTGCACCTGCGGACATCGACTACATCAACGCACACGGAACCTCAACGCCCGTGGGCGACGTTGCCGAGACCAACGCGGTGAAGAAGGTCTTCGGCTCCGACGTGCCGCTCGTGTCGAGCACCAAGTCGATGATGGGCCACATGCTCGGAGGCGCCGGCGCCGCCGAGGCCGCGGCGTGCATCCTCGCCATGGAGCACAGCCTCATCCCGCCCACGATCAACCTCACCGACCCCGACCCTGAGTGCGACCTCGACTACGTGCCGCTCACCGCGCGCGAGGCCGACGTCAAGGTCGCGATGAGCAACTCGTTCGGCTTTGGCGGGCACAACGCGACGCTGATCTTCGCGCGCCCGTAGTCGCGATGAGCGGGTCCGCGGGCCAGATGAACCAGCAGGAGCTCGACAGGCGTCTCGCGCTCGCCGAGCGCGCCGTCGGCCACTCTTTCGCCGATCGCGGCTTGCTGCTCAGCGCACTCACGCACCCGTCGGCAGCCGACGACCGCGGCGTGGACGCCTACTACGAGCGCCTCGAGTTCCTGGGCGACTCGGTGCTGGGCATGGTCATCGCCGAGGAGCTCTACACGCGCTTCCCCGACATGAACGAAGGCGGGATGACGCGCATCAAGGTATCGGTCGTCGCCGGCACGGTACTGGCCGAGGTCGCCGAGGAGCTCGGGCTCGCTGATGCGATCATCCTGGGCGAGAGTGAGCGGGGGACAGGCCGCCGAGGGCTGGCCTCGGCGCTCGAGAACACGTTCGAGGCGCTCGTCGCCGCGCTCTACATCGACGCCGGCCTCTCCGCAGCCAAGCGCTGGGTGCTCGAGGTCCTCGGACCGCGCATCAGCACGGACGCGGCCGACACGCCGGAGAACCCGAAGTCCCGGCTTCAGGAGCTCGTTCAGGCACGCGGAGAGTCGCCCGTATACCGCGTGACGTGCCAAGAGGGCCCGCCGCACGACCGCGTGTTCACGTCCGAGGTGACGGTGGGCGGCGAGGTTCTCGGCGCCGGCGTCGGTCGCTCAAAGAAGGAGTCCGAGGCTGCGGCTGCAGCTGCGGCACTTCAGAGACTCGCCTAGCCGGTCGACGCCTTAGGGCGCGCCTCGCTGTGGTAAACTGACTCGCGCTCTCGCGCATCGCGTGACACCCGTTTCGACCTGCGCTTTCTTGAGGGAGACCGTGCACCTCAACTCACTGATACTTAAGGGTTTCAAGTCGTTCGCCGACCGAGGCGTGCTCTCGCTCGAGCCGGGCGTGACGGTCGTCGTCGGCCCTAACGGCTCCGGCAAGTCCAACATCTCAGATGCTGTCTTGTGGGTGCTGGGAGAGCAGAGCGCCAAGCAGCTCCGCGGGCAGGCGATGGAAGACGTCATCTTCGCCGGTTCGTCGGCGCGTCAGGCGGTCGGCGTGGCCGAGGTGGACCTGGTCTTGGACAACTCAGACGGCACCTTGCCGCTCGAGTTCAACGAGGTCACCATCACTCGGCGCATGTATCGCTCGGGTGACAGCGAGTACCTCATCAACCAAGCTCCTGCACGTCTCATGGACGTCCAGGACCTGCTGCACGACTCCGGGCTTGGTCGCGACACCCACTCGATCATCAGCCAGGGCAAGCTCGACGAGATCCTCAACTCCCGCGCCGAGGAGCGCCGCGCCCTCATCGAAGAGGCCGCCGGCGTCCTCAAGCACAAGAAGCGCAAGGAGCGCGCGCTGCGCAAGCTCGCAGGCATGGATGCGCACCTGGCCCGCGCCCGCGACATCTCGGTCGAGATCGACCGGCAGCTGCGTCCGCTCGAGCGCCAGGCGAACAAGGCCGCGCAGCACTCCGAGCTCGTCAAGGACCTCCGCGAGCTTGAGGCCTCATTGGCCGTCGACGACCTGCGCAAGCTTCAGTCCCAGTGGGACGAGTACGCCAAGCAGGAGAAGGAGGCCGACGCCGACATCGAGCTGTCGCGCTTCCGCCTCGCCGAGAAGGAACGCGAGCTCGAGAAGTTCCAGGCCCTGCTCGAGGAGAAGGGCCTGTTCGTCGGCGACCTCTCCGAGCAGCGTCGCCGCATGCAGTCGATCCTCGAGCGCCTCGACGCCGGACTGCTCCTTCTCGAGGAGAAGGGCAAGAACCTCGTCGCGCGCCTGTCAGACCTTCGCGCCAAGCTGCACCAGGCCGAGACCCGCGCCGCGTCACGTGGCGGCGAGCTCGAGCGACTGACCGCCGAGCGCACCGAGACCGACGTTCGCCTCAAGGCCCTCTACGGCCAGCTCAACGAGCTGCGCAGGGAGGCAGAGGCGTCACGCAAGGCCCGCATCGCGGCAGACGACCAGCTGGGTCGCCTTGGGGCCGAGCTTCGCCGCGCGCGCAAGCAACTCGAAGACGACCGCCAGGCGTCCGCGAAGGCCGAGCAGGCCGTCGCCCAGTCAGACCTCGAGCTCGAGCTGCTCGCAGAGCGCTCCGCGCAGATTCGCGAGCAGGCTCAAGGTGCACGCTCCACGCTCTCAGCGCGTCGTTCGCGACTTGAGCAGCTCTCGGCTCAGCTGCTCAAGGTCAAGCGGGACATGGCGCTTGCGGACTCAGACGTCGACAAGCGCGTGCGCGTGCTCGACTCGCGCCGTCGGGAGCTCGACGCCCGGCGTGAGTCACTCACCGCCGCTCGTGCTGAGGCCCGTGGGCTCGAAGAGGTCGACCGCGCATTCGCGTCGGCTTCACCCGCACTTGCGTGGGCCATCAGCAAGGAGCGCGAGCTTGACGGGCTGATCGGCCCGGTCGCCGAGGTGGTCAAGGCCCCCGTGGAGCTCGAGGCACTCGTCGAGCGCCTGCTGGGTGCAGACCTGTTCGGCCTGCTCGTCGAGGACTCCAAGGCCGCCGCCGGCATCGCCCACGCCATCGCGCAGGAGACCGCCGGCGAGGTGTCGCTCATCCCCGTCAGAGGGATGCGTGCACGCCACAACGGTTCTGCCACCGCGGGAACGCGCCTGTTCGGCCAGCTCAGCTGTGACGAGTCACTCTCGACCGCCGTCGAGGCCCTCCTCGGCGACGTGTATGTGGTCGACACCATCGAAGACGCCCTTGCCGCCTCGGCGGCAGACTCGACCGGCGCCCGGTTCGCCACCCGCGACGGTGCGGTCGCCTGGCCCAACGGCAAGCTCACCTTGGGGACGCAGATCTCCGATACCGAGGGCGTGTTGTCGCGCAAGCGTCGCATCAACGAGCTCCACGACGAGATCGGTGCACTCAGCGCGTCGCTCGGCGAGGCCGAGTCGGCGACCGCTTCGGCCGAGGAGGCCCTGGCGCTCGCCCAGCAAGACGCACTCGAGCTCTCACAGAAGATCGCCACACTCTCCGGCGAACACGACTCCTTGCTCGAAGAGGTGGGCCGCCTCGAGCAGCAGCTCACCGCCCTCGACAACGAGTCGGCGGGCGTGGACCGTCGCATCTCCGACATCGAGGAGCGCGCATCCAAGAGCCGTCCGCTCATCGAGGAGATCGCCGACCGCATCACCAAGTACGAGTCGGAGATAGAGCGTCTCGAGGAGGAGTCGGCCGTTGCCCGCGAGGGTCGCGACAACCGGTTCCGCGAGGAGAGTGCGGTCTCTGAGCGCCTGAGCTCATGCCAGGTCGAGATCGCCACGGTCTCGGAGCGCGAGGTCCACCTCAAGCGTCAGGTCAACACGATCAGCGCCGAGCTCAAGGAGCTCGAGGAGACGGTCGTTCGCTCACGGGAGACCGAGATCTCGCTCGAGCTTCTGCGCGAGCGCATCCAGCCCGTCCACGACCTGTATCTCGCGCTCCAGGAGCGCGCGGATCACTGGGCCGTCAAGCTTCGTGACCGTGCGCGCTTCGAGCAGGCGGACTCGGAGTCGTTGCGCTCCACCATCCACGAGGCACAGGAAGCCGTCCGTGCGGCGCAGGCCGAGATCGACCTCAAGAACGGCACCATGGGCGACCTGCGTGTGGGCAAGGGCCAGCTCGAGGTTCAGGTGAACCAGGCGGTGCGCCGCATCGTCGAGGAGCTCGGCATGCCCATCGAGAACGCGCTCGAGCGCGAGCCGCTCGAGAACCGCATGGCCTGCGAGGACCGCGCGCACGCGCTGCGCAAGCGCATCTCGAACCTGGGCCCGGTGAACCCCGTGGCGATGGAGGAGTTCGAGGCGCTTCGCAACCGGCGCGACTTCATGACGCATCAGATCGAAGATCTCGACTCTTCGCGTCGCGCACTGGCCAAGGTGGTCGCGGCCATCGACCGCAAGATGCGCGACCGCTTCCTTGAGACCTTCGAGCAGGTCGACCAGCACTTCCAGGAGATCTTCTCGGTCCTGTTCCCGGGTGGTGCCGCTCAGCTGCAGTTGACCGACCCCGATGACCCCGAGACCACGGGCGTCGAGATCGTCGCTCAGCCGCGCGGCAAGAAGCTCGCGAAGATGTCACTGATGTCGGGTGGCGAGAAGTCGCTCACCGCGCTCGCGCTGCTGTTCGCCGTCTACCGCACGCGTCCGTGCCCGTTCTACATCCTCGACGAGGTCGAGGCGGCCTTGGACGACACCAACCTGCGTCGTTTTGTCGCCTTCGTCGACTCGATGCGTCACTTCACGCAATTCATCATCGTCACCCACCAGCGCCGCACGATGGAGATGGCCGACGTTCTCTACGGCGTCTCCATGCAGGCAGACGGAGTGAGCAAGGTCGTCAGCCAGAAGCTTGAGCGGGCGCTCGAGGAATCGGAGCCGGCAGATGAGCACGCCGTGGTTTAAGCGCCTGGCCGACGGTCTCTCCAAGAGCCGTGAGCGTCTGGGTGAACAGCTCAACGTCCTTCTTCGCCGCGGTCCCGACCTCGACGAGGAGTTCTGGTCCGATCTCGAAGACGCGCTGTTGGGTGCGGACGTGGGTTTCACCGCCACGACCGAGATCGTCGACACTCTGCGTGACGAGGCGGCCCGCAAGGCACTGCCCGACGCCGCGGCGGTCGTCGACCGTCTCGTGGAGCGCATCGCCGAGGAGTTCGTCGAGGGCGAGGACCTGCTGGCAATCTCGCCGGTCACCGTCCTCGTCGTGGGCGTCAACGGCACCGGCAAGACGACCTCAGTGGGCAAGCTCGCCAAGCAGGCCGCGGAGGCCGGACGCTCAGTGGTCTTGGGCAGCGCCGACACCTTTCGCGCCGCAGCCTCTGAACAGCTCGACGTGTGGGCGGCTCGTGCTAACGTGCCGGTCGTACGCCGAGACCGCGGGGCTGATCCCGCCTCGGTCGCTTTCGATGCCGTCGTATCAGCCGAAGAGTCCGGCGCCGACTTCACCTTGATCGACACGGCGGGCCGACTTCACACCTCGGCGGACCTGATGCGCGAGCTCGAGAAGGTGCAGCGCGTCACGGTCAACCGGTCCAAGCCGCCGGTCAAGACGTTGCTCGTCATGGACGCGACCACCGGCCAGAACGGTCTCACTCAGGCGCGTGAGTTCAACGCCGCCCTGGGTGTGGACGGTATCGTCCTCACCAAGCTCGACGGCACCGCAAAGGGCGGGATCGCTATCGCGATATCTCGCGAGCTGGGAATCCCGATTCTGCGGATCGGCGTGGGCGAGGGGATCGACGACCTGCGGCCGTTCGACCCCGAGACCTTCGCCCGAGCGCTCGTCCGCGGTGAGTGACGACCTGTACATGGGCCCGGCCTCCCTGGCGCCGGGACCCAACCTGTTTTGGCAGCGCGTCTCGCGCATCCTGCTGATTCCGCTCACCATCGCTTTCATCGCGATCATCATCGTGTTCTATGTGCTGTTCAGCGTGACCGCGGTCGTCGGCCAGTCGATGCTGCCGACACTTCATGATGGTGACCGCCTCCTGCTCACCAAGTCGTATGACACCCCACACCGCGGCGACATCGTCGTCTTCGCGACGCTCGACCCGGAGCACAAGGAAGAGGACCTGGTCAAACGCGTCGTCGCAATACCCGGCGACACGGTCGAGGTGCGCCAGGGTGTGGCTATCGTCAACGGCGCGGTAGAATCTACGAGCTCGTTGCTCACGTCACCTTACGATGAGACCGCTGTGGCGCCACTCGTGGTTCCGGCCGGAACGGTGTTCGTGCTCGGCGACAACCGACCGATCGCCCTGGACAGCCGCGACATGGGACCGATTCCCATCGCCACGGTGAAGGGCGCCGCACGCTACCTGTTCCTGCCGCTCGCGAGAGCGCGTTCATTCCAGTGACACGAGCACTCATGGCCCGGATGCACCCCGACCACCATGCGTGACGAAAGGCCCCAGGATGTTTCAGAACCTCTCCGATAGACTCCAACAGATCTTCGCCGGACTGACCGGCAAGGGCCGCCTGACAGAGGCCGATGTCGACGCTGCGATGCGTGAGATCCGCATGGCGCTGCTCGAGGCCGACGTGAACTTCAAGGTGGTCAAGGAGTTCGTCGCGCGGGTGCGCGAGCGCGCCGTCGGCGCCGACGTCATGAGCTCGCTCACGCCGGGTCAGATGGTCGTGAAGATCGTTCTCGACGAGATGACCCACCTGCTGGGCGACACCAACAGCCGCCTGGTGCTCTCGGGACGCATCCCCAACGTCATCATGCTCGTCGGCCTGCAGGGCGCGGGTAAGACGACCGCCACCGCGAAGCTGGCCCTGCTCCTTCGCAAGCAGGGCCGTCATCCGCTTATGGTGGCGTGCGACGTCTACCGACCCGCCGCCATCGACCAGCTCGAGGCACTCGGCCGCGAGCTCGACATCCCCGTCTACCGCGGTGAGGGGACCGACGCGGTTGCGATCGCCAAGGCCGGCGTGCGACAGGCCGTCGACACCCTGCGCGATGTCGTCATCATCGACACCGCGGGCCGCCTGCACGTCGACGAGGAGATGATGTCCGAGGCCGCGGCCATCAAGTCTGCGGTCCGACCCGATCAGATCCTCATGGTCGTCGACGCCATGACCGGACAAGACGCGGTCAACGTCGCGGCTGCGTTCTCCGAGCGTGTCGACTTCGACGGCGTCATCATGAGCAAGCTCGACGGTGATGCGCGCGGCGGTGCGGCGTTGTCGATCCGCCAAGTGACCGGCAAGCCGATCAAGTTCGCCTCGGCGGGGGAGAAGCCCGACGCCCTCGAGCCCTTCCACCCTGACCGGATGGCCAAGCGCATCCTCGGTATGGGTGACGTCGTCTCCCTCATCGAGAAAGCGCAGGAGGCCGCCGAGACCGCCGAGATCGACGAGAGCACCGCTGAGCGCCTGGCCAAGGGTGACTTCACGCTCGATGACTTCCTGTCGCAGATCACCCAGGTCCGCAAGATGGGCGGTCTGGGCGGCATCCTGAAGTCGCTTCCCGGCGCCGGCAAGCTCAAGGACGTCGAGGGTCAGGTCGACGAGCGCGAACTCGACCGCGTCGAGGCGATCATCTTCTCGATGACCGCCGCCGAGCGCGCGACCCCCAAGCTCATCAACGGATCGCGACGCGAGCGCATCGCTCGTGGAGCGGGCGTGCACGTGTCCGACGTGAACCGCCTGCTCAAGCAGTTCGCTGAGACCCGCAAGCTCATGAAGCAGTTCCAGGGTATGCAGGGAAAGGGTCGCAAGAGGATGCGCCTACCCGGGATGCCTGGCGGGTTCGGGGGCATGTAACAAGGCAGTACCGGCAGGGGAAGCGACACCCGGGAGCGTGGCTTTGACCTCGGGAGTTGCCTGCCGTATCATAGACAACCGCTTTGCTCGAAAGGAGCGGCCACACCGGTGGCCGCCTTGTCCGGAGGTGAAACTCGTTGGCAGTCAAGATCCGCCTGGCTCGCCACGGTGCCAAGAAGGCGCCGTTCTACCGTGTTGTCGTCGCTGACGGTCGCGCTCGCCGCGATGGCCGATTCATCGAGATGGTCGGTCGCTACAACCCGCGTTCCAACCCCTCGCTCGTCGAGCTCGACCTCGAGAAGGTCGACGCCTGGCTCGCCAAGGGTGCCCAGCCCACCGAGGCTGTCGAGAAGCTGATCGCCATCGCCCGTGGCGACAAGGCCGCTCCCGCCGTCGAGGCCAAGGTCTCGAAGAAGGCTGCCGCCAAGGCCGCTGAGGAAGCCGCTGCCGCCGCCAAGGCCGCCGAGGAGGCTGCCGCTGCTGCTGCCGAGGCCGCCGCTGAGGCTGCTGCCGCAGACGCCGCCGAGGAGGCTCCTGCAGAGGACGCCCCCGAGGCTGAGTAACCAGGCGACACGATGACTCGCACCGGTGCTGACACCGAAGGCTTGGTCCGCTACCTCGTTGGCTCGCTCGTCGACGTTCCCGAGGCGATGAACATCGCCGTCTCGGAGACCGATGACACGGTGACCTTCGAGATCACCCTCGATCCGTCTGACGTGGGCAAGGTCATCGGTCGCGGTGGCCGCATCATCAAGGCCATCCGCACGCTCGCCCGCGCTGCAGGCAGCACCGAAGGTCGCCACGTCGAGGTCGAGGTAATCGGCTGATCTCGTGATGCAACCTGAACCGTTCGCGGTCGTAGGTCGCGTCGTCAAGACACATGGGTTGAAGGGGGAGGTCTCCGTGGTCTCGGCCACAGGGGCCTCCCTTTCTGTCCTCATCGGTCTCGATGCGTGGTTCACACCGCCTCCCCGCGGCGTGCGTTCCGCACGCATCAGCGATGTCCGGCCTGGCCCCAAAGGTGAGCTCGTCACCTTCGAGGGCATCGGCTCGATCGACGCCGCCCGAGCCGTGTGCGGCGCCAACGTGTTGATCCGGAGCGACGATGTACCGGCCGAATGGCACGCTGCCGATCTCGAGGACGACTCCGTAGAGGGCTACTCGGTGGTCGATGACGTCCATGGTCCACTCGGCGAGATCGTCGAGACGATCATCACGGGCGCCAACGACGTGTGGGTGGTGGAGGGTCCGCTGGGAGAGGTGCTGATACCGGTGATCGAGCAGGTCGTGCTCGACATCGACGACGACGCCCGACGTGTCAGCGTGCATCTGCTGCCGGGCCTGCTGCCCGGGGAGGACGACGAATGATCATCGACATCATCAGCATCTTCCCGGACATGTTCACGTCGCCCATGTCGGCCTCCATGATCGGCCTCGCACGCGAGCGCGAGCTGCTCGAGCTGCGCTGTCACGACCTGCGCGAGTGGGCCCACGACCGTCACCGCACCACCGACGACTACCCGTACGGCGGCGGCCCCGGAATGGTCATGAAGCCCGAGCCGCTGTTCGAGGCGGTCGACGCCGTGCAGGAACTGGAGGAGAGCGCCGGCACCGTGATCTTCTTCACACCCGCCGGACGCCCGCTCGACCAACCGCTGGTCGAGGAGCTGTCGACCCACGAGCGGCTGATCCTTGTCTGCGGGCGCTACGAAGGGTTCGACGAGCGCGCCCTCTCACTCGCAGATATCCAGCTCTCCATCGGCGACTACGTGCTCACCGGGGGCGAGCTGCCGGCGATGGTGCTCGTCGATGCCGTGTCCCGCCACATTCCGGGGGTCTTGGGTCACGAGGACAGCGCCGTCGACGAAACCTTCACACAAAACCTACTGGAGTACCCTCAGTACACACGACCCGCCGTGTATCGTGGTCTCGAAGTTCCTGAGGTGCTCCGAAGCGGCGATCATGGCCGCATCGAGTCATGGCGTCGCGAACAATCGATCCGACGGACTGCGCGCGTACGCCCCGACCTGCTCGACCGTGCCGATCTCACAGCCGCCGAGAGGGCACTTGCACACCAGGAGCTCTCGAACCACGACGACGATCCGGAAGGACCCCGATGACGCCCGATGAGACGATGCGCACGGACGGATCTTCCTCGGCCTCCGAGGAGACCTCGATAGCGCGCTGGCTCGTTGAGACCGCCCTTCTCGTGCTGCTTGCGTTCGCGCTTGCACAGGGCATCAAGTACTTCCTCATCCAGCCGTTCGTCATCCCGACGGGCTCGATGATCCCCACCATCGAGATCGGGGATCGAGTCCTGGCCGAGAAGCTCACCTATCGGTTCTCGCATCCTCCCCACAAGGGCGAGATCGTGGTCTTCGATGATCCGATGGGCCAGCACCCTCAACTCATCAAGCGCGTCATCGCGACCGAGGGGCAGACCGTAGAGGTCAAGAACAACGGCGTGTATGTCGACGGCAAGCGACTTGACGAGCCCTACGTGCACGGCAAGCCGACCACGCCCGGAACGGTTCCCACTCCCATCACGATCCCCGCGGGATACGTCTGGCTCATGGGAGACAACCGCCCCAACAGCGGTGACAGCCGCTACTTCGGGCCGCGACCGGTCGACACGGTACGCGGACGAGCGTTTTGGACCTACTGGCCCCCGAAGGCGTTCGGGCCGCTCGACTAGGGTTTCTCCGATTTTCATTTCATCGTTGCCCCGCTGGTAGAGGGTGGGATATACTACCCACTCGCGCCCGCTGGTCGGGCCTGAAGACTAGACGTGAGAACAGGAATCGCATCCATGGATATCATTCGCGCCATCGAGCAGCAGCAGATTCGCGAGGACCTGCCGCCGTTCGCGGTCGGCGACACCGTGAAGGTTCACTACAAGATCATCGAGGGTACCCGCGAGCGTACCCAGGTGTTCCAGGGTGTCATCACCCGTCGTCACGGTGCCTCGAACCGCGAGACCTTCACCGTGCGCAAGATCAGCTTCGGTGTGGGCGTCGAGCGTACCTTCCCGGTGAACTCGCCCAAGATCGAGAAGGTCGAGATCATGTCGAGCGGCAAGGTCCGTCGCGCCAAGCTCTACTTCCTCCGCGACAAGATCGGCAAGGCCGCTCGCCTCAAGGAGAAGGGCTACTAGGCCTTTCACTGAAGACCGCTTCACAGATGTGTATCGAACGGGGTGCTCGCTCTCAGCGGCGCCCCGTTCGTGTCTTTCGGATGAGATGGGGACGGCCGCATGACGCACGACGGCGCCTCGGTGGGTGAGCTCAAGGCATTGCTTGCGGCCGCCACCGGCGACAAGTTGTCTGAGCTGATAGCGCGACTGGAGCATGACGATCGAGCCGGCGTCATCGCGGCCATCGCAGCATCACGCAGGCGCGAGGCCTCCCGACTCGCCGAGGAGGAGCGACTCGCATCGCTCTACAGCCTTCAGCAGCGGCTTCAGGCCGATGGGTTCATGGTGGTAGCGGGCGTGGACGAAGTGGGCCGGGGGGCGCTGGCGGGTCCTTTGTCGGCAGGCGCATGCGTGCTGCCGCTCTCTCCCCGCATCCCGGGGCTCAACGACAGCAAGCAGCTCACCCCTCAGCGTAGAGCCGAGCTTGCTCCGGTCATCAAAGAGGTTGCGATCTGCTGGTCGGTCGCTCACGTCGCTGCCGGGGAGATCGATGAGCTCGGCGTCGCGTCGGCGCTTCGCAGGGCGATGGGACGCGCACTCGCCGGGCTCAGTCTCGAGCCCGATCACGTCGTGGTGGACGGTTTGCCCATCGGCGTTGCGCGCCATGAGACCGCGGTGGTGAAGGGCGACTCCAAGATCGCAGCCATCGCAGCAGCGTCGATCCTCGCCAAGGTCGAGCGCGACACGCTCATGGTCGAGCTGGCGGGCGTCCACCCCGCCTACGGCTTTGAGGCCAACAAGGGATACGGAACGGGCGAGCACTTCGATGCCATCGCCGCACATGGCCTGAGCCCCGTGCATCGGCGCACATTCTGCCCTGGCGGCGGCACTCCATCACTCTTCTGAGTTCCTCGGCAAGATTCCGGCATGCGACCGGTAAGTGGCGCCTGACACGCTCTCCTCCAAGGAGGTGGAGCGCATGACTGAAGCGCGAAAGAGACTGGGTGAGAGGGGAGAGGACGCCGCGGCGGCCTACCTCGAGCGAGCGGGCATGACGGTCATCGAGAGGAACTGGCGGGGCACCCAAGGCGAGGTCGACATCATCGCACTCGAGGACGAGACGCTTGTCCTGTGTGAGGTCAAGACCCGCAAGACGGTGTCACAGGGCACACCGGAAGAGGCGATCACGCCCGCCAAACAGAGACGCTACGTCAGACTTGCGAACGCGTACATGCAGCAGGCGGGACTCGACGAGGTCCCCGTACGGTTCGACGTCGTCAGTATCCTCGTGATCGCCGAAGACAGAGCGTTGCTGCGGCACCACCGCGGGGCGTTCGACGCGAGCGGATCCTGATGAGCAGCCAATGCTCAGTGAAGGCCGCGACGTTGACGGGTGTCGAGGCGCGACCGGTCGAGGTCGAAGTCGATGTCGGGCCGGGAATCCCCTCGTTCGCCATCGTGGGGCTGCCCGATCTCGCTGTGCAAGAGGCGCGCGAACGAGTGCGTTCCGCGCTTCGCGCATCCGGTTTCGAGCTACCCGCGGCGCGCATCGTCGTCAATCTCGCGCCCGCCACCCTCCGCAAGCACGGCACCGGGTTCGATCTCCCCATCGCCCTCGGCATACTCAAAGCGACTCGACAGATACCGGGCGATCTCCTTGACGGGGAGCTTGCGGTGGGCGAACTCTCGCTCGACGGACGGGTTCAGTCCGTCCCCGGGATGCTTGCGTTCGCACTTGCCGCCAGCGAGTGGAACACACCGATGATCGCCTCGTCGAGAGCGGCTGACGCGTGCACGATCCAAGGCGTGGAGTATCGAGCGCTTGAACACCTCGCTCAACTGCGGACGGGGATGAGTTCATCGAGCCAGGGTCGGCGACCCGCCCATCGTGTCGTCGGTCATGACGTCGACTTCTCTGAGGTAGTGGGACAACAGAGCGCGGTCAGAGCCCTCACGATCGCCGCGGCAGGCGGCCACAACGTGTTGATGGTCGGCCCGCCGGGAACCGGCAAGACGATGCTGGCCCGTCGCCTGCCCACCATCCTTCCAACGCTCACAGAGCGCGAGTCACTCGAGACCGCGCTCGTGCACTCTGTCGCCGGGCTCGATGAGCGCCCCAGCCTCGGCGGGGTGCGGCCGTTTCGGAGCCCTCATCATTCAGCCAGCGTCGCAGGCCTGGTTGGTGGAGGAAGCCCCCCTCGGCCCGGCGAGGCGTCCCTTGCACACAACGGGGTTCTCTTCCTCGACGAGATGCCCGAGTTCGGACCCGCGGCGCTGCAGTGTCTTCGACAGCCTCTCGAAGACGGATCCATCACGCTGGTCCGTGCAGAAGGCCGCCTCACGTTCCCTGCGTCGTTCGCGCTCGTCGGAGCCGCAAACCCCTGCCCGTGTGGGTTCCTCGGCGACACGGTGAAGCCGTGCCGGTGCACGCCTGCCGCCATCGAGCGCTACGCGGCACGCATCGGCGGCCCCTTGATGGACCGTATCGACCTGGTCGTGCACGTCGCCCGGCCCGACTCGTCACTACTCCTCAACGATGCCATGGGCGAAGACAGCGCATCGCTGCGTCTGAAGGTTGCCGATGCCGTCGCATTCCGGACGAGCAGAGGTCGTGCAACCTCAGCACGCCTGAGTGGTGCGGACCTCATCTCATCGTGTGGGATGACCGCACAGGCGATCACGTTCCTGGAACGCGCGAGCGGGATCCATCACCTGTCCGGGCGCGGCATCACTCGACTACTGCGAGTCGCGCGCACCTTAGCGGACCTGGAACAGCTTGAGCACGTCAGCGAGGAACACGTCGCCGAGGCACTCGGCTATCGAACCAGGGGGGAAGGGCGATGACATGGGCCGACCGGCACCCGCGCTTCGAACTCGCGCTCACTGACCCGGACTACCCGCACCTGCTGAGAGACTCGCCGCAGCCACCAGAGCGGCTCTACGGCTACGGGGACCCGGCCGCTCTCGTACCGGGGATCGCGATCGTGGGTGCTCGCAAGGCGACACCCTACGGGCTGAGAGCGGCACGCATGTTGGCAGGCTGGGCAGGCGAGGCCGGCTATGTGGTCATATCCGGTGCAGCCATCGGGTGCGATCAGGAGGCACATATCGCCACCCTCGAGACCGGCGGCAGGACGGTGGCGGTGCTTGGGTGCGGTGCTGACATCGCCTACCCTTCGCGGAGCGGACCGCTGCTGAGCAGGATCGCCGGGAGCGGCTGCGTCATCTCGGAGCATCCATGGGGAACCGGACCCCGGCGCTGGGCGTTTCGTACGCGCAATCGCATCATCGCAGGCCTGTCTCGTGCGGTGCTCGTCGTGGAGGCGGCCCTGGGCAGCGGCACGTTCTCGACCGCCGACTACGCCCTGGATGCCGGACGAGAGGTATGGACCGTGCCGGGCTCGATCTACGCTCCTGAATGTTCAGGCTCCAACCGGCTGCTGAGACAGGGTGCGCTACCCATCCTCGACGCCGATGACCTTCGCGCCGCGGCCGAGCCCCTCCTGGGACCTCCTCGGAAGATGTCGCTGGCCCCGGATCCTGTGAGCCAGGAGGGCGACGCGCTCCTCGCAGCGCTTCGTGCCAATGCGGCGCGCCCCGACGATCTGGCCAGAGCCCTCGGGACCGACATCGTCACCATCGCCCGTGCTTTGGGCAGACATGAAGCGATGGGGCTGGTGGTGAGGGCCTCCGACGGACGCTACGCACTCCCGCCGGATCCCCAGAGGAAGCGCCCCAAGAAACTTGATGCGCGGCATCGCGATACAATGTCGCCCCCGTAGGGCGAAAGGAATCACAGTTGATCGAGGTCCCATCAGATATGGTCACCGTTCTCGGAGGTGGCATAGCCGGCTCTGAGGCGGCGTGGCAACTGGCGCAGCGCGGGATCCGCACGCGGCTTGTCGAGATGCGCCCCGACCATATGACGCCCGCGCATCACTCCGGCGACTTCGCCGAGTTGGTCTGTTCGAACTCCCTCAAGAGCGACGACGAGACCACGGCGTCAGGGCTGCTGAAGCGCGAGTTGGAGGACCTCGACAGCCTGGTCATGCGGGTCGCCAGGCAGACACGAGTCCCCGCCGGAGCGGCGCTTGCCGTCGACCGCCATGCCTTCTCCGCGCGCATCACGCAGATGATCGAGGAGCATCCGCTTATCGAGGTGACACGCGAGGAGGCCACACGGATTCCGGACGGCGCGGTCATCGTGGCCACCGGTCCACTCACGAGTGACGCGCTCGAGGAGTCGATCAGCCGATTGGTGGGCGAGGACCGGCTCTCGTTCTATGACGCCGCCGCCCCGATCGTTGAAGCCGAGAGCCTGGATCGCTCCATCGTCTTCGCGGCATCCCGCTACGACAAAGGCGAGGGCGCGGACTACCTGAACGCACCAATGAACCGTGAGGAGTACGAACGGTTCTACGACGCCCTCGTCAACGCCTCCCGCGTCCACGCGAAGGACTTCGAGCGGCGTGAGCTTTTCGCTGCCTGCCAGCCCGCCGAGGAGGTCGCGAGAACCGGGCGTGACGCCCTGCGCTTCGGCGCCCTGAAGCCCGTGGGGCTGACGGACCCCCGCACCGGTGAGCGCCCCTGGGCCGTGGTACAGCTGCGCGCCGAGAACGCGCAATGCACCGCGTACAACCTCGTGGGGTTCCAGACGAATCTCACGTTCCCCGAGCAGCGCCGCGTGTTCTCGATGATCCCCGGGCTCGAGCACGCCGAGTTCGTTCGCTACGGCGTCATGCATCGCAACACCTTCCTGGACGCGCCGCGACTGCTCGACGAGACGCTCGCCCTTCGCGGACACAGGGGAGTCAGGTTCGCGGGACAGATCACCGGCACGGAGGGCTATCTGGAAGCCGCAGCGTCGGGCCTCATGGCCGCACTGAACACGTGGGCGGACCTCACCGACACCGGTGCTTTGATCCTGCCTGATACGACGGCATTCGGCTCGCTGCTCAACCACGCCACAAGTCCTGAGACGTCGAGCTACCAGCCCATGCACGTGAACTTCGGGATCATCCCACCGCTGGAGATGCGTATCCGCGGCAAGCGAGAGCGCTATGCCGCCTACGCCGATCGGGCGAGAGCATCGATGGGGGAGTGGCTGGGCGCTCACCCGCACGTGAAGGCCTCAGTGATGCCAGATGCCATCTGAAGAACCCGACGCCTTGGTAGATGCCTTTCTCGAGTACCTGCGCATCGAGCGAAGCGTCTCACCCAACACACTGCGCGCGTACTCGGCTGACCTCGGCCGCTACATCGAATGGGCAAACAGGTCCGGGTTCGACCCGGTAAGACTCACACATCGAAACCTCCGACTCTATCTGGCGGAGATGGACCGGGCCCGCTACGCCCGCCGCACCATCGCGCGCAGACTATCGTCAGTCAGGTCGTTCTTCGGCTTTCTCGTCGAGCGGGGCTATGCAGACAGCGACCCGTCCTCAGTGCTGTCGGCCCCCAAGATCCCCGCGCGCCTGCCCAAGCTGGTGCCGACGGCGGAGCTGGCACCGCTACTCGAAGCCCCCGACACGTCGACACCTGTGGGCCTGCGCGACTCGGCGATCCTTGAGCTCCTGTACGCGAGCGGGATTCGTGTGGGGGAGCTTTCGGGCCTGAGGCTCGACGGCCTTGATCTGGCACAAGGCCAATGCCGCGTTGTGGGTAAGGGCAACAAGGAGAGGATCGTCCCGCTGCATCGTGCGGCCTCGGCGAAGCTGCGAAGCTACCTGACATCAGGAAGGCCGCGACTTGCCACGGCGGCGTCACCTGATACCGTGTTCTTGTCCGTCCGAGGAAATCGACTGTCCGAAGACGCGGTACGACGGCTCTTCAAGCGCTACCTCGCGACAGCCGGAGCAACGACGTCTCTAAGCCCGCACGCGATGCGACACACATTTGCGACGCACCTTCTCGAAGGCGGGGCAGACCTTCGCACGGTGCAAGAGCTGCTGGGTCATGTTGCTCTGTCCACTACCCAGATTTATACTCACTTGAGCATGAAGAGGCTCCAAGACGTGCACAGGAACGCACACCCGCGCGCGTGAGACGAGCCCACCGCAGTAAGGGGCCCACTGCATGAAGTCCGATCCGCGGACTGATCTTCCCGCCCTCTGGGCGCGCTACAAGTCAGACGGCGACTCACGGGCTCGGGACGAGCTCATACTTAACTATTCTCCGCTCGTGAAGTATGTCGCCGGTCGCCTTGCCTCCAGCCTGCCCCAAACCGTGGATACGGCAGACCTCATCAGCTACGGCATCTTCGGTCTGATCGATGCGATCGAGAAGTACGACCCGGACCGTGCGATCAAGTTCGAGACATACGCCATCGCTCGCATCAAGGGAGCGATCATCGATGAGCTGCGCGCCATGGACTGGGTCCCTCGGTCAGTGAGGTCTCGCGCTCGCGAGATCGAGAACGCCTACGTCGCCTTGGAGAACGAGCTCAAGCGGGTGCCCTCGGACCAGGAGGTCGCCGACCGCATCGGCGTCTCGCTCAAGGACTTCCACGACATTCTCACCAAGCTGAGCTACACCTCGGTGGTCAGCTTCGAGGAGTTGTGGGTAGGAGGGGAGCGCGAGGACGGTCAAAGCGCGATCGGCGCCATCCGGGACGATTCGGCCGACGACCCGGTCGCGGTCTTCGAGAGCGTCGAGATCAAAGACATACTCGCTGGTGCCATCGACAGACTTCCTGACCGAGAGAAGACGGTCATCGCGCTGTACTACTACGAGGGACTGACCCTGAAGGAGATCGGCCAGGTGCTCGGCGTGACCGAGTCCCGCGTGAGCCAACTCCACACCAAGGCGGTTCTTCGACTTCGCGCCCGTCTGCACGCTGCTCAATCGATGCCGTAGTATGCTGGCAGCGTACGTGCTGTAGCTGATATGCGATCGACTGCAACTCCGACTCGCTAAGAGAGTGAACGCATGAGCCACACAGTTCTTGTCGTCGAGGACACCGACCTGCTCCGCCGCATGTACTCTGATCGGCTCGCCGCCGATGGCTATCGCGTCCTGACCGCGAGCGACGGCCTCGAGGCCCTGTCGGCGCTCAGAACCGACACGCCTGATCTCATCTTGCTCGACCTCATCATGCCCAAGATGAGTGGCCTTGAGGTTCTCGAGCTCGTCAAGAAGGACCCGCGGCTCAAGCACATCCCTGTCCTGATCCTGTCCAATCTGGGACAGGACACCGACATGCAGCGCGGCTTGGACCTGGGCGCCGTCGACTACCTCATCAAGAACGACGCTCGGCCTGCCGACGTATCCGACAAGATCGGCCTGCTCCTGAAGCACATGGGAGGCAACACCGCCCAAGCCGGCGCCTACCGCCTTCTCGTTCGCGACCGTGAGGCCGACTCGGATCGATTCGTGGGCGAGCAGGGTCTGACCAGGCGCTTCTGGTGCCCCGCGTGCGAGGTCGAGTTGAACCTCGAGTTGATCAGCAAGCCTGATCGTCCGGGCTGGTACGACGCTCACGTGCTGTGCCCGCTGTGCGGCAGGGAGTACTGAGTCCCACTCCATCTCATCACCGATGACGACCCGCTCTCGACCGAGGCGGGTCGTCTGCTATACTGTCTCGGCTTTGACTACGCATGCCTGTGGACTTCGGCGCGAGGTGCCATCCCGAGAGGATGGTCGCGTTCGAGGGAAGAAGCAGGCAGAGGAACAACCGAAAGGAAGGCTTTGCCATGCCCGTCGTCACTATGAAGTCGCTGCTGGAGGCGGGTGTCCACTTCGGACACCAGACCCGCCGCTGGAACCCCAAGATGAAGCCGTACATCTTCACCGAGCGTAACGGCATCTACATCCTGGACCTGCAGCGCACCCTCCGTGAGCTCGAGCACTCTTACAAGTTCGCTCGCGCCATCGGCACCCGCGGCCAGTCCATCCTGTTCGTGGGCACCAAGAAGCAGGCCCAGGAGCCCATCACCACCGAGGCTCAGCGCGCCGGCATGCCCTACGTCACCAACCGCTGGCTCGGCGGTATGCTCACCAACTTCGTGACCATGCGCAGCCGCGTTCAGCGCATGGAGGAGCTTGAGGCCATGGAGGCCGACGGTCGCATGGCCGGTCTGCCCAAGAAGGAGCAGATCCTGCTTCGCAAGGAGCTCGGCAAGCTCAAGGCCAACCTCGACGGCGTCCGCGAGATGCGCGACCTGCCGGCAGCGCTGTTCGTTGTCGACACCAAGCGCGAGGACATCGCCATCAAGGAAGCGCGTCGCCTTCGCATCCCGATCATCGGCCTGGTCGACACCAACGCCGATCCGGACGAGGTCGACTACGTCATCCCGGGTAACGACGACGCCATCCGTTCGGTCGGTCTGATGTGCCGCGTGATCGCTGACGCCATCATCGACGGCCGTGGCGGCGTACCCGAGGTCGTCCAGGTCGAGGCCGCAGCCGCTCCCGCCGTGGAGTGCGTTGAGACCGAGAGCCCTGCCGCTGCCGTCGCTGAGGCCGCCGAGGCCCCCGCTGCCGAGTAGCACCGACACCGTATTCACCAACCTCTACGAATCCGAGGAGTAGACATGGCTGATATCTCCGCCAGCATGGTCAAGGAGCTCCGCGAGTGCACCGGCGCGGGCATGATGGAGTGCAAGAAGGCCCTCACTGAGGCCGAAGGCGACATGGAGGCTGCCGTCGACATCCTTCGCACCCGCGGACTCGCCGCGCTTGCGAAGAAGGCCGGCCGTGCCACCAACGAGGGCACCGTCGCCGCCTACGTCACCGATGACGCGACCGTCGGCGTTCTCGTCGAGGTCAACTGTGAGACCGACTTCGTCGGCCGCAACGCCGAGTTCACCGGTTTCGTCGACGCCCTTGCCGCCCATATCGCGGTCAACGGCCCTGAGAACGTGGACGAGCTCAAGGAGCAGGCGATCGCCGATCGCGACATCACCGTCGAGCAGCTCCTCGGCGAGATGGTCGGCAAGCTGGGCGAGAACATGGGTGTGGCCCGCTTCATCCGCGAGGAGATCTCCGGCACCGGCGCCGTCGCCACGTACGTGCACGGTGGCGGCCGCATCGGCGTCATGGTGACCTACGCGTTCACCAAGCCCGAGACCGCCGCGAACGACACCTTCAAGACGTTCTCGCGCGATGTCGCGATGCAGGTCGCTGCCGCGAGCCCGATGGTCACTCGCCGCGAGGATCTCTCGTCCGACGTCATCGAGCACGAGCTGTCGATCTATAAGGCCCAGGCCGCCGAGTCCGGCAAGCCTGAGGCGATCCAGGAGAAGATGGCCCAGGGCCGTCTTGAGAAGTTCTACAAGGAGGTCGCGCTCGTCGAGCAGGCCTTCGTGAAGAACATGGATCAGACCGTTGCGCAGTACACCGCAGAGGTCTCCAAGGCCGTTGGCGACGAGATCGCTATCGTCGGCTTCGTCCGCTTCAACCTCGGTGAGTGCTCCGCCGAGTAGTAGTCACAGATCGCGGTCTTCACGGCCGCGTACTCGGACGGGCCGGTACACCAGTGCCGGCCCGTCTACTGTATCCTGTGAGATGCCGTGCCTGCTCACGGCCTTGAACCGAGGGGAGGGCGTACGTTCGTGGCAGAGGAATACCGCTTCAAGCGTGTACTGCTGAAACTTTCCGGTGAAGCGCTCATGGGCAATGCCGGCTATGGCATCGACCCTGCGGTGCTCGAATCACTCGCCGCCCAGCTCAAGCACGTGGTCGCTGGCGGCATAGAGATCGCCATCGTCGTTGGCGGAGGAAACATCTTCAGGGGCCTTGCGGCCTCGTCATCGGGCATGGACCGCGCCCAGGCCGACTACATGGGCATGCTCGCGACGGTGATGAACGCGCTCGCGCTGCAAGACGCACTCGAGCGCGCGGGTGTCTACACCCGCGTCATGAGCGCGATCGAGATGCAGCAAGTCGCTGAGCCCTACATCCGGCGCCGCGCTGAGCGCCACATGGAGAAGGGCCGCGTCGTCATCTTCGCGGCCGGCACCGGCAACCCGTACTTCACCACCGACACCACCGCCGCGCTTCGCGCACTTGAGATCCATGCGGACTGCGTGATGAAGGCCACCAAGGTCGACGGCGTCTACGATGCCGACCCCAAGAAGTTCCCCGATGCGGTGAAGTTCGAAGAGCTCACCTACATCGATGTGCTCAACCGCGGCCTCCAGGTGATGGACAGTACCGCGATATCACTGTGCATGGACAACAACCTCCCCATCCTCGTGTTCAACATGGAGGAAGAGGGGAATATCGAGCGGGCGCTCAAGGGCGACTCCGTCGGAACCATCGTGAGAGGAGACGGTCGATGACCAACGAGATTCTCAATGAAGCCAAGCTTCACATGGACAAGACCCATCAGGCGCTGCTTCACGAGTTCGCCTCCGTGCGCACGGGTCGTGCGTCCGCGGCGCTCTTCGAGAAGGTCCACGTTGATGCGTACGGCAGCTCGATGCCGTTGAACCAGGTGGCCAACATCAAGACCCCCGAGCCCCAGACGGTCATCATCGAGCCTTGGGACAAGTCGGTCATCGGCGCCATCGAGCGCGCGATCATCGCCTCCGACCTCGGCTTCAACCCGAGCAACGACGGCATCGTCATCCGCATCCCGTTCCCTCCGCTCACCGAGGAGCGCCGCAAGGAGCTCGTCAAGCTGTGTAAGGGCTACTCGGAAGATGCGCGTGTCGCCGTCCGCAACATCCGTCGGGACGCCAACCACAAGCTCGACAAGCTCGGCAAGGACGGGGAGGTCTCCGAGGACGACGTCCGTCGCGCCGAGGGCGAGGTCCAGAAGCTGACCGATGCCCACATCAAGGAGATCGATGACGCGCTGAAGCGCAAGGAAGCCGAAATCATGGAGGTCTAGGGCGTGTGCCCTGATTCCGCCAGTCGAGCCGACTTCTTCGGCGGCAAACGCGCCGGCGACCTGCTCGCACAGTTCGACCCTGCTGGAGTGCCTGCACACGTTGCCGTCATCATGGACGGCAACGGACGGTGGGCGAGCAAGCGCGGTCTTCCGCGACTCGCCGGTCACCAGGCCGGCGCCAAGGCGGTTCGCGAGGCCATCGCCGCCTCGATCGAGCTGGGTATCGGCTACCTGACCATCTACTCGTTCTCCTCAGAGAACTGGTCCCGCCCGCGAGACGAAGTCTCCGGGCTCATGACCCTGTTCGTCGAAGTCCTTGAGCGTGAGCTCGTGAACCTCGACCGGATGCACGTCAGTGTCCGGGTCATCGGGGACATGAGCGCGGTGCCCCGAGCGACTCGCGAGGCGTTCGAGCGATGCGTCTCCCGCACGGCGGACAACGACGGCCTCACCCTGGTCGTGGCTCTCAACTACGGGGGTCGCGGCGACTTGGTCAACGCGGCTCGTTCGCTCGCGGCCGAGGCGGTGGCCGGTTCGCTCACACCGGAGCAGATCGACGAGGCCCTGATCTCGTCGCGGCTCTCCACGGCCGGGATCCCTGATCCCGACCTCGTGATCAGGACGAGCGGTGAGCTGCGCATCTCGAACTTCTTGCTGTGGGAGATCGCCTACAGCGAACTGTGGGTCACGGCGACGCTGTGGCCGGACTTCCGCCGCACCGACCTGCTGCGTGCGGTCGTCGACTACCAGCACCGCGAACGACGCTTTGGAGGCAGTTCGTGACCCGATCCGGCAGCGATGAACGTCCGGCTGGCATCAAGGCCGGCTCTCTGCTCACGCGTGCGCTGACGGGTGCGGCCTACGGCGCGATCGTCCTGGGCGTCTTGTGGTGGGGGTCACTTCCCACCGGCGTGCTGTTCGGGATCATGGCCGGGTTCTGTGCCGCCGAGTTCTTCGCGATGCAGCGACGGGAACGCCGCCTGCCTAACGAGCTTTTCGGAGTGGTCGCTGCGACCGCGATGCCCGTTGCCGCTTCCCTGTGGGGACTGCCAGGGCTCTCAGCTACCGTGACGGCCCTCATTGCCGCCTCGCTCGTGTGGCACACCCTCTTCACCAGCGTACACACCGCAGACACCGCCGAGACGGTCTTTGGCGCCGTCTACACCGGCTTCTTGCTGGCCTACATCGTCTTGTTGAGGGACTTCGAAGCGGGCCTGATCCTGTCGCTTGCCGCCGTCATCAGCGTATGGGCCTGCGACATGGGCGCGTACTTCATCGGCTCCCTGCTGGGACGCCACAAGATGGCGCCCGCGATCTCACCCAAGAAGTCCTGGGAAGGCTTTGTCGGCGGGTCGGTCCTGTGTGTCGCGGTGTGGATCGCGGTGCCTTTCGTGCCGGGCTCGGGGATCGAGCTCCCGCTCGCGCTTTTCGCCGGTGTCGCAGTTGCCGTGTCATCGGTCATCGGTGACCTCGTCGAGTCGCGCATCAAGCGCGAGGCAGGGGTCAAGGACTCGGGTACCTCGCTTCCCGGCCACGGGGGCTTTCTCGACCGGCTCGACTCGCTCATCCTCGTCGGCCTGGTCGTGTACTGGGTTCTGTGGTGGGGCGGCGTCCGATGAGCGCGCCTCTTCGCGTTGCCATTCTCGGCTCCACAGGCTCGATCGGGCGTCAGGCGATCGATGTCGCGCTCAACCACAGTGATGACGTGTCCGTCGTCGCTCTGGCTGCGCATTCGAGTGCCGATCTTGTCGCCTCGCAAGTCGCCATGTTCCCTGGGTGCAGCGTTGCGATGGCCGACCCTGAAGCCGCCGACAAGGTCGCGCGCTCCACTGGTCGCACCGTGGGATCGGGCCCGCAAGCGGTCGTCGATCTTGCGCTCCGCGACGACGTTGACCTGGTTCTCAACGGGCTCGTTGGTGCGGCTGGTCTGAGAGCCACCGTCGCGGCACTCCAAGCGGGAAAGACCCTTGCGCTCGCCAACAAGGAGTCACTCGTCGTTGGCGGCGACCTCGTCATGCGGATGGCCGGACCCGGACAGCTGCTGCCGGTCGACTCTGAGCATTCGGCGATCTTCCAATGCCTGCTCGGTGAGGACGGGCGCGACGTGTCCCGGATCTGGCTCACCGCGAGCGGAGGACCGTTCCGGGGCCGGACGCGTGAGGACCTCTCGTCGGTCACTCGGGAGGATGCGCTGGCGCACCCCACGTGGAGCATGGGGCCCAAGATCAGCATCGATTCGTCCACGCTGATGAACAAGGGACTCGAGGTCATCGAGGCGCACCACCTCTTCGGGGTGGGCTATGACGACATATCCGTGGTCGTGCACCCACAAAGCTGCATCCACTCGATGGTCGAGTACGCCGACGGTAGCGTGAAGGCACACCTTGGCGCCACCGACATGCGCATACCGATCCAATACGCATTCAGCCACCCGCGCCGATGGTCCGCGCCTGTGGCTCCTGTCGACTTCACCACGCTGGGCTCACTCGACTTCGGCGCACCCGACCTCGAGACGTTCGGGTGCCTCGGTCTCGCGTTCGATGCCGGTCGCAGCGGGGGTACCGCGCCGTGCGTCCTCAACGCCGCCAACGAAGTTGCGGTCGCGGTCTTTCTCGAGGGGCGGTGCGGCTACCTCGATATCGAGCGGTGTGTCCGTGCGGTGCTCGAGAGCCACGACGTGACAACGGTGGAGTCCATCGAGCATCTGGAGTCCACCGACGCCGACGCGCGGCGGGCGGCTTCGCAGTATCTCGCCGGCTAGCCGCCCTGCCCCTGGCGGCATGGGTATCACTCTAATGGCGCACCGTTTGCACTTTTCGGGCATCCGGGATCTTGCTTTCGACGAACTTCACCGCGAGAGGCGGTCAACGATATGAGTAGCGGCTTCGCTGCATTGTTCTGGGGTGTTCTCACGTTCTCGCTCCTCGTGGTCATCCACGAAGGTGGGCACTTTCTTGCGGCGCGCATGTTCGGCGTCAAGGTGCACGAGTTCATGGTGGGACTTCCCGGTCCGGCCATTCGGTTCCACGGCAAGAAGACCACCTACGGAATCACCGCGGTACCGCTGGGAGGCTACGTGCGCATCGCCGGCATGGAGCCGGGCCCGGAGGACCCCGGCCTCGCTCCCGTTCTGGCCGCGATCACAAGACGAGGGGAGAGCAACGCGGTCGCCATCGCCGACGAGCTTGGCCTCGACGCGAATGAGACCGACCGCCTGCTGCTGACACTCGCGGATTGGGACGCTATCGAGCCCATCACCGGTGACGAGTACTCCTACCGATCGCGCTTCACGCCCGAAGAGGCCGAAGACCCCACCGCACTCCTCGACAAGGCGCGCAGCGTCACGTATCGCGCCCTCTCGACCACCAAGCGCATCGTGGTGCTATCGGCGGGCGTCGTGCTGAACCTGCTCACGGCAGTGCTCGTGTTCACGATCGTGCTGTCCACCTTCGGCTACCTCAAGGAGACCGGGCGCGTGGCCCGCGTCACGCAAGGGTCGGGCGCTGCGGCCGCCGGCATCGTGGCAGGAGACGCGATCACCCGGATCGCCGGTGACCCGGTGACCAACTGGCAAGAGCTCGTCTCGGCCGTCCAGAAGCACAAGCCCGGCGAGACGATCACCGTCACCATCGTCCGCGACGGCAAGACCACACGCGTGCGCGCGACACTCGGCGTCAAGCCCGGTTCTCAAGCGCCCCTTCTGGGGGTCGCGCCTGAGGTCAAACCGGTGAAGCCGTCACCGCTCGCCGCGCTCGCGCTGTCGATCAGCTACATCGGCTTGACGTTCCAGGCGATCGCGGGCTTCTTCAACCCGGCGACGTTCAGCGCCTCGATCAGTCAGTCTTCGAGTGTGATCGGGGCGTCGTACCTCGCAGCCGACGCCGCACGAGCAGGCGCACTCGACTACGCCGGGATCGTCGCCATGCTCTCCTTGTCGCTCGGCGTCATCAACATCCTGCCGATCCCTCCGCTCGACGGCGGCAAGGTCGCGGTCGAGCTCTTCGAGCGCCTGCGCGGGCGCCCGCTCTCTCGGCGCGTCTCGATGTCGTTGTCTGCCGCAGGCGCCCTCATGCTCTTCGCCCTCATCGGATACCTCATGTACTCTGACGTGGTCCGCTTCATCGTCCGCTAGCACAGGGGAGTGCGAATGATCTCGAGGCGTGTGTCGCGCCGTGTCGTCGTTGGCGGAGTGCCCGTTGGCGGAGAGAGCCCCATCAGCATCCAGTCGATGACGAACACCGACACGCGTGATGTCGAAGCGACCCTGTCCCAGATCTCGCGACTCGCCGCCGCCGGTTGCGAGATCGTTCGTGTCGCGATTCCCCGCGCGGATGCGCTCGACAGCTTCGAGGCTGTCTGCGATGCCTCGCCGCTGCCCGTGGTGGCCGACATTCACTTCGACCACCGGCTGGCGATAGAAGCAGCCGGTCGCGGCGCCGCGAAGCTGCGCATCAACCCCGGCAACATAGGAGACACCGCTCGGGTCGATGCGGTCATCGATGCGGCAGGCGCCGCCGGGATCCCCATCCGCATCGGGGTCAACGCCGGCTCACTCGCGCCCGAGTATCACGACCTTGACTGGCCGCTCGCGGACAAGCTCGTCGCAAGCGCCGTGGCCTTCTGCTCGCACTTCGAGTCGCGGGGCTTCGAAGACATCGTCGTATCGGCCAAGGCATCTAACGTGTTGAGCACGGTGGACGCGTACCGGTCCCTCGCGACCCAGGTGCCGTATCCGTTGCACATCGGTGTCACCGAGGCGGGCACGTCGCTCGCCGGCACGGTGAAATCGAGCGTCGGACTGGGCATCCTGCTCGCCGAAGGCATCGGTGACACCCTTCGAGTCTCCCTGACCGCCGATCCGGTCGAAGAGGTACATGTCGGCTGGGAGCTGCTCTCGGCCCTCGACATCCGTCGCAACTCGCCTGAGCTCGTCAGCTGCCCTACGTGCGGCCGCTGCGAGATCGACCTCATCCCCATCGCCCAGGAGATCGCCTCACGCCTGCGCGGTCGGCCGACACCCATCAAGGTCGCGGTCATGGGATGCGTCGTCAACGGACCGGGGGAGGCCCGCGAGGCCGATATCGGCGTGGCGGCGGGCAAGGGAGTGGGGCTGCTCTTCGCCAAGGGCGAGGCTCTGCGAAAGGTCCCTGAGGACCGCATCGTCGACGAGCTCATGGCTGAGATCGAGCGTCTCGAGGCCCAGCTCTAGACTCACCGCCGTTCACCGTACCGTTTGCCGCTGCCGCTCGCTGCCGATGCGGCGCCATTCACCGTGAACGCTGTGTACACACCCCACCACTCGCCGCCCATGCGGCATCACTCACCCGCGCTTCGCGCCACTGGCGGCGCGTGCGCACCGCTTTGACCTGCGAGAACTCACACTGTTCACAGGAAAGGCCGTAGGTACGCGAAGGCGCGTACCCCGACCCAGCGAAGGGTGGTGTGCTCGATGGGCAAGATGGATCTTCACAGCGAGGAGTACCTCAAGACAGTCATGGGACGTCAGCTTCGACTGTCCATGGGGATCGCGAGCGTTTTCGTCGCGATCATCATCGTTGTGCCTCTGCTCAACAAGTTCGTGCCGGAAACGATGAACCAGCCGTTCATGGGATTCACCGTGTCGTGGTTCATCCTCGGATTCGCGATCTTCCCGATCCTGATCGTCCTGGCGTGGCTGTTCGTTCAGCGCAGCAACGCATTCGAGGACGAAGCGGTCGGCATGGTCGACGAGTCGACTCTCCCGGTGCATGACGACTCCGTTGAGGAGCCGGCCGCCGCGCCGGTCCTCGGACACTAGAAGGGAGGGGACCTGAATGTCTAACGTCGCGATCATCCCGTTGTTCTTCGTGGTGGGTATCGTCATCGCCACGATCGGTCTTGGTGTCTGGGCGACTCGCCTGTCACGCACGACCTCTGACTTCTACGTCGCCGGCCGTGGCGTCAACGCGTTTTGGAACGCGTCGGCCATCTCCGGTGAGTACCTCTCGGCAGCCTCGTTCATGGGCATCGCCGGCATGGTCATGAAGTTCGGCTACGACGTCTTGTGGTACGCGGTCGGGTACGCGGCCGGTTACGTGTTCCTGCTGCTCTTCATCGCAGGCCCGCTCCGCCGGTTCGGCGCGTACACGATCCCGGACTTCGCCGAGGGTCGTTTCGACAGCAAGAACATGCGCAAGGTTGCCGTGTCGCTCGCTCTGGCCATCAGCTTCTTCTACATGATGCCGCAGATGAAGGGCGCCGGAATCACCCTCGCGCAGCTGCTGGGTTCGCCGTACTGGGTCGGTGTCGTCGTCGTGGGCGCCGTCATCACCCTGAACGTCATCCTGGGCGGCATGAAGGGCATCACCCTGGTCCAGGCGTTCCAGTACTGGGTCAAGATGGTCGCCATCTCCATCCCGATCTTCATCCTGTTCACCGTCTTTGGCGGCTACGGCCAGCACGTCGAGCGCTCGGGCAACCTGCTGCGCCTCGACGCCGACAAGAAGGTCATCGAGTCGCCTGACAACGCCTCACTCGCCATCACCGAGGATACCGTCGTCAAGTACGGCGCCCTCGCTGACCTCAAGTTCGTCGGCAAGACCGGCACGATCGTGCCCGAGACCGACGCGCACGTGAAGGTCACCAACTACGGCAGCTCCGGCGAGGTCCTGAGCAAGGAGAAGGTCACCCTTGCGGCCGGTCAGCCCTACACCTTCACCAAGACCGACCAGCTCGCGGGTCAGAAGCTGACCTTCACCGAGAAGACCGCCGTCACCCTCAAGGCCGGCATGAACATCCCCAACGTCGCCACCGGCAACAAGTGGCTCGCGCCGTTCGGACCGTTCACCAGCAAGTACGTCAACCCGCTCGACGAGAACTCCGTCGCGTGGACCCCGCTCCTGTACACCTACTCGCTGATCGTCGCGCTCCTGTGCGGCACGGCCGGTCTGCCCCACATCCTGGTTCGCTTCTACACCAACCCGGATGGTCGCTCGGCCAAGCGCACGACCCTGCTCGTCATCGGCATGCTGTCGCTGTTCTACATCTTCCCCGCGATGTGGGGCGCCATGGGCCGCATCGAGATCCCGATGCTCTACGCCAACGGCGGCACCGACCTCGTCACCATCAAGCTTCCGACCATGATCGAGAACGAGCTGCTGGGCCAGATCCTGTCCGGCATCACCTCGGCCGGTGCGTTCGCAGCCTTCATGACCACGTTCTCCGGTCTGCTGGTCAGCGTCTCCGGTGGTATGGCTCACGACATCTACGGCCGCATCCTGCGCCCGAACGCGTCGCCTGAGTCCCGTCTCGTGGCCTTCAAGGTCGCAGCCGCCATCGGTGGCACCATCGCCGTCGTCCTCGGCCTCATGGTTGAGAACTTCGACATCAACATGCTCGTCGGATGGGCGTTCGCCATCGGTGCCTCCACCTACTTCCCGCTGCTTCTCCTGGGCGCCTGGTGGAAGGGTCTGACCAAGGCCGGCGCAGTCACCGGCATGCTGGGCGGCGGCGCAGCCGCGATCGGCTCCGTGGTCTTCACGATGCTCGTGGACAAGGGCCTGGCAACCGCCCCCGCGTCCGGCTACGTGAACACGCTCCTGGCGCAGCCCGCCATCTGGACCGTCCCGCTCGCGATCACTCTGATGGTCGTCGTCTCGATCGCCACCAAGAGCATGGTTCCCGCCGATATCCGCCTCAAGATGCTCAAGCTTCACGCACCCGAGCAGCTCGGTCTGAAGGCCGACTACATCAAGGACTAGGAGGTGAGCTGAATGGCTACCACGCTCGACCGCACGGCAGAACTGATGACCGATGATGACATCCAAGTCGTCGACCTGACGGTCAGCAAGATCCTGGTTCCCACCGATGGCTCAGCGACCGCCGTCGAGGCAACCAAGGTGGCGATCTCGATGGCCAAGTGCCTGGGCGCCGCTGAGGTGGTCGCACTCTTCGTCGGCCCCGGCCGCATCGAAGACCCGATGCAGTACATCGAGCAAGAGCAGATGGAGGGCGTCAAGCACAGCACCGCTGGTCTCGACGTCGCCCTGAAGCTCGGCGCCAAGAACGATGTCAAGGTCACCACCGTCCATCGTGACGGCGCTGTGGGCCACGAGATCGTCCAAGCGGTCAAGGAGTACGACGCCCAGATGGTCGTCATGGGCTCCGAAGGCCGAACCGGCTTCAAGCGTCTGGCCCTCGGCAGTGTCGCCGAGTCGGTCATGAAGGAGGCCGAGGTGCCGGTGATGGTCGTGCGGCACTGCTCCACCGAGTTCTGCATGACCCCGCGCAGCTAGCCTGAGCCCCCTCGCTGGCAGCGCGACCACTCTTCGTCAGGAAGGGCCGGAGCCCACCCCTCCGGCCCTTCCGTCATGTTCGGGGTCGAATCCCACACGCGACTGGTATCCTGTGGCGTGCACATCCCGAGCGGCGCTCAGCCGTGCCGCCTGACGTCAACGCCGGTAACCCGACCACACAGGAGACGTAGCATGACCGTCGCGCTTCGCATGAGCTCGTTGTACGCACCCACGCTCAAAGAGGTGCCGGCCGAGGCCGAGCTCGCTTCTCACAGGCTGCTGCTGCGCGCCGGCATGATCCGCAAGGCGGCCGCCGGCATCTACTCCTTCCTGCCCCTGGGGTACCGCTCGCTCGCCAAGATCGAGCGCATCGTGCGCGAGGAGATGGACGCCATCGGCTCGCAGGAGCTCATGCTTCCCATCGTCCAGCCGGCCGAGCTGTGGGAGGAGTCCGGGCGCTGGGAGCTCTACGGCCCCGAGCTCGCGCGCCTCAAGGACCGCCACTCCCGCGAGTTCTGCCTTGGCCCCACACACGAGGAGATCATCACCGCCCTCGTTCGCTCGGAGCTGAAGTCCTACCGCCAGCTTCCCGTGTCGCTCTACCAGATCAACATGAAGTTCCGCGACGAGGTCCGTCCTCGTTTCGGCCTGCTGCGTGGTCGCGAGTTCGTCATGAAGGACGCCTACTCGTTCCACGCGACACAGGAGTCGCTCGAGGAGCACTACAACGATCAGGCCCGCGCGTACGGCCGCATCTGTGAGCGCCTGGGCCTCGAGTACCGGCCGGTGGTCGCTGACTCCGGCCAGATCGGCGGTAAGGTCACCACCGAGTTCATGGCGCTCGCCGAGGCGGGGGAGGCGGCGCTCGTCTACTGCGACTGCGGCTGGGCCGCCAACGTCGAGGCCGCCGAGACCGTCGTCGTGCGCACCCCCTCGGTCACCGAGCCCATCGCCATCGAGAAGCGTGCGACGCCCGGTCTCAAGACCATCGCCGAGCTCGCCGAGGCCTTCGGGATCTCCGAGCACGACACCGTCAAGACGATGGCCGGCAAGACGCCCGACGGAAGGCTCGTCTTCTTCTGCGTGCCCGGTGACCGTGAGCTCAATCCCGTCAAGGCCGGCTGGGCCGTGCCCGAGGTCGAGCTGCTCACCGAGGAGGACTTTGCCGCCTTCGGGATCCCGAAGGGATCGCTGGGCCCCGTGAATCCGCCGGTGGGCACCCTCGTCGTCGCCGACCGCTCACTCGAGACCGACGTCGCGTGGGGTATCGGGGCAAACGAGGATGGCTTTCATTTCTTTGGAGCGATGCCCGGTCGTGACTTCGAGGTCTCCGTCTGGACCGACCTCGTGGAGGCACGGCCCGGGGACCGCTGCCCCGAGTGCGGCGGCACGCTCAAGGGCGCGCGCGGCATCGAGGTCAGCCAGGTGTTCCAGCTTGGCACTCGCTACTCCGAGTCGATGGGCGCCACCTTCACCGACGAGAACGGCGAAGAGCAGCCGTTCCTCATGGGCTGCTACGGCGTGGGCGTGAGCCGTTCACTGGCCGCGGTCATCGAGCAGTACAACGACGACAACGGTATCCAGTGGCCCATGTCGATCGCTCCGCTGGAGGTCGCGGTTCTGCCGCTCATGGCCGACGGAGAGGTCTACGACGTCGCCGAGGGCCTGTGGCGTGAGCTCGCCGCAGCGGGCGTCGAGACGTTGCTCGACGACCGTGACGAGCGTGCCGGCGTGAAGTTCAACGATGCCGACCTCATCGGATGGCCCATCCAGCTCGTCGTGGGCAAGAAGGGTCTGGCCGAGGGGATCGTCGAGCTCAAGGTCCGAGCGACCGGCGAGCGAAGCACCGTGCCGATCGCCGAGGCGGTCGCCGCTGTGACTGCGATGGTCGAGAGCGAGCGGGCCCGCTTCGCGCACTAGGCGCTGAACGTGAGCCCCATGAAGTCCCCGGCCCGAAGGTAGTCGGCGACTTCATGGGCCGCCTTGGGCCTGCAGAACAGATAGCCTTGCGCGATGATGCAGCCTCGGTCGAGCAGGAAGTCACGCTGCGCTTCGGTCTCGATTCCCTCGGCGACGATCTCGAGGTCGAGCTGCCTGCACAGGTCCACGACCATCGACGCGATCGCCGCGCTTTGCGGGTCTTCGCCCACGCTGCGCATGAAGGTCTGCGCGATCTTGAGTGTGTGGATGGGGAAGCGCTGCAAGTAGCTCATCGATGAGTAGCCGGTGCCGAAGTCATCGATCGCGATGCGGATACCCAGCTCGCGCAAGCGGCCAAGGGTACGCAGAACATGGTCAAGGTTGTGCACCGCGACGTTCTCGGTGATCTCGATCTCAAGACGCCCGGCCTCGAGACCCGTGTGCGCAAGCGTCTCAGAGACCATCTGCACCACATCGCGCTGCATGAACTCTCTGGCGGAGAGGTTCACCGCCACCACACCCACGTACACACCCTGCGTCTCCCACGCCTTGGCCTGGCTGCACGCCTCCGCCATGACCCAACGCCCCAGGTGGTTCACGAGGCCGGCCTGCTCGGCCACCTCGAGGAACGAGTCGGGGGACAGGAGGCCGCGAGTCGGATGGCGCCAACGCAACAGCGCCTCGACTCCGCGGGCCTTTCCGCTGCGCAGATCGATCTGGGGCTGGTAGAACAGCTCGAACTCGCCGTTCTCGATGCCGCGGCGCAACTCGTTCTCAAGCTCGAGGCGATCGTGCGCAGCGCGACTCATGCCCGGGTCGTAGAGACGGAACTGGCTATGACCCATCTCCTTCGCGCGGTACATCGCGGTGTCGGCCATCTTGAGCAGCTCCACCTCATCGGTGCTGTGCTCGGGGCACAACGCGATACCGATGCTCGCCGTGACGTGCAAGTCGTGCCCGGCAACGTGGAACACCGGGCGCAGGCCCTCGCTGATACGCTCGGCCAGGCGACCGGCGTCGGTATCGTTCTTGAGCTCGGCGATGACCGTGAACTCGTCGCCGCTGTGGCGGGCGACGGTGTCGTTCTCGCGGAGCAGTCCCTGGAGCCTGGCTCCCACGGCGGCCAGCAACTCGTCGCCAAGCGCATGGCCAAGCGTGTCGTTGATCGCCTTGAAGTCATCAAGGTCGAGGAAGGCGACCGCGATCGTCGAGTCGGAGCGCGCAGCGCGCGCGATCGACGCGACGAGCCGATCCCTGAACAGCGTCCGGTTGGGCAGTCCCGTCAGGCCATCGTAGAAGGCCATCTGTTTGATGGTCTCCTCGGCCCGCAGTCGCTCAGTGATGTCGTGCGCGACACACTGGACGTAGTCCTGACCGTCGAACACCAGCGGGGTCGCGGTCACCTCAACGTCGACGAGTGAGCCGTCCAGCCGCCTGAGCTTCACCGACAAAGGACGACGCGCCGCGCCCTTGCGGACCGCCGCCGACAGCTCCGCCGGGGTCAGCCCCGAGCCGTCAGGCTCCCACAGGCTCGTCACGCGAGAGCCGATCGCCTCGTCGAGGCTCTCGGCTCCGAGCAGCCTGAGCCCGGCGGCGTTCACGAACGTCACCTCGTCTTGGTGGTGCACGAGGATCATGTCGGGCGAGTGCTCGATGAGACGGCGGTAGCGCTGCTCGGACTCGCGCAGCGCGTCTTCTGCGCGCAGCCGTTCGCCGACCTCGTCTTGCAGTTGCTCGTTCGCGGCTTGCAGCTCAGCCGTGCGCTGCTCGATCCGCATCTCGAGTTCGAGATGGCTCCTGCGCAGCGCTTCTTCGGCCTCATGAAGGTCGGTCACATCGCGCACCATCTCGACGACCGACTCTATCGACCCCTCTGCGTCTCTGATCGGGTAGGCGATCCTGCTCAGCCAGCGATCGTGCCCGTCGTTCGCGCAGACCTGATCTCGACGGCTCAGCACCTGGCCCGTGCGCAGTATCTCGTCAAGCCCGCACCGGTCACACGGCGCGTCCAAGCCGAAGATGGCCTCATGACACCGCTTGCCCACAAGCTCCCCGGGTCCCACACCGGCGAGTGCCTCGGCCTTGATGTTCGCATACGTCACCGTGCGGTCACTTTGCATGCAGACGACACCGTCGGGACTGTTCTCATACATCTGCCGAGTACGGCTCTGTTCGACTGCGAGCGCTTGTTCCGCCTGTATCTTGCGCGCGGTGAGCGTCTGCAGGATGAGCGTGGCGATCAGCACCGCGACGATGGCGACCAGACGGTTCCACGCCGCTTCGGGCCCGGGAGTGACAAGTGAGGTGGTGAGGTCCGCGCCATCGAACAGGACCCCGCCCACGAATGCATAGGCGAGCCATATCACCAGGGAGAGAACGATTCCCCCAAGTGCTATCAATGCAATGCGGTCGGCGAGGCCGACAGATCCACGCTTCATGGTGCATCCCCCCGTCAGCACCAGCAGTTCTTCCTATTATCGGCACCTTCCCGATACGCCTTTAAGGATGCGCGCTCGAAGGCCGTTCGCTTTGACCCGACCAGCCGCTTCGGGTAGAATCGGCGCGTACGTGAAATCTGTGGTTCTCGCGAGAAGTGGGCTCACACCCGCTTCTTTTGTTCTGTACACAAGGAGGTGAACGTGGTGGCCGTACACGATATAGCACGGAAGCTGACCGAGCTCATCGAGCCCGTCGCTGAGCAGAACGGATTCGAGCTCGTGGCCGTCGAGCAGTCGGGCGGAAGGCGCGCCATGGTCATCCGTGTGCTGCTGGACCGCGAGGGAGGCGTGAACCTCGACGCCATCTGTGAAGCCAACCGCTGGGTCTCGGAGTTGCTCGACGAGGCGGACCCCATCAGTGGTCCGTACACGCTCGAGGTCTCGTCACCCGGCGTCGACCGACCGCTGCGCACACGTGAGCACTTCGCTCGCTTCGCCGGCGAGACCGTCACCATCAAGGCGCGCGCCACAGGCACTTCCCGCGGAACGTGGACCGGGCAGCTCGTGGGCATCGAGGGTGACGACGTCATCCTCGAGATCGACGGCGAGCGGGTCGCGATTCCGTATGACACCGTCCAAAAAGCACGCCTTAAGGGCGTCGTGAGCTTCAACAACAACGAAAGGGGCCCCCAGTCATGAGCTCCGAGCCGAATGTGATGGAGGCGCTGCGCGCCCTCGCGCAGGAGAAGGGTATCGACGAGTACGACATGCTCGACAAGCTCGAGCAGTCGCTTGCTTCGACGTACCAGCGCATCCTCGACCTCGACAACCCGACCCGCGTGACCATCGACCGTGAGTCGGGTCGCATCTACGTCTACGAGATGGTGCCCGTCGGCGAGTGGGACGAGGAGGCCGGCGAAGAGCCTGTCTACGAGGAGCGCGACGTCACCCCCGCGGACGTGTCCCGCATCGCCGCACAGGCCGCCAAGAGCGTCATCACCTCGATCGTGCGCGACGCCGCCCGCGAGAAGATCTTCGAGGAGTATGCGGATCGCATCGGTGAGAGCGTGACCGGCACGATCCAGCAGTCCGACAGCCGCTACACGCTGCTCAAGCTGCGCGAAGGCGTCGAGGCGGAGCTTCCGCAGAAGGAGCAGCCGCCCAACGAGCGCTACAACCACAACGAGCGCCTGAAGGCCTACATCATCGATGTGCGCAAGGGTCAGGGCAACGAGCCCTCGATCGTCGTGTCGCGTACCCACCCTGGGCTCATCCGCCGCCTCTTCGAGATCGAGGTGCCTGAGGTCTACGACGGCATCGTCGAGATCAAGAGCGTCGCACGTGAGGCCGGTGCCCGCTCCAAGGTCGCCGTGTCCAGCCGCGAGTCCGGTCTTGATCCGGTTGGCGCCTGTGTCGGCCCCAAGGGCAGCCGCGTCCGCATGATCGTCGGCGAGCTGCGCGGCGAGCGCATCGACGTCGTGCCGTGGAGCGAGGATCCCGCGGCCTACGTCGCGAGCGCCTTGTCCCCGGCCAAGGTCGATCGCGTGATCGTCCACGAGGATTCACACACTGCGACCGTGGTCGTCCCCGACGACCAGCTGTCGCTCGCTATCGGCAAGGAGGGCCAAAACGCCCGACTTGCCGCCAAGTTGACCGGCTGGCGGATCGACATCAAGAGTGCCGCCGTCGCCGCATCGCAGGGCATCCAGTCCAGCGCGCCCGCGCAAAGCGAGTCCGTCGAGGAGTTCGACGGCCGCTGCTGCGCCGTGACCTCCACCGGCGTTCGTTGCCGCAACCAGGCACGTCCGGGCGGCTACTACTGTGGCCTGCACGAGAAGGAGGCCGCCGCGGAGTGATGAAGCCGCGTAAGGTCCCCACACGCACCTGCACCGGCTGCGCGACGTCGAGCGATAAGCGAGCGTTCGTGCGGATAGTGCGGACTCCCGACGGCCATGTCGAGGTCGACCCGACCGGCAAGGCCAGCGGCAGGGGAGCATACCTGTGCGCGGATCCTGATTGCTTCGAGGTCGCCCGCAAGCGACGGCGTCTCGACTCGGCACTCAGGGTAAGTTTGAAAGACGACGACTACACCCGTCTGCGACGTGACTTCGACGAGCTACTGAGCGATCAGAGCCCGCGGCAAGGAGAGTGACCGCACGTATGCCCGCTATGAGAGTCCATGAGCTGGCCAAGGAGTTCGGTATGTCGAGCAAAGAACTGCTCGACCGGCTCCAGGGCATGAAGATACCCGCCAAGAACCACGCGTCGACCCTGGTCGAGGCGTATGTGGACAAGATCCGCAAAGAGCTTGGCCCTGAGATCGCTGAGCGTCAGGCGCAGATCGAGTCCGAGCGCGCCGCCGAGGTAGAGGCCGAAGCAGCACGCAAGGCCGAAGAAGAGGCCGCACGCAAGGCCGAGGAGGAGTCCCGCCGCAAGGCCGAGGACGCCGAGCGCAAGGCCCGCGAGGCAGAGCGCAAGGCCCGTGAGGACGAGCAGCGTCGACTCGAGGAGGAGGCGCGCAAGCGCGCCGAGGCCGAGCGTGCATCCCGCGAGCAGGCCGAGACGGCTGACGCCCGCGCGCAGCTCGAGACCAAGGCCCCCGAGCCGGAGCCGGTCCCTGAGCCCGTCGTTGTCGAGGCACCGGAACCCGTCGAGCCGGCCGCCGAGGTCCCTGCGACCCCGCGCACCGCGCTCGAGGCCGCTATCGCCGCCGAGGCCGCCCGCCTTGCCGGCGAGGAGGCCGCCCGCCTCGAGAAGGTCGAGGAGGAGCGCTACCGCCAGATGGCCATCGAGGCCGAGAAGCTGCAGCGCGACAAGGTGATCGAGGAGGCCAAGGCTGCGGTTGCGGCCGCCCAGGCCGACGGCGGACGCCGCAAGAAGAAGAAGCATAAGAAGACCGGTGAAGAGGCCGAGGAGGCTCGCCTGCACGAGGAGGCGACCTCGGTGGAGCTGCCGCATGGCGGCCAGGCCGTCACCGTCACCGAGGGTGTCACCGTCGGTGAGTTCGCCGACGCCCTCAACGTTCCGGCCAACGACGTCATCAAGCGCCTGTTCATGCTGGGCACCCCGCTCACCGTGAACCAGCCCATGCTGACCGAGGTCATCGAGATCATCGCCGACGACCTGGGCCGTGAGGTCCGTGTGGTCAAGCCCGAGGAAGAGATGGGCTGGACGTTCGTCGACGCGGAAGAGGATCTCAAGCCGCGCTCGCCCGTCGTCACCGTCATGGGTCACGTCGACCACGGCAAGACGTCGCTTCTGGACGCCATCCGCGAGACCGGTGTGGCCGCGACCGAGGCCGGCGGCATCACGCAGCACATCGGTGCATCGGTGGTCGAGAAGAACGGCCGCAAGATCACCTTCATCGACACCCCGGGTCACGAGGCGTTCACCGCCATGCGTGCCCGTGGCGCCAACATCACCGACGTCGTCATCCTTGTGGTCGCCGCCGACGACGGCGTCATGCCGCAGACCGTCGAGGCCATCCACCACGCGAAGGCCGCCGGCGTGCCGATCATCGTCGCCGTCAACAAGATCGACAAGGACGGCGCGAACCCGGAGCAGGTCAAGCAGATGCTGACCGAGCACGAGATCGTCCCCGAAGAGTGGGGTGGCTCGAACATCTTCGTGAACGTCTCGGCCAAGAAGCGCATCAACATCGATGGCCTTCTCGAGATGATCTTGCTGCAGGCCGACGTCCTGGAGCTCACCGCCAACCCCGACACCTTCGCGTCCGGCGTGGTCATCGAGGCCAAGCTCGACAAGGGTCGTGGTCCGGTCGCCACCGTGCTCGTCCAGCGCGGCACCCTGCGCGTGGGCGACTCGCTTGTCGCCGGCACGAGCTACGGCCGCGTCCGCGCGCTCATCGATCCGCTGGGAAGCCAGGTCACGTCAGCCGGCCCGGCCGATCCGGTGGAGGTCCTTGGCCTCGCCAACGTTCCGAGCGCCGGAGACGAGTTCCGCGTCTTCGCCGACGAGCGCGACGCCCGCAACCTGGCCGAGGAGCGCGCACTCAAGCAGCGCCTGCTCGCTCAGGCCGCCACCAAGAAGCACGTCTCGCTCGACGACCTGTTCGACCGCATCGCCGAAGGCGAGCTCGCTGACCTCAACCTCGTGGTCAAGGCGGACGTCCAGGGCTCCATCGAGGCTCTGAAGGACGCGCTCGACAAGATGGACCAGACCGAGGTCCGCATCAACGTCATCCACTCCGCGGTAGGCGGCATCACCGAGTCCGACGTCATGCTCGCCGACGCCTCAGACGCCATCATCATCGGCTTCAACGTCCGCCCTGAGCCCAAGGCCAAGGCGCTCGCCGAGTCCGAGCACGTCGACATCCGCATGTACCGCGTCATCTACCAGGCCATCGAAGAGATCAACGCCGCGCGCGTGGGCATGCTGTCGCCGGACATGGTGGAGCAGGACACCGCCCGCATCGAGGTGCGCGAGCTGTTCCGCGTTCCCAAGGCCGGCGTCATCGCAGGTTGCTACGTGCTCGACGGCGAGATCACTCGTGACGATCAGGTCCGCATCGTGCGCGACGGCACCGTCATCTTCGAAGGCAAGATGGCCTCGCTGCGCCGCTTCAAGGAGGACGCGAAGTCCGTTCGCCAGGGCTTCGAGTGCGGTATCGGCATCGAGAACTTCCAGGATCTCAAGGAGGGCGACATCATCGAGGGCTTCAAGGTCATCGAGGTCGCCCGAGAGGCCTAAGGAGTAGCCATGCGCGAATCCTTCGGTAGAAAGATCGACGAACAGATCAAAGAGGCGGTGGCCGAGATCCTCGCATCCGAGGTCTCGGACCCCCGCGTCAGTCTCGTGACCGTGACCGGCGCCAAGGTCAGCCCTGACCGAAGCGTCGCGAACATCTACGTGAGTGCGGATCCCGGCCGCTACGACGACGTCCTCGCCGGACTGGAGTCAGCGCGCGGCCGTGTCCGCTCTCTCACGGGCAGGATGCTTGGATGGCGCGTCTCGCCGGACCTGCGCTTCTTCATCGATGAGAGCGTCGATCAGGGAGAGCGGATCGCCGAGGCACTCCTCCAGGTACCGCCCACCCTCGTCAATGGCGAGGGCGCCAAGCCCAGCGTCGACGAGGACGACGAGGAGTAGCCCGCGTGAAGGCGGATCTGCACCACGCCGCCGTCGCGCTGAGGCGTGCGTCCTCGGTGGTCATATGTGCCCACGTACGCCCCGATGGTGATGCCATCGGGAGCGTACTGGCACTGACGCTTGCGTTGCGCGAGATGGGTATTCCCGCGATACCCACCCTCGCCGATGACCGCAGCGCCTCATCGACCTACGACTGGCTCCCGGGTTTCCGCCTCTACGCGCGCGCCGCCGATCTCGAGGCGCCGGCTGTGTTCGTCGCACTCGACACCCCAATCCCGGAGCGACTGGGTGTCGCAGCCGCGCTTGCCGAGGCCGCAGAGAAGGTCATCGTGATCGATCATCACCCGGATGCTCGCCGCTACGGTGACGTCCACGTGCTCGACGAGACCGCCTCGGCGACCGGTCAGCTTGTGTGGGAGCTGCTCGACGCACTCGACCACAAGCCTTCTTCGGATGTCGCCCTGTGCTGCTATGCGGCGCTCCTCACTGACACCGGACGCTTCCAGTACCAGAACACCACCGCACGGGCACTGCGTGATGCCGCCGAGATGCTTGAGGCCGGCGTCGATCCGGCGGACGCCGCACGGCTGATCTATCAGAACCGGTCGGCCGCGTCGCTCGCCCTTGAGGCACGGTGCATGAGCCGCCTGACGCTCGCCAACAACGGACACGTGGCCTATGCGTGGGTGACCGACGAGGACTTCGAGGTTACCGGCGCTCTCCCCGAGGAGGCGGAGCACCTTCCGGATGCGGTGCGCTCACTGGGCGGCATCGATGTGGCACTGCTGATGCGCGAGCGCGGAGGCGAGGTTCGCGTCAATCTGCGTGCCAAGCTGGGGTTCGACGTCTCAGCGGTCGCACGCCGCTTTGGCGGCGGGGGCCATGCTGCGGCATCCGGGTTCACGTGGGAACAGCCCGGCGTCGACTCGTTGCTTCCGGAGCTGCTGTCGTTGCTGCCCGGGGCGGACGCTGCCCGATGAGCGCGCGCAAGCGCGGGGCGACCGGCCTGTCCGGCGTCCTGCTCGTGGACAAGCCGCAAGGCCTGACCAGCCATGACGTGGTGGCGCGGATGCGCCGTGCGACCGGCGAGGGCCGCATCGGTCACGCCGGTACCCTCGACCCCATGGCGACCGGCCTGCTCGTGGTCTTGATCGGCCCTGCGACTCGACTCGAGCCTCATCTGTCCTCGGCACGCAAGTCGTATCTCGCGCAGATCACGTTCGGTTCGGCCACGGACACCGATGATGCGGAGGGTCAGGTCGTTGAAACCGCTGAGGTTTCCGCCGACCTCACTGCACCCGAGCGGGCCGGCGAGCTGCTCGAGTCGCTGATCGGTCCGTCGATGCAGATGCCGCCCTCGTACTCAGCCATCAAGGTCGGCGGACAGACCGCCCACCGCGCCGCACGCGCCGGGTCCCCTGTCGAGCTGCAGCCCCGAGCGATCACCACCTACGAAGCGCGGCTCGTCGAGGTGCTGGATGAGCCCGTTCGCTGGCGTGTGGCGTTCACCGTGTCCAAGGGCACGTACGTGCGAGCCCTCGCTCGAGATCTGGGTCGGGCGGCCGGTACGGTCGCACATCTGTCCGGGCTGCGCCGCACGGCAAGCGGGACGCTGTCGGTCGACGATGCGCTCTCGCTTGAAGAGGCCGTTGAAGCGGGGGAGCGCGGCGAGCTTGTCGGCGGCTTCAGCGATCCGGTCGATGCGCTGGGGCTGACGCCCGTTCTCGTCGCACCCGCGGCCATCGCCGACGGCAAGAGCCTTCGTACGGACGCCATCGACGGGATCGTCGATGGCCAGCGTGTCGCGGTATGCAGCGAGGACGCGTCGGTGCTGCTCGCGGTGTATCGTGCGTCCGGCGATCGCCTGGTCCCGGACGCGGTGTTTCCCAACGGAATCTCAAGAGGTGTTCGATGACGTTCAAGACCGTTGAGTGGGAGAAGCTGCACGAGCCGCTCGGTGAGGCCGTGTGCGCTATCGGTGTGTTCGACGGTGTCCACGTGGGGCATCAGCAGCTCATCCGGCGCGCTGTCGACCTCGCTCGAGAGCGCGGTGTCGAAGCGTTCGTCGTCACGTTCGACAGGGATCCTGACCGGGTCGTGACGCCCGACTCGGCTGCGCCTCAGCTCTTGACCCTCAAGGAGAAGCTGGCGTTTCTCGAGCAGACCGGCGCGGACGGCGTCCTTGTCATTCGCTTCTGCCGCAAGATCGCCGAGTTGTCGCCCGAGCGCTTCTTGGAAGACGTGCTCCTCGACGCCTTCGATCCGGTGGCCGTCGTGGTGGGCCAGGACTTCCGCTTCGGCCGCAATGCGAGCGGTACCGTCGACACGCTCGCGCTGCTTGGCAAGTCCAAGGGATTCCAGGTCGTTCCGGTCCCGCTACTTGAAGTGGACGGCGCGCCCGTCACCTCGACACGCATCCGCTCGCTGATCGCCGACGGCGACGTCGAGGAGGCCTCAAAGCTCCTCGGCAAGCCGCATCGCATCCACGGGCCGGTCATGCACGGTCGCGGAGAAGGGGAGAGCCTCGGTTTCGCCACCGCCAACGTCTCGCCCCAGCCGCACGCGGCGCTTCCGGCTTCCGGCGTCTACGCCGGGCTCGTGACCGCCCATGAGGTCGTCTACCCCGCGGCCATCTCGGTGGGACGACCGCCGAGCTTTCCCGAGGCGACGGACATCCTCGAAGCACACCTGATCGGCTTCGAGGGCGACCTCTACCACGCCGAGCTGACCGTGGAGTTCCTGGAGCGCCTGCGCGCCCAGCGCGCGTTCACGGCGCTCGACGAGTTGACCGCCGCGATCGCCTCTGACGTCGATACCGCCGCAGCCCTCGGACAGGCGGAGCTCGACAGGCGCCGGGCCGTCATCGCAGCGCGGGGAGCCGAGGACTCAGAGGACGAGTGGAACCCCAACCCGCTCACCGGATTGGCCACCGAGCTGTTCGACCTGCTGACCCTTGGCGCGAAGGACTCCAGCACCGACTACTTGGAGGACGGAACGCCCATCGTCGCTGACCCTGCAGTGCTTGAGGCCGCCGAGCGTGCCGCGGCCGGACAGCCGGATCAAGATCACTACGCGGAGTATGACGACTCCTGGGTCGTGATACTCGACAACCGGCGTCTGGGGCACCTGCTCTCAGACCCCGGTACCAAGGCGTTCACGATCACGGCACCACTTGAGGACGCGGACATCCCGTTCGTGTGGGACCCCATGCCGCCCAACCTGATCCAAAACATCCGACCGGACTTCAACTTCCAGCGGCGCTTCAGCCTGCTCGTGCCGCCCGAGCGAGCCGACGAGGCGCGCGCCCTGCTCGGGGTGTGACCCCGGGCCCGGGAGGGAACAATCCACCGAGTCGGCCCAAGCCGCGCATGTGCTATACTGCTTCGGCTCTAGACGTTACCCCGGCCTGAGAGGTGCGCGCCACCTGCGCCCATCCCGGACCGGGGCGAATTCCACAGAAAGGTGGAACCGTAATGCCGTTGTCCAAGGACACCAAGGCGACCATCATCGCCGAGTACAAGCGTGGCGACGCCGACACCGGGTCGGCCGAGGTTCAGATCGCGCTGCTCACCCAGCGCATCCGCGACCTCACCGAGCACCTCAAGGTGCACAAGAAGGACCACCACACCCGTCGTGGCCTTCTCAAGCTCGTCGGTCAGCGCCGCCGCCTGCTGGCCTACCTGAAGAAGACCGACATCGAGCGTTATCGTGCGGTCATCGCTCAGCTGGGAATCCGCGGCTAGCACCCCACATGAAGGAACGAAGGCGGGAGGAGACTCCCGCCTTCTTCTTGGGTCGGGCAGGCTTCGCCCGACCCACCCGCCCGTAAGCGGGTATGAGAATGTGGCATCGCCAGACGTGATGCCACGTGAAGCGGGCCAACGCGCATGGGGCGCCTTGGCTGTGGAAGAGGGAAGAAGAGAGCTTTATGGCAAAGATCGTTGAAACGTTTGAACTGTACGGCAAGGAGTACACGCTCGAGACCGGCGAGCTCGCCAAGCAGGCCGGTGGAGCAGTCGTCGTCCGCCAGGGCGACACCATGGTGCTCGTCACCGCAACAGCGTCGAAGTTCCCTAAGGACCTGGACTTCTTCCCGCTGACGGTCGACTTCGAAGAGCGCATGTACGCCGCGGGCAAGCTCCCCGGCGGATTCATCAAGCGCGAGTCGCGCCCTTCCGAGAAGGCCACGCTGACCGCCCGCATGATCGACCGCCCCATCCGCTCGTCGTTCGCTGACGGCTTCCGCAACGAGGTGCAGGTCATCGCGACCGTGCTCTCCGCCGACCAGACCCACCAGCCCGACGTGATCTCGATCATGGGCGCCTCGGCAGCACTGCTGGCCGCCGGCATCCCGTTCGAGGGACCGCTCGCCGGCGTTCGTATCTGCCGTGACTCCGAGACCGGCGAGTTCCTCGTGAACCCGACCTTCGATGAGGCCGAGATGTCCGACCTCGACCTCGTGGTCGCGGGCTCCAAGGACGCCGTCTACATGCTCGAGGCCGGCTGCAACGAAGTCACCGAAGAGGACATGCTCGACGCCCTCATGTTCGCCCAGGAGGCCATCGGCGCGTTCTGTGACGTGCAGGAGCGCTTCCTCGCCAAGGTCGACATCACCCCGATGGACGTGAAGCTGCAGGTCATCGACCCCGCGCTGATCGACCGCATCTTCGCCGCCGGTTCCGAGAAGATGAACGCGGCTCTGCACAACGCCGACAAGCACGCGCGCATGGACGCCGTGCAGGCGGTCAAGGACGAGCTGCTCGCCACCTTCACGGAAGAGGAGCTCGCCGCTGACGGCAAGGACATCAAGGCCGTCCTCAAGCAGCTCGAGAAGAAGACCATGCGCGCCATGGTGCTTACCGAGGGCGAGCGCGCCGACGGCCGCAAGCTCGACGAGGTCCGCCAGATCTCCAACACCGCCGGCTACCTGCCGCGTGCGCACGGCTCGGGCCTGTTCACCCGCGGCCAGACCCAGGTCCTCTCGGTCCTGACGCTCGGCATGCTCTCCGAGTGGCAGCGCCTCGACACGATCGACGTGTCCGAGGGCAAGCGCTACATCCATCACTACAACTTCCCGCCGTTCTCGACCGGCGAGACGGGCTTCATGCGCGGCCCCAAGCGCCGTGACATCGGCCACGGCGCCCTCGCCGAGCGCGCGCTACTCCCCGTGATCCCCGCCGAGGAGGAGTTCCCGTACACGATCCGTATCGTGTCCGAGGTTCTCGAGTCCAACGGCTCGAGCTCGATGGGCTCGGTCTGCGGCTCGACGCTCGCACTCATGGACGCCGGTGTGCCGATCAAGGCGCCGGTCTCCGGTATCGCGATGGGCCTCATCAAGGAGGGCGACGACGTCGCCGTCCTGACCGACATCCAGGGCCTCGAGGACTTCCTCGGCGACATGGACTTCAAGGTGGCCGGTACGCCCAACGGCATCACCGCCATGCAGATGGACAACAAGGCCAAGGGCCTGTCGCTCGAGATCCTCACCAAGGCGCTCATGCAGGCCAAGGAGGGTCGCGCGTTCATCCTGGGCAAGATGCTCGAGGAGATCAGCGAGGCTCGCGAGCAGATGAGCGAGTTCGCTCCGCGCATCATCACGATCAAGATCCCCGCCGACAAGATCCGTGAAGTCATCGGTTCCGGCGGCAAGGTCATCCGTGGCATCCAGGCCGACACCGGTGCCCAGATCGACATCCAGGAAGACGGCACGATCTTCATCGCCAGCCGTGACCTTGGTGGCGAGGAAGCGGTCCGCCGCATCCAGGCCATCGTCAAGGAGCCGGAGATCGGCGAGGAGTATCACGGCCGCGTCGTGGCAATCCAGCCGTTCGGCGCGTTCGTCGAGCTGCTTCCGGGCAAGGACGGCCTGCTCCACATCAGCCGCGTGGCCAAGGGTCGCGTGGGCAAGGTGGAAGACGTCTTGAACATCGGCGACGAGGTCCACGTCAAGATCATCGAGATCGACGACCGTGGCAAGGTCAGCCTTGACCGCCTCGACAAGCCTGAGGCCCCCGAGGGCTCTGCCGACTCGGCACCGGCCCGCGAGGAGCGCGCACCGCGCCGCGAGGGCGGACACGACGACCGTCGCCCGCGCCGCCGCCACTAGGCACGCGCCACACGCACCACAAAAGGCCCCCGGAAGCGATTCCGGGGGCCTTTTCTGTCGATGGCAGGGGAGACGAGACCCGGCTAGCCCTGCGCGCCGGACTCCGCAGCCTGGGTCTGACGATAGATGCCCGGCACGGTGGGAGCGATCGCCTGCCGGATAACGAATGCAGCAACCGCCGCGATGGAGATCGCCGAGACCAGCGTCGGGTCCGCGATGAGCGCCAAGAAGAAGGTGACACTCAGCGGCGCAACGGTCGCGGAGACGATCATGCCCGTCATCAACCCCATCACGGCCACACCCGCGCTCACACCAGGAAAGACGAGATGCACCGCGAGGCCAAAGCACGTGCCGGCGAACATGACCGGGAAGATGGGGCCGCCAAAGTATCCGGTCGAGAGCGACCACGTGCTGAACAGCAGCTTCCCCACGCCCAGCCCGACAAGCAGAAGCACACCGAAGCTCGCGGCATTCTCGATCAATGTCGGGACCTCTGACTGGCCCGAGAACAGCAGGATAGGCGCGGCCACCGCCATCACCGCCGTCACGGCTCCACCCGCGAGACCCGCGAGCAGAGGCTTGTCGCGCAGGGGCCTGAACGCGAGCCGCAGCTTCACGAAGCCTGTTCCGTAGACGAGACCCAGGATCCCGCCAACGATTCCCAGAACCACTGCATAGCCAAGGTCGACCATCGTCAGAGGGCCCACGTCCGGGAACACGAACAGCTGCCCGAGCTTCTCGCCGCCCAGGATCACGTAGGTGACCCAGGCTGCCGCACCCGATGCGAGTCCGGCCGTGAGCGACGTACGATCGATCGACAGCGCCTTGGGATTGATCAGCTCGATGGCCAACAGCGCCCCGATCGGCGCCGCACCGAAGAACGCCGAGAAGGCACCGGCTACGCCGGCATAGGTCATGACCTTGATGACGCCCGCCGGCACCTTCATTCGGTCTGCGATGAAGGTGCCGATCCCGCCGTTGATGTCGACGAGCGGCGCCTCGGGACCCACGGCGGCGCCTGAGAACAGTGACGCGAGCGAGAACAGGGCCCCGGCGAAGATGTTGTGGTAGTCCATCCTGCCGTCACGGTCATACTCCGCCTCGGCCGCTCCCGTATCGAACGGGCGACGCTTGCCGAGCACGACGATGAGGGTCGCAAGACCCGTCATCAGCACGGCCACACCCAGTGAGGGCAGCCAGGACGGGAGACCTTCGGACTGCTCCGGCAAGACCTCCCACAGGTACTTCACACCCAGATGATCAACGGTGAGGAACAGCCACGTCGCACAACCCGTCACGACTCCCACCAGCAGTGAGAGGAGCAGGATCCTGACCCCGGCCTGCGCCGCCTCCTTGACCTGCGCGCGCGCCTCGCTCTTGCCCTGTGATGCGCTCACACCCACACTCCCTCGTCTAGGTTCCCCGGGCGACCAATGCGACCATCGGCGGGCCCGATGGCGGCCGGCGTCCTGCTCGGTCATATCATTCAGTACCATATGATGTCAGAAAGTACTTCACACAGAACAGGGCGGGGGATATCGTTGGCCAAGGGCCCGGTGCGCATACGTTGCTTGCCCGGACGTGTAGATGGCCCTCACCTGCTCGGTCAACGTGGTTGATGAAAGGGCGTCTCATGGTACTGGCACTCTGGTGGACACTGCTCTATCTGCTCATCGTGGGACTCGCCGCGGGATGGGCCGCCTGGCTCATCCTTGGCAAGAAGAAGTCGCTCAGCAAGAACCGCGGGCCGGCGTGGGGACCGCTGCTGGCCATCGGTGTCGCCGGCTCGTTCCTAGGTGGACTCGGCGTGAGCCTTCTATCCGGTGCCGGCTTCAATCTGCGTCCCAGCGGCATGGTGGCCTCGGTCATCGGCGCTGTGGTTGTCGCCGCCATCTACCTCCAGCTCCAGGGTCGTCGGTCCTAGACCCCGACCTCTGGCTGCGCCTGTGGCTCGGCACCCGGCCCCATCGCGGTCGACAGACGCCTTCCGGCGTTGATCAGAAGCGCCGCGATCGGGGCCGCGAGTGCGGCCCCCAGCAGACCTCCGAAGATGCCACCCAGCATCGTCACCGTCAGCACCACGAACGGATGCAGGTTGAGCGAGTCACCCATGACGCGCGCGTTGATCACGGTCTGGAGCACGTTTTGGGTGAGGAGCACGATCACCAGCAGGATGAGTGCCGTGGTCAGGCCGTTCGATCCCAACGCGACCAGGAACGCGAAGGCGCCTGAGATGATTGCCCCGAAGAACGGGATGTAGCAGGTCAGCACCGTCACGAGAGCGACACTGAGCGCCAGCGGGACTCCCAGCAACACCATCGCAAGACCGATCACGCTGCCCACGACGATGCCCGTGATGGTCGTCGCGCGAAAGTAGCCGCGCATCGCGTCCACAGCGTCCTCGACGATCCCTTCACCGACGTCGACCGGCAGCCCACCCATGTGACCGCTGATCCACGTGGCCATGGCGGGGAAGTCAGTCAGGACATAGAACAGCAGTGTTGCGCCGATAAACAGCCCGAACAGCAAAGCGAAGGTGTTCGACAGTCCTGAGGTGACCGCATTGGTCAACGTGGTGAGCACGCCGGTACCCGCGGCGGATGCGGTGCCTGAGCCACTCGCAGCCTTCAGCGAGTCAGCGATCGCGCCCGGGTCGAGTCCCGCGGCCTCCATCTGGGCCGCCATCTGATCGAACCCTGCCTGCAGCTGTGCCTCGATCGCCGGCCACTGGGTGATGACCCCTGCCACGACGACCCACACCACCAGCACGATGATCGCCGCAAGCAGCAGCAAGACGATGCCGGCCGCAGCAGACTTGGGGATACCCCGGTCGATCATCTTCTCGCACAGGGGGTAGGAGATCATGCCCACTACCATCGCAAGCAGCAACGGTATCGAGATGCTCGCGGTGTAGACGAATAGCCAGCCTGCGAGCGCGAGGATACCGGCGATGCCGACGAGGAGCCACGCACTCAGGCCGGCAGCGGTGAACCAACCGGGGAGACTCTCCGGACCAGCCGCAGAAAGCTGGGCGCCCGCCGATCTGATCTTGTCTTCGAGTACTGACACGGTCTCTCCTTGGGTCGACGGGCGGGCTTTGGTGAGCGTCAGAGCAGGTTTGACACGAGGCGCGCGGTGGCGTTTCGGAGGCGCTGTCCGGCCGACCAGCCGTCGATCATCTCCAGGGTGACCTCCTCGCACTCCTTAAGGTCCTCGAGGAAGATGGCCTCGTGCTCGAGCGCGATGCGTGAGTCGTAGAACCACGCCATCAGCTCCTTGTGCAAAGCGAGCGACCTGATGTCGAAGTTCATCGTGCCGATTGACGCCATCTCGCCGTCGATCGTCATGGTCTTGGCGTGGAAGAAGCCCTTGTTGTACCGATAGACCTTGGCGCCGGCCGCAACGAGTGGGCGGAAGAACGACTCTGCCGCGTACCAGGCGATCTTCTTGTCGGGCCAGCCGGTCATCATGAAGCGCACGTCGATGCCGGCGAGTGCGGCGTCGAGCATCACCGAGTACACGTCAGGGGTCGGCACGAAGTACGGTGACTGTATCCAGATTCGATCTCGCGCACTGCTCATGGCGACCATGTGTGCACGACGAGCGGGGTCCCACGGGATATCCACGCCCGTGGATACGATCTGCGTGAGCGTGCGAACACCGTGCTCGGGATAGTCAGTGGGGAAGAAGCGCTCGTTGAAGAGATCCTCGCCCGTGACATCCCACCAGCGGACACAGAACATCTTCTGCAGGTCCATGACCGCCGGTCCGTGGAAGCGGCAGTGTGTATCGCGCCACGCCGGGTACTTGGGGGCGCCGTCGATGTACTCCTGGCCCACGTTGATGCCGCCGGTATAGCCCTTGACCGAGTCGATGATCACCATCTTGCGATGGTTGCGGTAGTTGATCAGGCGCGGGTCGGTCACGTCCCATAGAATCTGCGCGCCCGCAGCCCTCAGCCGCTTGATCTCGTCCTTCTTGTAGGTGAGGTTGCCGGCGAAGTCGTTGAGCATCCTGACCTCGACGCCGGCCGCGAGTCTGCCGAGCAGTATCTCGGTCAGCTGAGCGGTGAGCTGGTCGCGTTCCCAGATGAAGTACTGGATGTTGATCGTGTCGGTCGCTGCAGCGAGGTCCTCCTTGAGCGCACGGAACTTGTTCTCGCCGTTCACCAGGATCTCAACATCGTAGGCGGGGAGCACCACCGCCCTGTCGGCGTTCTCTATGAGCCGCGGCAGGCGCTCGTAGCCCCGCTCGCGGGCCCATTCGTCCGCTTCGGCTCCGACAGCGGGATAGTGCGACTGGACGCGCTTTATCGTGGGCAGCGCGAGCTTGATGACCTGCGCCATCTTCGGGCTCTTGGCGACCCTCTTCTTCCAGTTGCGGCCAAACAGTATGTAGAAGAGAAGGCCCACGAGAGGGAACGCCCACAGCACGAGCAGCCACGCGAGCGTCTCGGTGGGCTCGCGGTCATCGGAGATCAGTGCGACCGCAACCGCGACCCAGTAGATGACGAGACACAACGCGGCGATCGACGGCCACGACGAGACCAGACTCCAGCCCATCTCTGCCCCCTCACTGTGTCGTCGTGAGCATCGCCACGGCGAGATACCAACACTGACTGTATGGTACTTGTTTGTTCACCTCTAGGCGACGACGACGTACCGTGCGGCACAGGCCAAGCACCCCAGCCCGGACCAGCGGGGTGGTTACGCAAGTGGCAGGCATCGTCTACCCTGTCCACAACCAGCCGCGAGACGAACGCGGCCGGACACAACCGAAGGATTGCCGTGGGCAGCCTGCTCGTACACATCACCCCGCTGGCACTGGGCGTCGCCGCGAGCCCGCTTCCGGTCGTCGCCGTGCTGATCATCCTGATCACCAAGCGGGCCCGCCCCGCGAGCATCGTGCTCACCGCGGGCTGGATACTGGGAAACATCGTCGCCATAGGCATCGCCGTCGCCTTTGCCGACGTCGTACCGATGCCCAAACAAGGCACCGACGCGCCGTCCGAGGGAATCTTCACCCTGCTTCTGGGCATCGGGCTCGTGGTCATGGGTATCCTGGCGCGTCGCGGACGACAGCGCTCCACGAGCACCGAGCTCCCCACCTGGGTGAACTCCGTCGACAACCTCTCGCCGATCGGCGCGGGGTTCGTCGCGTTCCTCAACGCGACGACAAGCCCCAAGAACCTCGCGCTGACCATCACCGCCGGCCGCATGATCAGCACGTCGGTCAGCGCCCCGCCGCTCATCGCGTCGGCGAGCCTGTTCTACGTGGCCGTGGCCAGCGTCTCAATCGTCACGCCGGTCGTTTTGTACTTTGTCGGCGGTGAGCGATCGGTGGACATCCTCAAGCGCTGGCGCGATCGGGTGACCGAGAACGGGGCGGCGATCATGGAGATCACGCTCCTCGTACTGGGTGTCGCGATGTCTGCCAAGGGGCTGTACAACCTCTTCAGCTAGCGTCACGACAGTAGTCAACGCGTATGCGACCCGCCGTCCCCGCGACCGAATCCACTCGGATATCGGCACCGTTCGGGTACCCTAGTATCAGGCGGTACCTTCGCCCGTACACACCCATGCCATCGACCCAACAGGGGGACTCGATGTTCTATCGAAAGACCGTTCTCGACAACGGCGTCACCGTCATGTCAGAGCCCATGGACTCCGTGCGCTCCGTCGCCTTGGGCATCTGGTTCGCCGTGGGCAGCCGTGACGAAAGCCCCGCCGAGGCGGGCATGTCGCACTTCATGGAGCACATGATGTTCAAGGGCACGCCCACGCGCAGCGCCCAAGACATCTCCGAGCAGTTCGACCGCCTGGGTGCCGAGCTCAACGCCTTCACGTCCAAGGAGTACACCTGCTACTACAGCAGGTGCGTGGACGAGAACCTCCCGGTCGCCTTCGAGCTACTGGCCGACATGTGTGTCAACGCCAACCTCGACGATGAGTCGTGCACCTCGGAGCGCGAGGTCGTCATCGAGGAGATCGCGCGCATGGAAGACACTCCCGACGACCGCATCCACGAGATCTTCAGCCGCGCCCTGTGGCCCACGCACCCCATCGGCCTGCCGATCCTTGGGAGCCGTCAGACCGTGGGCGGGTTCGACCACCCGCAGTCGGTGTCGTTCCGGTCGAAGCACTACCTGACCGGCAACTGCGTGGTTGCGGCCTCCGGCAACGTGGACCATGAGGCTCTCGTCGCCCTCACCGAACGACACCTCGCCGGGCTCGCCGCAGGCCCGCGCTCGGTGCGGCCCGTCGCCGACGCCTCGAGCGAGGCCCAGCTCGCGGTCCTGAACAAGGACACTGAGCAGGCGCACATCTGCTACGGCGTCGCGACGATGAACGCACACCATCCCGACCGCTTCGCGCTCTCCGTGCTCGACGGCGTGCTGGGCGGCGGGATGAGCTCGCGCCTGTTCCAAGAGATCCGAGAGAAGCGCGGCCTCGTCTACGCGGTCTACTCCTTCTCGGCGCTGTATCAGGACACGGGCGAGTTCGCGGTGTACGCAGGCACGCGCCCCGAGCGCGCCGAGGAGGTCATCCGCCTCATCCGCATCGAGATGGAGCGGATCGCCAATGACGGCGTGACGCCTGAGGAGCTCGACCGCGTGAGGCAAGCGGCGAAGGGCCACCTGGTGTTGGGAATGGAGTCGACCCGGAACCGCATGTCTCGCCTGGGCAAGAACGAGGTCACCGGCGGCGAGATCCTCTCGGCAGACGAGATCATGGAGCGCTTCGACGCGGTGTCGATGGACGACGTCTGCCGCGTGAGTGCCGACGTCCTGTCGCGCGAGAAGGTGCTCGCCGTGATCGGCCCGTTCGACCGAGACAAGCTCGCGCCGCTCGTGCACTAACTCGTTTCCCAACCACTTCACAGGAAGGTCTCATCGCTATGATCCGCGTACTCGTTGCCGGCGCAGCCGGCCGTATGGGCTCCGAGGTCGTCAAGGCCGTGTCTGCAGCCGAGGGGCTCGAGGTCGTCGCTGCGGTCGACCCGGGCATCGCCGGGTGCCTGGTCCCCGACGCCAACGGCGGCCACGTCGAGTGCACGACGGACCTGGCGTCGGCGATCGCCGCCACCTCACCCGACGTCATGGTCGACTTCACGCGGCCCGACGTGGTCGAAGGCAACCTGCGCATCGCGCTTGCCGCCGGCATCGACTGCGTGGTGGGCACCACGGGCGTGACCGAGGAGAAGCTCGCCGAGCTCGCAGCGATCGCGCCTGAGGGCACGTGTTTGTTCTACGCACCCAACTTCGCGATCGGCGCCGTGTTGATGATGGAGTTCGCTCAGCGCGCGGCGCGGTTCATGCCGCACGTCGAGGTCATCGAGCTCCACCACGACCAGAAGCTCGACGCCCCCAGCGGCACCGCGGTCCATACCGCGCGCCTCATCGCCGCGGCTCGCCGCAGCGTGCCGGTGACACCGGGCCGAGACACCGAGCTGCCCGGGATGGAGGGTGCGCGAGGGGCGCTGGTCGATGAGGTGAGCGTGCACTCGGTGCGTCTGCCGGGCCTGGTGGCCCACCAGGAGGTCTTGTTCGGCGGTCAGGGCCAGACGCTGTCGATCAGGCACGACTCGATCGACCGCACGAGCTTCATGCCGGGCGTGGTGCTGGCGTGCCGCGAGGTGGGCGCGCACAGCGGCCTGGTCATGGGCCTCGAGAAGCTGATGGGGGAGTAGCGTGACCTGTCCGACAGCCATTCCGGGCATCGATCGCCCGGTCGTCGTCATGAAGTTCGGTGGCACCTCAGTCGCCACCGAGGAGGGCCGCGGGGCGATCGCCGCTCGAGTGAGCGCATCACTCGAGCTGGGCAACGCACCGGTCGTCGTCGTCAGCGCGATGGGTCGCGCCGGCGCACCGTACGCCACGGACACCCTGCTGGGTCTCGTCGCCGATCTCCCCACCGACGAGCGCGAGCGCGATCTTCTCGCCAGCGTGGGCGAGGTGGTGAGCGCTGTGGTGGTCGCGCACGAACTGCGTGGCGCGGGCATCTCGGCGCGGGCGTTCACGGGCCCGGAGGCGGGCATCCTCACCGACGGGCGTCACGGCGAGTCGGCGGTCACCGAGATCCATACGGGCCCGCTCGCCGCAGCGATCGCGGACGGCGCGGTGCCGGTGGTCTGCGGTTTCCAGGGCATCGCCGAGACCGGCGCGCTCACCACGCTGGGCCGAGGCGGCTCCGATACCACCGCATGCGCACTTGGCGTGGCACTGCAGGCCACCGAGGTCGAGATCTACACCGACGTCGACGGCGTGATGACCGCGGACCCGCGGACCTGCGAGGGCGCTGAGGTGCTCGACGTGGTACGCGCCGACGAGCTCTTCCAGATGGCCCGGCATGGCAGCCGCGTGGTGCACACGCCCGCAGCCGAGCTCGCGCTCGCGAGCGGCCTGTCCGTCCGCGTGCGCAACACCTACAGCGCGCATCCGGGCACGCGCGTGGCAGACATCGCCGCGTATCGGCCCTCATCGGTCGCGACGGCCGTATCGCACGCACACGGCATCGCCCGTGTCCGCGTGGCTCTCCCGGCCGCCGAGGGTACACCCGAGCACATGGAGGCCCAGGCCACCGTGTATCGGTCGATGGCCGACTCGGGGGTGTCTCTCGACATGTTCACTCCGGTGGGCGAGACCCTGGTATTCACGGTGGGCGAAGACACGCTCGATGCCGCATGCGCTGTTCTCGGCACGCTGGGGCTGACGCATCAGGTGACGCGAGGGCTGTCGAAGGTCACTCTGGTTGGCGCGGGGATGCACGGCGTGCCCGGCGTGGTCGCGCGCATGGCCGCGCTGCTCGCCGAGGCCGGCGTGCAGGTCTTGCAGACCGCCGACTCCCACACGACGATCTCGGTGCTCGTCCGCGAGGCACAAGCGGCTGCCGCCGTCGACGCGCTGCACAGCGGCTTCGACCTCGCCACGTAGCACGCTCACGGGTATAGGAACGGGTGTGCCGCTTCGCCACCGGGAGGTCCCATGCGCCCACTCGTGCTGATCTTGACCGCGTCACTCGACGGTTTCATCGCCGACCCTGAAGGCGGCGTCGAATGGCTTGGCGCTCCACCCAGCGAAGTCCCCGCTGACTACCTTGAGCTGATGGACGGCATCGACGCGTTGGTGATGGGGCGCGGCACCTACGAAGTCTCACTCGCGCTCGACGGCGGCACCGACGTCTTCGCCGACAAAGAGGTCTACGTCTTCACCTCGCGCGACGATCTGCTCCCGTTTCCGGGTGTGACCTTCGTCGACGAAGCCGCTGAGCCCTATGTGCGCCGGCTCAAGGAGTCGGAAGGCGAGACCATCTGGCTCTTTGGCGGAGGCGTGCTCGCCACTGCGCTCTCCGACGCCGGACTGGTCGATGAGTACCTCATCGCCGTGCAGCCGATCTTGCTGGGCGACGGAATACCGTTGTGGGTGACGCCACACGGCACGACCCCGCTCGAGCTGGTTCACGCGCGCGCATGGGCGGGCGGCATCGCGGAGCTGCGCTACCGCCGTTCGACGGCGTCGTGACGCCTCGTCAACACGCGCGCCCGTTGTGGGCGAACACACGCTCGCTGTGGCACAATACGGCAGGTAGAACGGACAACGACCCGCGTCGACGCGGGTGATTCCTTTTGAGGGGCTGACCACACATGAGCTCACCGCGCTTCGGCCGCATGATCACGGCCATGGTGACGCCTTTTGGCGCTGACAACTCACTCGATCTTCCTCGCGCGGCTCAGCTCGCGGACAAGCTTCTTTCCGAGGGAAGCGATGCGCTCGTCGTGTGCGGCACGACCGGCGAGAGCCCCACGGTGTTCTACGACCAGAAGATCGAGCTCTTCCGCGCGGTCATAGATGCCGTGGGCGGCAAGGCCCCCGTCATCGCGAACGCCGGCGACAACTGCACCGATGACTCGGTCGAGTTCGCACGCAAGGTCGTCGACCTGGGCGTCGACGCGATCATGTGCGTGGTCCCGTACTACAACAAGCCTCCGCAGGAGGGCATGTACCGCCACTTCCGCGCGATCGCGGAGTCGGTCGACGTGCCGGTCATCCTCTACAACATCCCGGGACGTTGCGTGGTCAACATGGACCCCGACACGATCCTGCGCCTCGCACATGACTGCGACAACATCGTCGCCGTGAAGCAGGCCAACGCCGACCTTTCACAGACTGCAGCCATCCTTGCCGACGCACCTACGGGCTTCGAGGTGCTGTCCGGCGACGACGAGCTCACGCTGCCGATGATGGCCACCGGCGGCACGGGCGTCATCTCGGTCCTGAGCCATGTGGCCGGTCCGCGCTTCAAGGAGATGATCGAGGCACAGGCGGCGGGGGACCACACCCGTGCGCTGCGCATCCACCTGGAGCTGCTGCCGCTCATGAAGACGCTCTTCCTGACCTCGAACCCCATCATGGTCAAGAAGGCGCTCGAGCTCTCCGGCTTCCCTGTGGGTGGCGTGCGCCTCCCGCTGGTCGAGCCCACCGAGGCTCAGGTAGCCGAGCTCGACCGCGTCATGCGTCACGTCGGCGTGCTCGCGTAGGCCGACGCACCAGACGATCGGAATCGTCACCGCGTTCAAGGTGACGTGAAATGCACCACCCGCGTGGCCCGCACAAGGCGGGCTGCCAGAGTTGGGCTTCGCGCCCTCAAGGAGACACCGCTACCTCATATGGCAAAGAACAAGAAACCGCGCTTGCGCGTCATACCGCTGGGTGGACTCGACGGCATCGGCAAGAACATGACCGTCATCGAGTTCGGCTCCGACATGATCGTGGTCGATGCCGGGCTGATGTTTCCCGACGACGACCACCCGGGCGTCGACCTGATCCTGCCCGACTACAGCTACATCGTGAAGCGCAAGGACAAGCTGCGCGGCATCATCATCACCCACGGCCACGAGGACCACACGGGCGCGCTTCCGTACCTGCTCAAGGACCTCGGTCAGCCGGTGCCCATCCTCGGAACGAAGCTCACCTTGGGCCTCATCAAGGGCAAGCTCGATGAGCACAAGCTCAAGAAGCCCAAGTTTCGCGAGGTGAAGGCCGGCGGCCACGTGAGCATGGGCGGCTTCGGCCTCGACTTCTTCGCGGTCAACCACTCCATCCCCGACGCCGTGGGCGTGTTCATCCGCACCTCAGTGGGCAGCGTCTTGCACACCGGTGACTTCAAGCTCGACCAGACTCCCATCGATGGCCGCCTGACGGACTACGGCGCGCTCGCCAAGTTCGGCAAGGCGGGCGTCACGCTGCTCATGAGCGACTCGACCGGTGCCGAGCACCCGGGCTTCTGCCGCTCTGAGGCCGAGGTCGGCAAGGCCCTGCGCGAGATCATCGCCCGGGCCGAGCAGCGCGTGATCGTCGCGTCGTTCGCAAGCCACATCCACCGTCTCCAGCAGGTGTGCGACGCCGCCGTCGCCAACGGCCGCAAGATCATCGTCACCGGCCGGTCGATGGTTCAAAACACCAAGATCGCCCGCGACCTGGGCTACCTCACCATCGATGACGACAACATCCTCGACGCCTTCGACCAGCACGGCCTGCCGCCCGAGAAGGTCGTCGTGCTGTGCACCGGCAGCCAGGGCGAGCCTCTCTCGGCGCTCGCGCGCATGGCCAACGGCGACCACCGCACCGTGACGGTGGAGGAGGGCGACACCGTGATCATCTCGGCGAGCCCCGTCCCCGGCAACGAGAAGGCCGTGAGCCGAGTCATCAACCGCCTCTCCAAGGCGCGTGCCCACGTGGTCCACAAAGGCACGGCCGACGTGCATGTCTCGGGACACGCGTACTCCGAGGAGCTCAAGCTCATCTTGAACCTCGTGCAGCCCGAGTTCTTCGTGCCGGTGCACGGTGAGACCCGCCATCTGGTCGCGCACGCGCGCCTCGCGGAGTCCGTGGGCATCCCTGAAGACTGCGTCTTCATCCTCGACAACGGCGACTGCCTCGAGATCGACGAGGAAGAGGCCCGCATGGCCGAGCGCGTCGAGAGCGGCGTGGTCTACGTCGACGGCCTGAGCGTGGGCGACCTGAGCCAGGTGGTCCTGCGCGACCGTCAGCACATGAGCCAGGACGGCATCGTGACCGTCGTCATCGCGATCGACTCGCGTACGGGCAAGCCCGCAGGCGATCCCGAGATCGTGACGCGCGGCATCGTCTTCGACTCAGAGACCACTGTCGAGGAGGCGCGTGCCCGCGTCGCCAAGACGCTCGCCAAGACCGGCAAGGAGGGCGTCACCGACTTCGCGGTGGTCCAGCGTGCCGTTCGCGAGTCCCTGTCCCAGTTCCTGTGGGAGCGCATCCGCCGCCGGCCGATGATCATCCCTGTCGTCATGGAGGTCTAGCGCGTGAATCTCTTCGAGGCCGTGTTGCTGGGTATCGTCCAGGGGTTCACCGAGTTCCTCCCCATCAGTTCTGACGGGCACCTGGCCGTCACCTATCAACTCATCGGCGAGACCCCCAACCTCACCTATGAGGTGTTCTTGCACGCGGCGACCCTGATCGCGATGTTCGTGTACTTCCGAACCGATATCGCGCGCATCTTGTCGGCGTGGTTGCCGCGCAACAAGGCGGTGGGAGGCGCCGACAGGCGTCTGACGGTGCTGATCGTCATGGGCACGCTGTCCACCGGTATCGTGGCCAAGCTCCTCGAGCCCATCGTCGAGCCGATGTCGGCCGACATGATGTGGGTGGGTATCTGGTTCCTCGCCACCGCCGCGCTGCTGACGCTCGCCGAGGCCCTCTCCGGCCGGCGCGCGGCGCTTCCGCGCACAGAGCTGCTGTCGATCCCTCGCGTGCTGTTCATCGGCGTCATGCAGGGTCTTGCGGTGCTGCCCGGCCTGTCGCGTTCCGGCTCGACCATCGCGGGCGGGATGCTGGGGGGTCTCAAGCGCGAGGACGCTGCGCGGTTCTCGTTCCTTCTCGGCATGCCGATCATCACGCTGGCGGCCGCGTTGGACGCCGTCGACGTCCTGACCGGGGGCTCATCGCTGCCGCCCTTCGGCATCGCGATCGCGGGCTTCATCGCCGCCGGCGTGTCCGGTTACATCGCCGTGTGGGGCCTGCTCAAGATCGTTCGCAACTACCGACTCTACGGCTTCGCCATCTACACCGCCGTTCTGGGCGTTATCCTGTTGGCGATGACGTTCGCCGGCAGGGGGTAGGCAGTGGCCGCACAGGGCAAGGGGAGCGGCTCGAAGCGATCCGCTTCGAAGCGCGGGCGCTCGGCCGCACAGCAGCCGCAGGGGATTCTCGACGACCGTTCGAAGCGCGACATCATCGGTGTCACGCTGTCGGCGTTCGCGGTGGCGCTCATGATCTCGGTGGTCAGCCGCTCGAGCGGTGTGGCGACCGAGCTCGCCTCTCAAGGACTCAAGGGCGCCTTTGGTGTGGGTGCCTTCCTGATACCCATCGGCCTTTTGCTGTGGGGGATCTCGTTCTTCGTGCGTGCCGAGATCCGCGAGGGCCGTACCGGCCTTGGCATCGGCATCATCGTGCTGTCGATCATCTCGCTCGCCGCGTTGTCGACGCCGGAGCGCGCCTACCTCGATGCCGAGCAGGTCGCCCAGCATGGCGGCTACACCGGCGGCGCCGTCGCGTGGGGACTCGTGTCGCTCACCGGCCCCATCATCGCCGCTGTCTTGCTCGTGGGCGTCTTGCTGGTGGGCCTCGTCGTCACCGGCCTGTCCATATCCGGCCTCGTCGAAGCGGTGCGCGACAAGCTCGCAGGCGAGTACGAAGAAGAGCCTGCGCCGCGCAGCCGTCGCTCCAAGGAGCGCGCACCGCGCACGGCCCCGCTGCCTGATCCCGCCGAGGAAGCCGTGAGCGACAGCAAGCCCACGGTTGCGATCCCCGGCCGTCAGCGCCGGCAGGCACCCGACCCCGAGGCCGCCCGCAAGACGGTGCCCGTTCCCAAGGCCGTCGCGCCGCGCGCGATGGAGGGCTTCGAGCTGCCTCCCGCGACCATCCTGAACCGCACCGCCGAGTCGGCCGCCAAGCACAAGACCACCGACAACGAGCTCAAGGCGACCGCGCAGGCCATCGCCGAGACACTCGCGACCTTCGACATCCCGGCCCGCGTGGTCAGCTGGGTAGCCGGCCCCACCGTCACCCTCTACGAGGTCGAGATCGCCAAGGGCGTGCGCCTCAACCGAGTGACCGCTCTCGCCGACGACCTCGCGCTGTCGCTTGCCGCCTCCACCGTGCGCATCATGGCGCCCATCCCCGGCAAGGCACTCGTGGGTATCGAGGTACCCAACCTGCGGCGCAGCTCGGTCACGCTGGGCGACGTGCTCGCCCCGGCGGGCGAGGGCGGCCCGCTGCTGCTGGGCATCGGCAAGGATGTCTCGGGCGAGCCCGCGCAAACAGACCTGGCAACCATGCCCCACCTGCTCATCGGTGGTACGACCGGCTCGGGCAAGTCCGTCGCCATCAACGCGATGCTCATGAGCATCCTCATGCGATCGACCCCGTCCGAGGTCCGCCTCATCCTCATCGACCCCAAGCGTGTGGAGCTGTCCCTGTACAACGGCGTACCACACCTCTACGTCCCTGTGGTCACCGAGCCCAAAGAGGCCGCGAGCGCGCTTGCGTGGTCGGTCCAGGAGATGGAGCGGCGCCTCAAGATGCTCCAGGCAGCAGGCGCGCGCAACATCGGCGGCTACAACGCGATGATCCAGGACGGCAAGGGCCCCGAGGGCGCAGCCGAGCTGCCATACCTCGTGATCGTGATCGACGAGCTGGCCGACCTCATGATGGTCGCCGCCAAGGAGGTCGAGGACTCGATCTGCCGCATCGCGCAGCTCGCCCGTGCCGCGGGCATCCACCTGATCGTCGCCACGCAGCGCCCGGAGGCCAACGTCGTCACCGGCCTCATCAAAGCCAACATCACCAACCGCATCGCCTTCAACGTCGCGAGCTCCATCGACTCGCGCGTCATCCTCGACCAGCCCGGCGCCGAGAAGCTCGTGGGCTTGGGCGACATGCTGTTCTCGATCCCGGCGTGGCCCAAGCCCAAGCGTATCCAGGGCTGCTACGTCTCCGAGACCGAGATCGAGAACGTCGTCGAGCACCTCAAGCAGCAGGCGGAGCCCGACTACCACGAGGAGATCTTGAAGCTCAAGGTCTCCTCCGGTGCCGGTGGGGCCTCCGAGGGCATCGACGAGGACGACCCGTTGCTGTGGGAGGCCGCCGACATCGTGGTCACCAGCGGTCTGGGCTCCACCTCGATGTTGCAGCGCCGCCTGAAGGTGGGCTACGCGCGTGCCGGACGCATCATGGACATGCTTGAGGCCAAGGGGATCGTAGGGCCGCCCGACGGCAGCAAGCCCCGCGACGTGGAACTCGATATCGAGGGCCTCGAGGCGCTCAAGATGTTCGAGCGCGAAGAAGCGGGTGAGCTGTAGTGAGCAGACTCGGAGATACCCTCCGGGAGCGTCGCACCACCCTCGGCTTCTCTGTTGAGCAGGTGCAAGAGGCCACGCGCATCCGTGCCGGACTGATCGTGGCGCTCGAGTCGGGGGACTGGGCCAAGCTGCCCAACCCCGGCTACGTGCGCGGCTACATCTCCAGCTACGCGCGCTTCCTCGAGCTCGACCCCATGCCGCTGCTTGCGATGTACAAGGCCGAGTCGGGCGCGGGTCGCTTCCACGAGCTGAACCTGCCACACACCGACGAAGCGGTCGCGCCCTCAGGGCAACAGCACGCCGTGCCGGTGAGGACCGCCATCGTCGCCGCAGTGGTCATCGCGCTCATCAGCGTGTCCGTGTGGGCGGTGACGCGCATCTGGCGCGGCCCGGAGCCCACCTTGCCTGAGCCCGCGCCGTTGACCGAGACCACTCCCACGGCCGACACCAGCGCCACGTCAGTCAAGAAGGCACCCGCACCGGCCGTGAAGTACCGACCGTTCACCCTCGAAGTGGCGGTCGACCAGAACGGCGCATCCTGGGTGAAAGTCACTGTCGACGGCAACAAAGCGTACGAGGGCACGCTCACGGGCGGCCAGGCGAAGCGCTTCGAGGTGACCAAGAGCGCAACCGTGCTCGTCGGCCAGCCGTCCGCGGTCACCATCCTGCGAGACGGCAAGCCGGTCGACGTACCACCCAGCAAGGGCACCCCCAAAGTGACCCTCACCGCCGAGAAGATCGAGTAGAACCCCTAACCGAGGAAGGACTCACCATGGCAAAGGACAACAGCTTCGACGTCGTGTCCGAGGTCGATCTGCAGGAAGTGGACAACGCCTACCAGCAGGCGGCCAAGGAGCTCGTGCAGCGCTACGACCTCAAGGACTCCGGGGCCACGCTCGACTTCTCCAAGGGCGACAAGTCGTTCACGCTGAGCGCGCCCAGTGACTTCGTGGGCGGCCAGGTCAAAGACGTGCTCAACAGCAAGCTCGTCAAGCGCGGCATCGACCTCAAGGCGATCTCGTGGGGCGCGCCGCAGGCCGCCACCGGCGGAAGCGTGCGGTACAACGGCACGATCGTGATGGGTATCGAGACCGATCTTGCGAAGAAGATCAGCAAGGACATCCGCGACGAGAAGTTCAAGGTCAAGGTCCAGATCGAGGGCGACAAGCTGCGCGTGACCGCCGGCAGCCGAGACGAGCTCCAGACCGTCATCGCCTTCATCAAGGACAAGGACTACGGCATCCCGCTCCAGTTCACCAACTACCGCTAGATGACACCGGTGAGCACACCCGCTGTCGCGTTTCTGACTCTCGGCTGCCCCAAGAACGAAGTCGACACCGATCGCATGCGTGCGATCGTGCTCGGCTCTGACTTTCGGCTGGTCGATGAGTTCGAGTCGGCCGACGTCGTGATCGTCAACACCTGCTCGTTCATCCAAGACGCCACCGAGGAGTCGGTGTCCACGGTGCTCGCCATAGCCGCCGAGTGGCTCCCGGAGAAGCAGGGGCGTCACCTGGTCGTCGCCGGGTGCATGCCCAGCCGCTATGGCGACGAGCTCTCTGAGGCGATGCCCGAGGTCAGCGCGTTCTTGCCGGTCTCTGACCAAGCCTCGCTGCTCGACGTGCTTGCGCGCCTGACCGGCCACACGCCCACGGTGGGCACCGCCACGTCTCGCACGGTGACGGGCGCCTCGGCGTACCTCCAGATCTCGGACGGGTGCCACCGCAACTGCGCCTACTGCACCATCCCGTCCATCCGCGGCCCCTATCGCAGCCGCGCACTCGACGACATCGTGACCGAGGCCGCCGAGCTCGTCTCGTTGGGCGCGAAGGAGCTCGTGCTCATCGGCCAGGACATCACCGCGTACGGCCGCGACTTGGACTCCGGAGACGCGCTCGCACAGGTGATCCGTTCGGTGGCTGCTGTCGATGGCGTGCAGTGGGTACGCCTGATGTACGCACAGCCCGACGGTGTCACCGACGAGCTGCTCGAGGCCATGGCAAGCACGCCCGAGGTGTGCCACTACCTCGACATGCCGCTCCAGCACGCGAGCAAGCCCGTCTTGCGCGCGATGCGCCGCGCCGGTGACGCCGACAGCTACCTCGCACTCATCGCCCGCATCCGTGCGGCGATGCCCGACGTCGTGCTACGCACCACCGTCATCGCAGGCTTCCCGGGCGAGACGCGCGCCGACGCCAAGGTCCTCGAGCGCTTCATCGAGGATGCGCGCTTCGACTACGTGGGCGTCTTCCCGTACTCGCCCGAGGACGGCACTGACGCCGCCGGCTTCGCCGATCAGGTTCCCTCCCGCACACGCAGGGCCCGCGCTCAGCGCATCCGCGACGCCGCCGACCTCATCGGCTTCGAGCGAGCGGCGCTGATGGTGGGGAGCACTCTCGACGTCCTTGTCGAGGGGAAAGATGAAGAAGGCGTCGTGGTGGGACGCTGGCGCGGCCAGGCACCCGACGTCGATGGACTCGTCATGCTTGACCGCGGACAGCCCGGCGAGATCGTCACCGCTCGCATCACCGACTCGATCTGCTACGACCTCGAAGGAGAGGTGCTGTCGTGAGCGGCTTCCGCATGCAGATGAACGCGGCGAACACGGTCACGCTCGTCCGGATGATCCTCATCCCCGTGTTCATGCTCGTTCTGCTGGGCGACTGGCCCACATGGCTGCACACGCCCGATGTCTGGGCCGCTGCACAGCCGTGGCTCGCTGCGTTCGTGTTCACCTTGCTTGCTGCGACCGACGGCGTCGACGGCTACCTCGCGCGCTCGCGTGGCGAGGTGACCACCTTCGGCAAGTTCCTCGACCCGCTCGCGGACAAGCTCCTGGTCACGTCTGCCCTGCTCGCACTGGTCGAGCTGTCGGTCCTGCCCGCCTGGATCGCCATGGTCATCATCAGCCGCGAGTTCATCGTGAGTGGACTGCGAATGGTCGCCTCGGCAGAGGGGCAGGTCATTGCGGCGTCGTGGTACGGCAAGGTCAAGACGGTGTTTCAGATCATCGCCATCGTCATGTTCATCGTGAAGGACTCAGCACAGATCACCGCGCTGTCCGCAGACGTCCAGATCTTCTTCCAAGCTGCCTCATGGACGGTCATGGGCGCCGCGGTCGTGCTCACGATCCTCAGCATGATCGACTACTTCAAGCACGCCGCCGACGTCTTGGTGGGCCCGTGGACCGGAGACGAGAACGTGGCCGTCTCGGTCGAGCTCGCGGAAAGCTGCGCTGACGACGAGACGGACGACACGACCGACTAGGGGCGACCATGACCTCTCGGAACGCCGCGATCGTGACCGTGGGCTCCGAGCTCACGCACGGCCTACGCGTCGATACCAACACGGCGGAGGTGGCCCGGGCGCTCACGCCTCGCGGCTTCACCGTCACCGAGACCGTGAGCGTGGCCGATGACGAGCAGCTGCTGGCAGGCGTCCTGGGCCGGCTCATCGCCGACAACGACCTCGTGGTCACCACCGGCGGCCTTGGCCCCACGCACGACGATGTGACACGGAGCGCCGCATCGATCGCGCTGGACCGCCCCCTGGTCGTCGACGAGCGCTTGGTCGAGCGACTTCGGCCCATGGTCGCGCGGCACGCAGACCCTGTTGCCGCGGCCCAGGTGTTCACTCAGGCAGAAGTCTTCGACGACGCCGAGGTGATCGACGCGACCACCGGCACAGCCCCCGGCCTGATAGTTCCCACGTCCCGAGGCACACTCGCGCTGCTCCCGGGTCCTCCCAGCGAGATGCGACCCATGCTCGCCACACTCGCTGAGCGCTACCCGCTGACCCGGGCACAGACACGCGACCTCGGGGTCACGGGCATGGGAGAGTCAGACGTGCAGGTCATCGTCCAACGCGCGCTTGATGGTGCTCCGGGCATCGGCTTCACCGTGCTCGCGAAACCAGGGGACGTGCGCGTCATCCTCGTCGATGAAGGTACGGGACCCGACGCCCTCACTGAGCGCGCCGATGCCGTCACGGCAGCTCTGGGAGCGGCGTGCTACTCCTCGAGCGGTGAGACGCTCGCTGAGACGGTCATCGCTGCGGCCACGGGCACCACGACGCGACTCGCCACCGCGGAGTCATGCACCGGGGGAATGGTCGCTGCGGCGCTCACCGATGTGCCCGGATCGTCTCGGGTGTTCCTAGGCTCAGTGGTCAGCTACGACAACAGCGTGAAGTCCGGCGTTCTGGGCGTGTCAGAGCAGGCCCTGCTCTCTGAGGGTGCCGTCAGTGCCGATACCGTCCGGCAGATGGCTCGAGGCGTCGTTCGCCTGACCGGTGCCGACCTCGCCGTCGCGATCACCGGCATCGCGGGCCCCGACGGAGGCAGCGCGGACAAGCCGGTGGGTACGGTGTGGTTCGGCCTGTGCGCACGAGACTCGAACTCTGGTGACACAGAGGTGTCCTGCTTCGTGAGGCACTTCATCTCCGGCTCGCGGGATTCGGTTCGCGCGCGTGCCACCACGGTGGCGCTCGACGCACTCAGACGACAGTTGCTGGGCCTCGATCCTTTGGAATAGGACCCGCGATGGGCGTGAGATGTTTCGTCGCAGCCGAGCTCGAACCTTCGGTGGTCAGCGGACTCACCGGCATGTGCCGTGAGCTTGCGCGCCGCGATCCGTCGTTGGAGCAGGCGCGATGGGTTCGCCCCGAGAACCTTCATGTGACCCTTGCGTTCTTCGGCGAGGTCGACCACGGGGTCCTCGGCGATCTGTCGGGCGTTCTGGACACCGTGATGCGGCAACGCGCGCCTATCACGCTCGATCTTCTCGGCGTCGCCGCCAAGCCCTCAGCGGGGCGGTGCCGGATGCTCTGGGCGGCACTCTCCGATCCGACAGGGGAGTGCGAGCGTCTGGCGGAGCGCCTCATGTCGGCCGCCGAGGACCTGGGGGTCCCGCGAGAGGATCGTTCGTTCAAGCCACACGTGACGCTGTGCCGCCTGACCAAGCCGAGAAGCGTCGCACCCAGCGTTCTTGACGAGGTCTGGCGCGACGCGATGGGCGCCGAGATCTCGATGTCAGTGCCGTCAGTTACCTTCTACTCGAGCCGGCTGACGCCGCGCGGTCCGATCTACACGGAACTCGACTCCTGGTCCATGAGGGGGGAGTGATCCGGAGGGAGTGTCCGCGGGTGTCAGGCTGGCGGCGCGGTCGGCTCATTTCGAGTCACCGCGTCGTTGACACCGAACACGTGTTCGTATAGGGTGTGGACAGCCCCGAGGGGTCTCCCCGCATCCCGGATTGGAGCGAGTGAGGCATGGACCGCGATAAAGACAAGATGCTCGACGTAACCAAGGAACAGATCGAGAAGAAGTTCGGCAAGGGATCGATCATGAAGCTGGGCGAACACGCCGCCAGCCTGCAGATCGAAGCCATTCCGACGGGTTCGCTCGCACTCGATGCGGCGCTCGGCATCGGTGGCGTACCCCGTGGCCGCATCGTCGAGATCTACGGACCTGAGTCGAGTGGTAAGACCACCTTGGCCCTCCAGATCGTCGCCGAGGCCCAAGCGATGGGCGGTGTCGCTGCGTTCATCGACGCGGAGCACGCGCTCGACCCCGGCTACGCTGCGAGACTCGGCGTCGACATCGACGAGATCTTGATCTCGCAGCCGGACACGGGCGAGCAGGGTCTCGAGATCGCCGACATGCTCGTGCGCTCCGGCGCTGTCGACATCATCGTCATCGACTCGGTGGCGGCACTCGTGCCCCGCGCCGAGATCGAGGGCGAAATGGGTGACGCATCGGTCGGCCTGCAGGCCCGCCTCATGAGCCAGGCCCTCCGTAAGCTCGCCGGGTCGCTGAGCAAGTCCAACACGACCTGCATCTTCATCAACCAGCTGCGCGAGAAGATCGGCGTCATGTTCGGCAGCCCCGAGACCACCACGGGTGGCCGCGCACTGAAGTTCTTCTCGACCATCCGCATCGATGTTCGCCGCATCGACTCGATCAAGCAGGGCACCGACATCGTCGGCAACCGAGTGCGTGCGAAGGTCGTCAAGAACAAGGTGGCCCCGCCGTTCCGTCAGGCCGAGTTCGACCTCATGTACGGCTCGGGCATCAGCAAGGAAGGCTCGATCCTCGACTTGGGCGTCGAGGAAGGCATCGTGGCCAAGTCCGGTGCCTGGTACACCTACGGTGAAGAGCGCCTGGGACAGGGTCGCGAGGCCGCCAAGGAGACGCTTCGCAGCAATCCTGACCTGCGTGATGTCATCGAGGCCCGTATTCGTGAGAGCCTCGGACTGCCGCGCCACGGTGAGGCCGTCGGCGCCGAATCCGAGACGCCCGCTCACGCCGTGGACTGATCTCTCCCATGTCGGTCATCACTGCCATAACCGCCGCCGGGTCCACTCAACGGGCCCGGCGGCTTGTGTTCTCGGACGGTTCAGACGGAGTCGTGCTCCCCAGGTGCGTTCTCAAGGAGTTGGGCCTGAACGAGGGTGACGAGGTCGATCCCGCCCGGCTCAGCGATGCGCGCGCCGACCTCGAGCCGGCGGCCGCACGCGATCGGGCATTGCAGCTTCTCAACTATCGCGAGCGCTCCGTGGCCGAGCTTGGCAGGCGTCTGCGCGAGGACGGCTACCTTCCGTCGGTTGTGAACAGCACCATCGACCGTATGGTCGAGTTGGGGCTCGTCGACGACGAGCGATTCGCCTCACTCTACGCCCGCTCGCGTGTCGCGGCGGGATACGGACCCAGGCGTATCGCTCGTGAGCTACGCGAGAAGGGGGTCTCCGAAGACGTGGCCACGCAGGCGATCGAGGCGTGCTCGGAAGAGACGGAACTCGACCGAGCCGTGCATGCGCTGCGAGGCAAAAGGCCCTCCGACGCCAAGGATCGCGATCGGCTGATACGCCGTCTCGTTTCTCGGGGATTCAGCCTCAACGCCGCGCGCGACGCCGTGGGCAGGGCATCTTCGAGCGACGGCGAGCTCATCTAGTCGCGCAATCCGTCTCGGCGCCCCTCGCAAGGCCCTCTCTTCCTTGACGCTTCCCGCAGGTCACGGGTACTATCGGTGGTGGTATCAGAGACTCTTCGTCGGTAGAACGACTTCGTATCACCGGCGTTTTCTACATCGGCAACGGCAACACTCGCGAAAATCGGGCATGTGTGCCCGTCTTCTGCATATCCTGAGCTTATCGTCGCCGCATGGGGGACTCTGGTGCCGGACGGATCGCCCGTTCGGCTCATTCGTGTGCCTGGGAGCCATCTTCAGGGCGAGCGATCCGCGTTCACAAGCCCAAAGAAGCACGTTGACTCCCGAAAGGAGGGCGCATGACCGGTATCGCTGTCGCACTCATCTTCCTTGCACTCATCGCTGGCGTCGCCCTCGGCTACGCCATCAACCGCTTTCTCATCAAGGACCGCGCGGCTCGTGCCGCCGATGAGGCTGATCGCCTCGTCCGAGATGCGGAGAAGGCCGCCGAGACCCTCAAGAAAGAAGCCTTGATCGAGGCCAAGGACCAGATCTTCCGCATGAAGCAGGAGGGCGAGGCCGAGAACAAGGAGCGCCGCAAGGAGATCTCGGCGCTTGAGAGCCGCCTCGCCGAGCGTGAGGCCTCGATCGATCGCCGCGCTGAGTCCCTCGACAAGCGCGAGCATCAGCTCTCGTCGATCGCTGGGCAGGTCCAGAAGCGCGAGAAGGACCTCGAAGAGATGGTGGAGCAGGAGCGCCAGAAGCTCGAGGCAGTCGCAGGCATGACCGCCGATGAAGCGCGTGCCGAGCTCATCAACCGCATCAAGGACGATGTGAACCGCGACGCCGCCCAGCTCATCCGCGAGACCGAGACCCGCGCTCGCGAAGAGGCGGACAAGAAGGCTCGCAACATCGTCGGCATCGCCATCCAGCGTGTCGCCGCCGACCACACGGCCGAATCGACCGTCTCGGTGGTCCATATCCCGAGCGACGACATGAAGGGCCGCATCATCGGCCGCGAGGGACGCAACATCCGCGCCTTCGAGCAGATGACCGGCATCAACCTCATCATCGATGACACCCCCGAGGCCGTCATCCTGTCGAGCTTCGATCCGGTGCGCCGCGAGATCGGCCGTATCACCCTCGAGACCCTGATCCAGGACGGGCGTATCCACCCCGCCCGCATCGAGGAGATGTTCAACAAGGCCGAGCAGCTCGTCACGCAGCAGATCCACGAAGCCGGCGAGCAGGCCGCGTTCGACGCCGGTGTGCACAACCTGCACCCCGAGCTCATCCGCACCCTTGGCCGCCTGCGGTTCCGTACGTCGTACGGCCAAAACGTCCTCAAGCACTCTCTCGAAGTCTCCTGGCTTGCAGGCGTCATGGCCGCCGAGATCGGCGTCGACACGACGCTGGCTCGCCGTGCCGGTCTGCTGCACGACCTGGGCAAGGCCATCGACCACGAGATCGAGGGCCCGCACGCGGTCATCGGCGCCGACCTTGCGCGCCGCATGAACGAGCCCAAGGCGATCGTCCACGCGATCGAGGCCCACCACGCCGACGTCGAGCCTCAGACCATCGAGGCTGTCCTCGTGCAGGCCGCAGACGCGATCTCGGCCGCCCGCCCCGGCGCTCGTCGCGAGACGCTCGAGAGCTACATCAAGCGCCTTGAGAAGCTCGAAGCTGTCGCGAACTCCCACAAGGGAGTCGAGAAGACCTACGCCATGCAGGCCGGTCGCGAGATCCGCGTCATGGTCAAGCCCGAGCAGATCACCGACGCCGACTCGGTCGTGCTGGCGCGAGACATCGCCAAGCAGATCGAGGAGGAGCTCGAGTATCCGGGCCAGATCAAGGTCATGGTCATCCGCGAGAGTCGCGCGGTCGACTACGCCAAGTAGCACCGACGGTATCCAACGCCCCGGCCGATTCGGTCGGGGCGTTGTCGTTTCCCGGGGGAGAGAGCCATGCGTCCGCCACACGAGTTCGAGGTCCGAAAGGCGACCCCTCGCGACCTGCCGCAGGTACTCGCCGTCCAGCACCGAGCGTTCGCCGACGTCGCCCGCATGCTGGGCATTGATGCAAGCGACCTGCCGCCACTCGCCGAGACGCTCGATGACCTCGATACACTCGCGTCCGAGGGGACACGCTTCTTCGTCGCCGTCAGTGCCGATGGCGCCGTGATCGGTAGCGTCCGTGGGCGACTCGACTCATCCACGGTCGAGGTGGGCAGGCTCGTCGTGGACGACGAGTGGCGTCGGCACGGTGTGGCGACCGCACTCATGAACGCTCTCGAAGCGTCGTTCGGCCATGCCACCCGCTTCGAGCTGTTCACCGGCGCAGACGCACATGCGCCGCTCGCCCTGTACGAGCGCCTCGGCTATCGGCGCTACCGCACCGAGTCTCAAGGCCCAGTGATGCTCGTGTGGCTGGAGAAAGAGGGCCCTCGCGCGGTAGAATAGGCCTCGGCTACCAGCCAGGCGAACGGGTCGCTTCGTGCGGCCCGTTCAGCACGAGGGGACCATTCGCGTCACGTGTACGCGCCGAACATCGAGAGCCATGTCTGACAGCAGCGATCTTCTGAAGTTCGTATCCGCCGTTTCCGGCGACGCCTTTCTCAAAGTCGAGGAGAACCTTGGCGACGGCTATGTCCGCCTCAAAGTGTCCGAGGCCGAGCGACGCCAGGCCAAGCACGACATCCGCAGCGCGGAAGACATCGTGGTCGAGCTCCTGCGCAACAGCCGAGACGCCCATGCCCAGCGCATCTTCCTCGCCACGACACGCGAGGGCGACCATCGGCTGATGACCGTGGTTGACGACGGCGTCGGCGTGCCCTCGGGGATGCAGGACCGCGTCTTCGAGCCCCGCGTCACGAGCAAGCTCGAGACGATGGTCATGGACCGCTGGGGCGTCCACGGGCGAGGCATGGCGCTGTTCTCGATCAAGAGCAACACCACCGATGCCCGTATCGCATCATCCGGTGCACACAAGGGCGCGGCGATCACGGTGACCACGGACAGCTCAGTGCTCACCGAGCGAGCGGACCAGTCGACGTGGCCAACCCTCGAGCGTGATGAGGCAGGCAGCCCGCACGTGGCCCGAGGACCTCACAACATCATCCGCAGGACGGTGGAGTTCGCGCTCGAGCACCCGGGCATCGACGTGTTCATCGGCACGCCAACCGAGGTGCTCGCAACCCTGGTCATGCTTGCGCGCTTCGAGCTCGACGAGTCTGAGCTGCTGTTCTGCGAGGATCTCGCTCGGCTGCCCGTCTGGCAGCGGCCCGGTGCCGCGGCAGACGCCGGTGAGCTCGCAGACACCGCCACCGAGCTCGGGCTGCCCATCTCTGAGCGATCGGCCCATCGCATCTTGGGCGGCGACATCACACCGCTGCGCTCGGTCGCCGCGATCGCGTCGGGCAAGGACTCGAGCGCCGGTCCCGCGATTCCGGACATCTACCGAGACAGGCGCGGCCTCAAGATCCATGCGAGCGATCTCGACTCCTTCCGAGCCGATCTCGAGAAGGCGTTCGACGCGATCGCCGAGCGCTACTACCTGCACCTCAAGTGCGAGCCCAGGATCACCGTGGGCAAGGAGGACATCCGCGTGCGCTTCGAGGTCGAGAAAGAGGACTGACGAGGCACGCCCGCTCAGGCTATACTGAAGAGCACACCTTTACCGCACCACAACGCAGCAGCGATCACGCCACCGAACACACCCGCCGCCACCGTGCGGCCCGTAGAAGCGTCACGCCAGGGAGGGACCGTGGAAGTCCTCAAGGTGTCGAGCAAGTCCAATCCCAACTCCGTAGCCGGAGCGCTCGCAGGCATCGTCCGCGAGCAAGGCGCCGTCGAAGTGCAGACGGTCGGCGCGGGCGCCCTCAACCAGGCGATCAAAGCCATCGCGATCGCACGTGGATTCCTCGCGCCGTCCGGCATGGAGCTCACCTGCGTCCCGGCGTTCGCCGACATCGAGATCAACGGCGAGGAGCGCACCGCCATCCGCCTGCTCGTCGAACCACGTGACATGCACCGGTAGACCTGCGATGAAGGCCGACCTGCACGTCCATTCAACGGCGTCGGACGGCACTCTTGATGTGTCAACCCTCGTAGCCCTCGCCCTGGAGCGGGGGCTTCGTGTTCTCGCCATCGCTGACCACGACTCCGTCGAAGCGGTACCGGCGGCCCTCAGGGCGGCCGAGGGTACCCCTCTGACCGTTGTACCGGCGGTCGAGCTCTCCGCTGTCGCCGCAGACGGTCGCGACGTCCACGTACTGGGCTACTTCGTCGACCACACGGACCCCGGCCTCGCCGCACATCTCGCCGATCTGCGCGACGCCCGTCTGCGACGTGCACGTACGATGGTCGACGCGCTCGCAGCCGCAGGGTTCGGCGTGTCTCTCGAAGATGTGCTCGCGCTGTCCAACGGCGGCGCCGTGGGTCGCAGCCACGTTGCGCGGGCGCTCGTCGCCGCCGGGCATGCCGAGAGCGTCGCCGAGGCGTTCCGCGTCCACATCGGCCGCGGACGGCCCTTCTATGTCGCCAAGGACGTGCGCACGCCCGAGCAGGCGATCGCGTGCATCAAGAGCGCGGGTGGCCTCGCGGTCGTCGCGCACCCGGGCGTGAGCGACGTGTTCGACCTCATCCCTGGCTTCGCCGAGCAGGGCCTCGACGGCATCGAGGCCTATCACGCCGACCACACCCCCGAGCAGCGAGAGCTCTACGCCCAGGTCGCCCATGACCTGAACCTCATCACCACGGGCGGCACGGACTTCCACGGGCCGGGGGCGCCCAACCCGGCCCTCGGCGACGTCGACATCCCCGAGGGTGTCGTGGAGCGCTTCCTCGAGGCGGGCAGCTAGCGCGTTCAGGCACGTCCCGTGCTACACTCCACCGCGCTATGGACACCTACCTTATCCGCACCTTCGGGTGCCAGATGAACAAGCACGACTCCGAGCGCGTCGCCGGACTGCTTCGCGGTCAGGGCATGAGCCCCGTCGAGCAGGCCGAGGACGCCGACGTGGTCGTCTTCATGACCTGCTGCGTGCGCGAGAACGCCGATGAGCGGCTCCGCGGCCAGGTCGCGAGCCTCAAGGCGCTCAAGCCCCGGAAGGGGACAGGCCCCGTCATCGCGGTGGGTGGCTGCATCGGTCAGCGCGATGGGCAGAAGTTGCTCGACCAGCTGCCCCACATCGACGTGGTCTTTGGCACGCACAACGTGTCGCACCTGCCCGCACTCATCGACGCGGCGTCGTCACAGCGCGCGCCCCAGGTCGAGATCCTCGAGTCGACCACCGAGTTCGCAAGCGATCTCCCGTCCCAGCGAGAGCATCCGTGGCACGCTTGGGTGCCCATCACCGTGGGCTGTGACAACTTCTGCACGTACTGCATCGTGCCGTACGTGCGCGGGCGCGAGCGCTCACGACCCCTCGACGACATCGTGCGCGAGGTGGACACACTCGTCGCTGACGGCGTCCTCGAAGTGACCTTGCTCGGGCAGAACGTGAACAGCTACGGACGCGATCTGCACGGCGAGCCACGCTTCGCCGAGGTGCTGCACGCGGTCGCGGCCACCGGCATCAAGCGCATCCGCTTCGCCACGAGTCACCCCAAGGACCTCTCGGACGCCACGATCGAGGCGATGGCGACCCTGCCCGCCGTCATGCCGTCGCTCCATCTGCCGTTCCAAAGCGGCTCAAACCGCATCCTTGAGGCGATGAACCGCGTCTACACGCGCGAGGACTACCTCGCGTTGGTCGGCCGCCTCTACGATGCGATCCCCGGCCTTGCACTGTCGACCGACATCATCGTCGGCTTCCCCGGCGAGACCGAGGCCGACTTCGAAGACACGATGGACGTGGTCCGCGCCGCTCGCTACGACCAGGCGTTCACGTTCATCTACTCGCCGCGCGAAGGCACGCCTGCTGCCTCGATGGATGACGCCGTGCCGCGAGACGTCACCCAGGTGCGCTTCGACAGGCTGGTCGAGGTCGTACAGCGCTCGGCGCTCGAGAAGAACAGGGAGCTCGTGGGCACGGTGCAGGAGGTGCTCTTCGAGGGCCCCAGCAAGCGCGACCCGCGCGTCCTCACCGGCCGCACTCCCGGCAACAAGGTCGCCCACGTGCTCGTGCCGGAGGGTCTGAGCACCCACGACTACGCCGGACGGATCCTACCCGTGACCATCGACGAGGCCCAGACGTGGTTCCTCTCCGGACAGCTGGGTACCAACCTATAGGTTGTAGAGTGCCCGCCGGGCACGCCAGTCATCGGGGAGGGGAGCCGCTGTGGACCAGGGCATCTTCGGAGTCATCGCTCCACATCCTCCGATCATGGTCGAGGGCGTGGGTCACGCGCGCGCTGCGGTGACTGCGGCAAGCATCGACGGTCTTGGGCGCATCGCCCGTGCACTCAGCTCCTTCGACCCCGAGACGATCGTCTTGATGTCACCTCACGCGCCTGCGCTCATGGACGCGTTCTCCGTCGATGACAGCGACGTGCTGGCCGGCTCACTCGCGGACTTCGGAGACACGGCACCCTATCGCTTTCACGGTGATCCCGAGCTCGCCTCGGCCATCTGTGCAGCGATGGAGTCCGTTGGTGTCGCGTCCGTCCCGCGCTCGAGAGACCCGCGCTTGCGCCCCGGTATCCTCGATCACGCCTCCATCGTGCCACTGTCGTTCCTCGACCCGGACTGCACGCGAAAGCTCGTCGTGCTCGGACTGTCGTACCTGCCCTACACCGCACACCGGGCCGTCGGAGCCGCGATCAGGGCGGCGGCAGACGGTCTCGAACGACGCATCGCGTTCGTCGCGAGCGGTGATCTGAGCCACCGGCTGACCACCGACGCCCCTGCGGGCTACTCGCCGCTGGGCGCACAACTCGACAAGACCATCGTCGACCTCGTCAGACAAGGGACACTCGAGGCACTCATGGACATCGACCCGGACGTCGTGGAGGCCGGAGGCGAGTGCGGACTCAGGTCGTTCGTCACGCTCGGTGGATTCTGCGGCGATGACCCTGTCCCCACGAATGTACTCAGCTACGAGGGACCGTGGGGCGTGGGGTATCTGACCGCCGTTGCGGGCGAGGAAGCGGTCGGCATCATCGGCGCGGCCACACCCGTCTCGGGGCACAAGGGCGGAACCCCGGGCCAGGCCGAGTCGCCCATCGTGGCTCTGGCACGCGCTGCCATCGAGTCCTATGTTCGCGAGGGGAGGGTCCTGGCGTCACCTCACCTGGACGGCTCGGACCTGCCGCCGCGAGCCGGGGCGTTCGTCTCCCTGCACCGCGACGGCTCGCTGCGCGGCTGCATCGGCACCGTGTTGGCCACCCGTGACACGCTCGCTGAAGAGGTTGCGGCCAACGCCGTCGAAGCGGCGGTCCACGACCCCCGGTTTCCCGCGCTCTCCGTCGCCGAACTCGCGGACCTGGAGATCAAGGTCGACGTGCTCCATGAGCCCGAGTCATGCACGCTTGGCGAGCTTGACCCGGCACAGTACGGCGTCATCACGTCGAGCGGCTGGCGTCGCGGGCTCTTGCTGCCGGACCTCGAAGGCGTCGACGACGTGGAGACCCAGGTCAGTATCGCCATGCAAAAGGCGGGCATCCGAGAAGGCGAGCCCTGCTCGTTCGAACGCTTCAAGGTCGACCGCTACACTTAGGGTATGACCACATCGAACCCCACCTCAACCGCGACCCGCGTCCTCGCCGTCGTCGGCCCCACCGCCGTGGGAAAGACGGCGCTCGCCGAGGAGCTCGCGGTGCGTCTGGGCGGCGAGATCGTCTCGGCAGACTCCATGCAGGTCTACCGGTGCATGGACATCGGCACAGCCAAGCCCTCGCCGGATGAGCGGCGCGTGCCGTACCACTGCATCGACGTGGCCGAGCCGGGAACCGCCTACTCAGCTGCGCTCTATCAGTCAGAGGCGCGCCGCGCCATCGCTGACTGCGCGTTGCGAGGCGTGCTGCCGGTGATGTGCGGAGGCACCGGGCTGTACGTGCGGGCCGCGCTCGACACCATGGAGTTTCCGGCAGGCGAGCAGGTCGACAACCCCGTGCGCACCCGCTGGGAGCACTACGCCCACGAGCACGGCAGTGACGCCCTCCACGCCGAGCTTCAGGCTGTCGACCCCGCGTCTGCGGCGCTCATCCACCCCAACAATGTGCGACGTGTGATCCGCGCATTCGAGATGCTCGCGGAGGGAACCTCCTACGCTGCGCAACACGCGGGCTTCTCGGCACGTGAGTCGGTCTACGATGCGCGGTTCGTCGGGCTGACGATGGACCGGGCATTGTTGTACGAGCGCATCGACCGGCGAGTCGACGTGATGATGGAGCGCGGGCTGCTCGGCGAGGTGGAGAGCCTTCTTGCGGGTGACTTGCGCGCGGCGCTGACTGCGACGCAGGCCATCGGGTACAAGGAACTCGTGCCCGTACTCGAGCAGGGTGCCGACCTGGAAGAGGCGGTCGCGGCGATCAAGCAAGCGTCACGGCGATACGCCAAGCGCCAGCTCACCTGGTTTCGCTCGGACCCGCGCGTCATGTGGATCGACGTCACCGAGCTGTCGCTTCAGCAGACCGCCGAGGCGGCGCTCGACGCGCTAGAATGGCCGGATACCTGAGAGAACACCACCCACCGAGGAGTCGTCGTGGAACTGAACTTCGTCAAGATGCACGGTCTGGGCAACGACTTCATCGTCATCGAGGATCTCGCCTCCGAGCTCGACTTGAGCCCCGAGGCGGTCGAGTGGTTCTGCGACCGCAACTTCGGCATCGGCGCCGACGGGCTCATGCTGGTTCGCCCGGCCGCCACCGATGACGCTGACTTCAGCTGGTGGTTCCGCAACTCCGACGGCTCGGTGGCCGAGATGTGCGGCAATGGCATCCGCTGCTTCGCCAAGTACCTCGTCGACCACGGCCTGATCGATGCCGGCCGTGACTCGGTCCGCGTCGAGACGGCGATGGGGGTCTACGACATCGCCGTGACCCGCGCCTACGACGGCACCATGCATCTCGCGACCGTCGACATGGGCGAGCCCATCCTCGCGCCCGGCGACGTTCCCACACTGCTGCGCTGCGACGGAGAAGACAACCCCGTCGTGGGCTGCACGCTCGAGACCGAGATGGGCGAGGTAGCTGTGACCTGCGTGTCGATGGGCAACCCGCACTGCGTCATCTTCGTCGACGACGTGGAGACGGCACCGGTCCACGAGCTGGGTCCGATCATCGAGACTCACCCTGCGTTCCCGCGAAAGACCAACGTCGAGTTCGCGCAGATCATGGGAGAGGGCGAGATCCGCCTCCGGGTATGGGAGCGCGGCTGCGGCGAGACGCTCGCCTGCGGCACGGGCGCCTGTGCCACCACCGTCGCAACTGCGCTCAACTGCCGAGGCGGACGCGAGGCCACCGTCGAGCTCCCCGGTGGAGAGCTCGAGATCCGCTGGGCCGAGGACGGCCGCGTCTACATGACCGGCCCGGCCGAAGAGGTGTTCTCGGGCACCATGATCATCGCCGAGGATGACGAGTAGCACGCAACACGTCGGCAATCCGCGCCACACGGCGCTAGTGTTACCATGTCACGCACGACGCACCCCAGCGTCGTCACCGTACGCACCGAAACTGTAAGGGGAGAGGGCACCTTGAGGACCGCCAAGCGCATCGAGAACCTGCCGCCGTACCTGTTCGCTGAGATCGACCGCAAGAAGGAGGCGCTGCAGGCCAAGGGCGTCGACGTGATCTCGCTGGGTATCGGCGACCCGGACATGCCCACCCCGCAGCGCATCATCGACGCGATGGCCGAGGCCATCAAGAAGCCGTCGAACCACCAGTACCCCAGCTA